>JANYEY010000083.1 GCA_025359685.1 Sphingomonadaceae bacterium | reverse complement strand
GAAAACGTCTTCGCCAGGATCAAAGACTGGCGCCGCGTCGCGACCCGCTACGACCGCTGCGCCCATACCTTCATGTCCGCCATCTCAATCGCAGCAACCTGCTGCTACTGGTTATGATCAATGAGTCCTGACCCTAGGTTGAACCCGAGTTTCTGTTAATCCGCAACCGGTTCAAAAAGTATCCTATGGATTCTGTGGGACTCTCAGATTGTGCTTTGGTTTGTATCCAATGCACTCGACGTTGCATGTTCCTTAATCTAGCGGATTTGCCGAATAACCTTGCGATTGCGGCGCTCAAAGTGATCGCTTCGAATTTTACCGAAACTATGCATTACGCCGTACAGTCTGAGCAATGGCATTCTGCTCTCCCCTCCTGCAAAATAGGAGCAGGCGCATTCGTTGCGATGGGAATCTCTAGACGCTTAAGGTCACGCTACTGCAGGCCCAGCGAACCAGGATTGATCAATCCAGCGGGATCGACGGCGGCTTTGATCTGCCTGACGAGCTCGGCCACGCGTGGTTCGCGGGATGGTAGATAATCGTATGCCTTGCCAATCTGGACGTGAACCGCGCCATTGGCTTTCATCACGCCCTTCAGGCGTTCGCGCAAATCCGCGGCAAAACGGGTTGCTGCGGGCGGCTCCTGCGTTTGGGCGAGCGCGGCCAGATCGCTTCGCTCGGCGATGCGGTTGTGATGAAAATGGACCGGATCGTCCCAGTACAGCAACGGTTCGATGCACAAAGCATTTTTACCTACTGCAAAATAGACCGTGCCGACGCTGACTCCGTTGGAATGCAAACGAGCGGCTTCGGCGTCGAACAAGGCGCGAATTTCCTGCTGCGCTTTTGCAGCGCGGCTGTGCGGATAGAGGCTGTTAGTCGGAAGGTTGCGCTGCAATGTGCGCCGCTCGGGCACGTTAAAGTTAGTGAACGGCATGCCCCGCAAAGCACGCGGGACCGACGGCGCAACCTCCCGCGCTTTGTGCTTCTGAGCTATTTGGCGCACCCGCTTGAGCCGTTGCGCGGCACCTTGGGCGCTGTGATCGTCGATGATGGTATGGAGCATGTGACTGCCGAGCCGGAACACGGTCTTGCCCGCGAGCGCAATCCGGGCGGCTGCGCTCAAGCCATCGATCAGGCCCGCTGAATTGCGCACCACTGCGCTCAGGAATTGAAGATCCTGCTTCATCCCGGTCGATGCCTTGCTCATCGCTTCGACGAAATAGGGATCCCATACATAGGCCTCAGCCGCTAGCCCCAGCCGGCCGATCTGCGAGAGCGCCGCCAAGGCGTCTTCGCCGCGCTCGAAGGTGAAGCTGCCATAGGCTTGGTGGGGAGGAAACTGGATGAGCTTTAGCGTGGCGACGGCTTTGATGCCAAGCGCACCGGTATCGGCCAGAAACAACCCTGTCAGGTCGGGTCCGTAATTCCGGTAAAACGGCCCGACCCCTTCGGCGCTGTCCGATCCAGTGTGGATGATTTCGCCGCTGGCAAGTACCATTTCGAGGCTCAGCACAGATTCCATCACTGTGCCGTATTCGGTCGAACCGAGGAAGAACGACCCTTGCGACAGTGCCCCGCCCACGGTTGCGCTATAGCCTGACATCGGTCCGAAATAGGGGGTGCGCAATCCGCGGGCTTTGAGCGCGGTGTAAAGCTGTTCCCAAGTGCAGCCGGTACCGACGCGCACGTATAGGTCTTGCTCGTTGATTTCGATGATCTGGTCGAGACCGCGCAGATCGACGATGACGCTGGCTTCGCTGGTCGGCGTGTAGCCGCCTGTATAGGAAAATCCGCCGCCTCGGGGGATGATTGCGATGCCTTTGCTGGTGCACAGTTTAGCGACCTGAGCAAGTTGCTGAGTGGATGCGATCTTGACGACGGCGCTGGTCGTCTTACCTGATCCGGCGAGGTCGGTCGAAAAAAACGCCCGCTCGGCAGGATCGCTTAATACATTTTCTTTGCCGACGATCGCGGCGAGACTCTCGCCTATGTCGCCGGTCATTCGTTTACTCATTACATACCCTTCGATGTCGAGCGTGACTGTTCCCTTGTGGAGAACAGCGAAAGGGTTGCGATGGGCCTTAACCGAAGTTCGGACACTACTTTGCAAGCGCCGGCGGGACTGCGGCTTCGACGAACATGACGTCATCGAGCGCATCGATACGGGCATCGGCTCCGCGCTCGATCCGCGCCGCGTCCTCGCTTTCCAGCGGATAGACTTTGCCCCCGAGCGTAAGCCTGACGTGTCCAGAGAGCACAAACAGCAGTCGGTCACCCCCATCGTCACGCAGCGGCAGCACGGTGCCGGCAGGCAGATAGACTTCGCGCGCAGCGTAATTTGGTAACCTCGCGGTGCGGACCCGGTAGCGCGCGGCATTTGTGGGAGCCGCCGCCGTTGCCGCCACGCCGGTCGCTTCAATGATCCGGCCCGACACTGACCAGCTGGCGGCTGGCTGCACCGGATTGTCGCGTGCAAGCGACCAGTAACCGGTGGGATCGTTGTGCACGCCCTTGAAAGGCAGCGCGAATTCGAGATCGATCCCACCGCCGCGGCGGATTTCTTCGCCCGAATGATAAACGCCCTTTTGATGCAGCGCGAAATCACCCGGCTCGGTAACAGTTGCCAAGCTATCGACGAATTGCACCCGGTGCGCTTGCCAGCTGTAAAGAATCGTGTCGGTCAAATTGACATGCCGATGCGTGCGGACGCCATTGCCGAACCGGATTGCGCGGACCTCGCCGCTCGGAAACGCGTATACCTTTACCTGCAGCCGCGCCGCATCGTAAGGTATTTCAACCCCGCTACCGGGCTGCGCGTTGATGAAGTTGCCCCAGCGCTCCCAAGCAAAAACGGTGATCAGCGGAACATCTTGGTGGTGGATGACGACCGGAGCCGCGACGGGCGCAGGCGGCGGGGCAACTGGCGCTGCAGGAGCAGCACTTACTGCCAGGAGTGGAAGCGCGGCCAAGGCAATTCTTCGCGATGTGAACATGGCATGCTCCTGCTGCGGCCGGTAGGCTAACCTAGGCGATCGGCGCGCGGCTCGAAGCTACCCTGCCAACATTTACCGCTATGCGGGTGCGCGCAAATCTTGGCTCCGTTTGCTCGCCCGGCACGTTAACCACTGCGAAACGCGGGGGAATTGCAATGAATGGCCGGATCGGACGTAACGGAACACTGGCTCTTTTGACGGTGATTTATCTGTTCAACTTCATGGACCGGCAGATCATGGCAGTGCTGGCAGAGCAGGTCCGCCTGGAATTCGGGCTGAGCGACAGCCAATTAGGCCTTTTGACCGGGTTCATGTTCGCCCTGTTCTATACCACGTTAGGGGTGCCGATTGCTTGGCTAGCTGATCGTACCCGGCGGACCTGGGTGATCGCAACTGCTTGCACCGCATGGAGCGGGTTTTGCGCGGCCTGCGCATTGGCGACGGGGTTTTTCTCGCTCGCGGCGGCACGGATTGGCGTTGCGGTTGGTGAGGCCGGCGGAGTCGCGCCGTCCTATTCGCTAATCGCCGATCTTTTTCCAGCTCACAACCGGGCCCGCGCACTTGCAATTTATTCTATGGGGGTACCGCTAGGCATTGGTGGCGGAACCGCGATGGGCGGTTGGATTGCAGCCAGCTACGGCTGGCGGACCGCGTTTGTCGCAGTGGCTGCGCCCGGGATTGTGCTGACCGGCCTGCTCCTGGTGCTGGTCCGTGAACCGCGCGCTGCCGAAGCCGAGAAAAAGGAGGCGCCTTCGCTCGGGCAGGGACTCGCCATGTTTGCAGGCTCGCCGCAACTCTTAATGGTATCGCTATCGGCAGCGCTGGGTGCCTTTACCTGTTACGGATTGATGGCCTGGGTTTCGACCTATCTCATCCGGGTGCTGGGCATGACCCTGAGCGAGGTCGGCTCATGGCTTAGCCTGACTCTGGCGATCGGGCTGGGGTTGGGGATCTGGACCAGCGGCTGGTTGAGCGACCGCTTCGGACCGCAAGACCGGCGGATGTACGCACTGATCCCGGCGGGAGCGTTGGCGCTCGGGGCTCCGCTGCTGCTTGCTGCAGTCAATCTGCATGACTGGCATCTTGCTCTGCCGCTGTTCGGTGCGGCGCTGGCGCTGTCGATTTTTTACCTGGCCCCGTCGGTGGCGATTGTGTCCGAATTGGTGGCACCCGAACAGCGCAGCACCGCCAGCGCATTGCTGCTGTTGTGCCTCAACTTGATCGGTTTGGGATGCGGACCTTATGCCATCGGCCTGGTCAGCCAGTGGGCCAGCGCCGATTACGGCATCCAATCCCTCCGCATCGCGCTACAGGCATTGGTTCCAATGTTTCTGGTTGCAGCTGGAGCCTGTTTGGCATCGGCACGCCTGTTACGGCGCGGCGAAACAGCGGATGCCGCTATTTCAGCGTTTTGAGATAGGCGATCACATTGTCGCGCATCGGTTTGCGCTGCAGCCCGATAAAGGTCATCTTGGTGCCGGGAACAGTCGTAGCCGGGTTGGTCAGCCAGCGATCTAGTGTTGCATCGTTCCAGACCAGCCGCGAACTCTTCAGCGCCGTAGAATAGGCGTAGCCCTTGCGCCTGGTGCCTGCCTTTGAGTTGTAAACCCCGAACAGGTTCGGACCGATGCCGTCGGGCGCGCCCGCTGTGGTTGCATGGCACGACCGACACTGCCCGAATGTCTTGGCTCCGGCAACAGGGTCGCCGGTCGCGGCTGGGGACGTTTGGGCGTTTGCCGGCATCAGCACTGTCACCAGCGCCGTCCCGGTGGCGAGCGCCACAGCGAAGGAAGAAAGTTTACGCATTCTAGAGTGACCTTTCTCGGATTCAGTTGACTTCGCGCACGATGCGGATGCCCGAAGCGACCGGGCGATTATTGGGCTCCTGGCCGTCACCACGGGTGGCCGGGCGTGCCAGCCAGACCCGGCTGTGGAATGCACCGCCCTTGGTGATGCGGTGCTCACAATCTCCGCCATTGGCGGCAGTTTGGGCAGTGCCGTCGGTGGGCAATTTGGAATGATCGGGCGCCGCGCAATCGGCCACCCATTCCCACAGATTGCCCAAAGTGTCGTAGATGCCCCAAGGATTGGCGTCGTAGCTGCCGACCTGCTTTGTATAGCTTTCGTCCTCGGCGCAGAGGAGCTCGCCCACCCAGCTTTCACCTTTGTGAATTGCTTCAAACGTGCCGCTGGTCATGATCCGCGCCTTGTTGCAGATCGGTGCCACGCTATCGCCCCACGGCCGCGCAGTGGTAGTACCGGCACGCGCCGCATATTCCCACTCGGCCTCGGTCGCGAGCCGGTATTTCTGCCCGGTAGTCTTTGCCATCCACGCTGCATAGTCGGTCGCATCCTGCCAGCTGATGCAGGCTGCAGGATGGGTGTCGGTCTGGGCGAACCCGGTGTTCTCCCAGTTGACGACCTTGCCGGGTGTGCCCGCCCAGCTGTCCTCATCGGGATTGTAGTCATAGCACTGGGTCGGGATTGGGCGATTGGTCGCGGTGACGAACCTGGCCCACTGAGCCTTGGTCGTCTCGGTAGTGGCGAAGGCAAAGGGCTTGGCGATCGTGATCTTCACTTGCGGGCCTTCGTGCGATCCGAAGGTTTCGGGGACACCTTCACGGGCGCGCTCTTCCGCGCTTGAGCCCATGATGAAAGTACCGGCCGGCACAATCACCATCGTCTGGCACTCGGAGCAGTCCTTAAAAGTATCACCGGCCTTCTTGCCTGCCGCAGGATCGGTCCCGGCATAACCGGGGCGGGCAAACGCAAGCGTCAGGAGCAAGGCAGCAGCAAGTGTCCGATGCATCGGCATTTTCCCTTCAATTGGTATCGATCGATCGCGCGACGCGGAAGCCGACGGCGAACATGTGCAGATCTCCCGGGATCGGGGCACCGCGCACCGCCGACCGGGTCAGCCAGAACGGGGTGTGGAACGCACCCCCTTTGAGATAATGCCGTGTGCAGTCCCCGGTGGTGCGTGCAGTGCCGTCGGTGTGTCCGTCGCGGTTGTCCGCGCTGTTGCAATCGGCGACCCATTCGAAGGCGTTGCCCGCCATGTCATAGAGCCCGAACGGGTTAGCCGGGTACGACGCGACCGGTACGGTGAAGTTGCGCGGATTGGCACAGACCAGACGGTCTGAGGTGCTCTTGGGCGATCCCAGCGCGGTAATGGTGCCAGCCGACAGCAAGTTGGCGATTGCACAGCCCGCTTCCGGGGCATTGCCCCAATACCAGGGCGTGGTCGTGCCCCCTCGCGCGGCATATTCCCATTCGGCATCGCTCGGCAGGCGGTAGGACTTGCCGGTCTTGCGGCTTAGCCATGCGGCGTAGGCACGGGCATCGTCATAGCTGATGCAGACCACTGGATGGTTATCGTCCTGCGCGAAGCCGGGCTTGGTCCAGTCGTAGCCTGACTGCGGACCCCAGCCATCGGTTGCGGTATCGTAGACGCCGCAGCTGGGTGCGGTTGGATAGCCGGTAGCGGCAATGAACGCACGATATTGCCCCCGCGTCACCTCTGTCCGGCCGATCAGAAAGCCTTTACCGAATATCACTCGGTATTGTGGTCCTTCGCGATCGCCGAACAGCGGGACTATCCCTGCATTTGCCCGCTCCTGCGCAGTCGATCCAAGCACAGCGCGGCCCGCCGGTACGGCGACCAGATCGGGGCAGTCGCTGCAATCCCTGATCACCGGCACGGCCTTGGCCGGAGCAGTGCTGGCCACCACTGCAGCGGTCAAAGCCAAGGCAATCGTCAAGCCGGCCACTGGGTACTCCCGCGCGGAATGGGCTCCGCATTCTTCGCCATGATGCGTGCGCTAAGTGGATGCTCACAGCTATAAGCGGAGTTGTCCCGCTATGCGGTGAAAGCAGTAGGTAAACTACGTCGATGCTGTCCCGCGGGCTAACAAACGCCGATATTCGCTCGAAAAAGGCGGCCGTATGCTCAAGCCCTGGATGTGCGGAATCGGAATTGTTACCCTTCTCGCCGGCACTGAAACGATCTCGGCCAAACCGCGTGGGCCGTTGCCTGAAATGGTGACAATCCCTGCCGGGTCAGCACTGCTCGGATCGACTGAGGCCGAAACCTCCCGCGAAGCCCGCACACCTGCTTTCGCCGCGTTCGAGCATCCTCAGCGAAAGGTGAAGTTCGAGCGGCCCTTCGCCATCGGCAAATATCATGTCACCAAAGCGCAATTTGCCGCCTTCGTCCGTGCTACCGGGCGCAAGGTCGATGGCTGCACAATCGCGATTGACGGCAAATGGAGCGCAACCGCGCTGGCAGGATATAATTTTGCCCGGCCGGGATTTTCCCAGCGCGGCGACGAGCCCGCCGTCTGTGTCAGCTGGGACGACGCGGCTGCATATGCAGCGTGGCTTTCGGCGCGCACCGGGCAGCGCTATCGTCTGCCCCGCGAGGACGAGTGGGAATATGCAGCGCGCGGTGGAACGCAGACTGCGCGGTGGTGGGGCGATGAAGCAAGCGACATCTGCACGCGCGCCAATGGCGGCGATCAACTCTACGCGGCGGTATTTACCGCCGACAAGAGCGCCAACCCGTCGTGCAGAGATGGCTACATCTATACCAGCCCGGTCGGCAGGTTCCGCGCCAATCAGTTCGGCCTTCACGATATGTACGGCAACGCCTGGCAATGGACCGCAGATTGCTTTGCCGCTGTTGCCGGCTCGGCAGCGGTCGAACCTTGCGCCGGACGCTCGATCCGCGGCGGTTCGTGGCACAACAGCGTGTCGACGCTGCGTTCGGCCACCCGCTTCAGTTTGCCCCCGGCGATGCGCTCGTCGAGCCTGGGCTTTCGCGTGCTGCGTGAGCTGTAACCACATAATGGGCACTGCGCGCGGCGCTGCTGCGTCTCGATTGACTGCAGGCCGGCGCGGCATAGGCTGCATTCGAATTAGCGAAAGGCCCCGATATGATCGTCAAGCGCCCCTTATTTGCATTCGCGCTGCTCGCCCTTGCGGGATGTGACAGGTCTGCAGCCAGCGTCAGCGCTGGCCCGGCCAAGGCTGGCTGCACCGATAATAGTCGCAGCTGCATCGAACTTGTCGCCAAGTCCTATATTGATGCCCTGATCTCGCACGATGGCAGCAAGATTCCGCTCTCGGACAACGTTCGCCGTACCGAAAACGCGCTGACCAACGCGAAGGGACCGACCGAGGTGCGCGAAAGCTTTGCCCGCACCGGCATGGTCGAGGGCGCGCGCGATCTGCGGATGTACGTCGATGAACGCGGGGGCGAAGTGGTGGTGCTGTTCCTGCTCGACGTCGATTTGAAAGACAGCAACGGAGGCGGCTCGGCCACGACCAAGGCCGGTAATACCGAATACAAGGTCGCGGTGACCAAGCCCGCCGGAACTTATACCGTGCACGAGGCTGAGCGGTTTAAGATCGTGAACGGCAAGATTACCCAGATCGAGATAATCGCGCATGTCGAGGATGGCAAAGGGCTAGGCGCGGGTTGGCCTGACGAGCGCGATGCTGCGGTCAAATCGAAAGCCGGAAAATGACCTGGCTGCGGCAGCTTGCTGGCGGGGCAGCAGTGTTGGCGCTGATCGCCCAGCCGGGCATGGCATTGGCGGCAATTCCGGTCGCGGCCAGGCCTACTCCCCCCGGCACCGGTGCGCCGCCGGGAGACGCTGCAGCGGCTTGCGCCGCGCTTAAGGACGTCGATTTTTCGCAGACCCGCGACGCACCCTCGCTGATCGTCAGTGCGGTGGCGAAGCAGGCCACCGACGAGATGCCCGCGCTGTGTCTGGTCAACGGCCGCATCGCGCCGACCATCGGCTATAGGATGTGGTTGCCGCTTTCGACCTGGAACGGAAAATTCGCGCAGACTGGCTGCGGAGGGCGCTGCGGCGACATTCTTGACGATGGTTGCCAGATCGTGGTCTCGCGCGGCTATGCATGCCTCGCGGCCGACCTTGGCCATAAGGGCACGTTTTACGACGATCTGTGGGCAATCGACAATGTGCCCGGCGAGATCGATTTCGGATTCCGGGCGACCCATGTCGCGAATATTACCGGGCGCGTGGTGACCGAGGCATTCTACAAGGCCAAACCCCGGTACGCCTACTACTTCGGCGCGTCGACTGGCGGGCGTCAGGGTCTGGTCGAAGCGCAGCGGTTTCCACAGGACTTCGATGGCATCATTGCGGGCGAACCCGCCATGGGCCGGCCCGGGGCGGCGCAGCCCGAAGTGGGGCCCGCGCTTCGCGACAGTGTCGCAGCTCTCAATCCCGGCGGAAAGCCGATCATCTCGCAGGACGACGTGATCATGGTTCACGCCGCCGCCGTTGCTCGCTGCGATCGCGACGATAATGCCGCTGACGGGTTCATTTCGGATCCGCGGCGGTGCAGCTTCACGCCGGCGCAGCTCGCCTGCTCGGGGACCAAGACTCCGGCTTGCCTCATGCCCGACCAGGTCGCAGCGTTGACCCGCGTCTATGCCAACGGTGCGATGCCAGGATCGGAACTCGGCTGGCTGGGGGCCTATGTTGGCAAAGACGGTGCGCCGGGTCGTTATGTCTGGCACCTCGCCAATCCCTACAAATATCCTTACGCGTGGATTTTCAACGACGCCACCAACCCCGATCTGCGGGCGTTCAAGGCCCGTGGCGGGAAGTTGATCCTTTATCAAGGCTGGGCCGACGAGGCGACATACCCGAGCAACCCGCCGCTCTACTACGAGACGGTCGAGCGCCTAATGGGCGGCCGCGCCGCTACGCAGGATTTTTTCCGGTTGTTCATGATCCCGGGCGAGAACCACATTCCACAAGTTGGCGGCGGAGCCGAGACGGTCGACTACTTGAGCTACCTTGAAGCCTGGGTCGAACGCGGCGAGGCTCCCGACATGGTCTTGGCGCAAAAGCTCAACCGCTTCGCCCGGTTTGCCGGACCGGTGACCTACGCCGAGTACTTAACGCCCGACAATGTCCAGTTTTCGCGCCCGGCCTACCCGTATCCCGTCCAGGCCCGCTATGGCGGCAAGGGCAATGTAAAAGACGCCGCCAATTGGGGACCGTTCACGCCGCACTAGGTTCCGCCGAGTCTGGCATCGATCATCCCTGCCGCCTCATCTCGTGCCGAGGCCAACGTTCACTCTCAAAACCAACAGGGCCCGCCACTTCCGTGACGGGCCCCTTGGTCCACCCGAGGGAGGTGGGTGTTAGAAGCTGGCTCCCATCCGGATGCCGAAGGTGCGCGGTTCGGCATAGGCACCGAAGAAGCCGCTGTACTGCGAGCGGATCCCGCCGACCTGGTTGATGCCGAATTCGGCTGCGATGTTGCCGCCGGGGTAGGTCTTGTTGTTGAACAGGTTGCTCACGAACGCTTCGATCCGGAAGTTGCCGTTCTTGGCGCCGGCGTGAAGGTCGACCGTTGCACGTCCCGGAATATAGGCAAAGTTGCCGATATCGGCCCATTGTTTGCCGCGATAGACGAACGCAATGCTGCCAAGCGGGGACCAGCTATCCGATTTCGAACGCTCATACGACAACACAGCCGAACCGCTGATTTCGGGTGCTAACGGCAGCTTCAAACCCTTGAAGTCCGAAAAGCCGTAAATCGCGATCGTGCCCGGAGCATTGTCGATGTAGCTCAAGCGTTTGGTGTGGTTCCATGCGAATGTCGTGTCTAGCGAAAGCTCAGGAGTGAAACGGTAGTTTCCGGTGAATTCCAACCCGAAAATCTCGGTCTTGCCGGTATTGGTGATGATGCTCAGGGTAGTGGGCGGCACCAGCGCGGTAATAACCTGAGCCTGCGTCACCTGCTGATTGCTGACCTGCCCGTAGTAGAGATTGAAATCGAAATAGCCCCGATTGTTGTCCAGATATCCTTTGAAGCCGAGTTCGCCGATCGACAGGCCTTCCTGTTTGTAATCTGGGCTGGTGACACCGAACAGCTGCGTAATCTGGGCAACCGCGGCGGTATAGCACCCACAGGTCGCATAACGGGAGTTGTTGGGATCGAGGAAGCTCAGAAGGCCGGAGTTGAAGCCGCCAGGCCGGCCACCTTTGGCATAGGAAGCATAAATCTTTTTCCCGCCGCCGACATCATAGTCGATCGATACGCGAGGATAGAATGCCTTGAATTCCTTGTTGAGGATAGGCGAAGTCGTCACCACTGCCAAAGTGGCCGGTGCCAGTGTCTGGGTGAAGCGCTTATCGATCTGGTAGCGCGCTTCTGCGCTCAACGTAAGGCGGTCGTCCATCGTCTTGAAATAGGCGCCGGCGAAAAAGCCATAGGTCTTCGCCCTGTTTTCAGCGACATTGAATGCGCCCGACGCTCCGTTGGTGGTCTGGACAGGGGTCGGATTGGCCAAGGTCGGCTGCGTATTTGTGAAGAAGCTGTTGAACGCTTCCGAAAGGATATCGGCGTTGATGTAGTTCGCACCGATGGTCCAGCTGAACGATTTCTTGGGGTTCGAACTCAACCTGATTTCCTGGCTGAAATCCTTGAACTTGCTGGTCAATCCGAAGAACAACACGCTGAACGCAGATGTCGGCTGGATCGGCTGTGCGGCACCGTCGACGGCCAGCACAATGGTCGAGACGTGATAACCGGTGATTGACTGCAATTTGAGATTGTCGCTGAGGTCGAAGTTGATCGTCGCGTGGGAATTGAACGCGTGACGCTGTTGTCCGGCCATCCGTTTGAAGTGTTCGGCTTTGATGAACGGATTGAGGCCGAAAATGACCGATGAAATTTCGGTAGGAATGTCGGTGCGGGAGTAAGCGATGGCATGCGAGACGTCAGGCACAGGTCCGCAAATCGTAGCCCGGGCCAGCGTGGTGGCACCATTCAGCGTGGCGTTGACCCCGCGAATGCAGTTGGTCACTGTACCCAGGTTAACCAATGCGCCTTGTGTTGTCGCGGTCCCGGCATACTGCGCGTCCGGGAAGATATTCACCGTCGCCGAGGGGCCGTCTTCGTCCTCGAAGTAATTGGCATAAAGCTTGATATCGATCGTGGGAGTTGGAGTGAAGCCGAGCGTTCCCGACACCGACCGACGCGAACGGGCCCCGAGCTTTGGTCCGCTCGGATCATAGGCATTTTTGATGTACCCATCGTTTGTTTCATAAAGCCCGCTGACCCGGAAGCCGAGGACGTCGGTTACAAGCGGTCCGGCAAGGCTCGCTTCGAGCCTGAACCCCTTGCGTTCTGCGAGTTCCATATTCGCGGCGACTTCGAGATGATTGGGGATCGCCTTGGTGCGATAGGAGATCGCCCCCGTCATCGAAGCGCGTCCGAAATAAACACTCTGCGGGCCGCGCAGCACTTCGACCGCGCCGATATCGAGGCTGGCCGGGATTTCGTTGCCGATCACCGCCGCACCGTCCAGAAATACCGAGGCCGCTTGAGTGGTACTGCCGCCATTGTTGGCCAGGTTCAGCCCGCGGAAGATGATCGTCCGGTTCGCACCGCGATCGTTGCGCGAATTGCCTTGCGTGAAATCGCTGAATTCAAGACCGGGAACGTAGTTTGCGATGTCCCTGGTCGATTTGAGATTCAGTCGCTCCAGCTTCGCCTCTCCGACCACCGAGATTGCCAAAGGCACGTCCACGATCGATTCATCACGCTTGCGCGCAGTGACGGTGATGATCGAATCGTCGCTGGCACTGTCATCGTCGGCAGCGGGCGTAGCGGTTTGTGCCGCAGCCTGCGCATAGGCAGCTTCGCTAGGAAACATTGCGGTAAACGCGGTCGCGCCGAGCAATGCGGTCAGATGTATCTTCTTCATGGATGAAACCCCTCAAAAGTGCAGCGATATAGAAACGGTTGGCCCTGAAGCGTGGAAGTTTGGGACTTCTTTCGCTTTTTGAACTTGGCGCAGCGCAACAATGTTAAACAAGCGGGGGTTCCGGGTTTGACCAGCAATCGGGTAAAGCGGTCCCGAAATGCGAATATCGCAACCGGCCATGCGCAGCGCACATAACGACAAAGCAAGATCAAAGCCCGATTGACGGGTAGAATTGCGCCGCCCGATCGATCTGCAAAGAAGCAGAGGTAGTCTTCACTTGCAGCTGTAAGGACACCTGAATGCATTACCGGCAAATCGGCCAATCGGGTCTCAAGGTTTCGGCGGTGGGGCTGGGTTGCAACAACTTCGGCGCCAGACCGGTTCATGCTGCCAGCGGAACCGTCTATGGTTCGCTTGGCCTGGCCGAAGCTCGAGCAATAATCGACGCCGCTTTCGATGCGGGTATCACGCTGTATGATACCGCCGATGTCTACGGCGATGGCGGCTCGGAAGAGCAGCTTGGCGCGATTCTCAAGGATCGCCGCCAGCAGGTTATCTTCGCGACCAAGTGGGGATCGGGTCTCGACCCGGCAGGGCCAATCAGGTGGGGTTCCCGTAAGTATATCCGCCAGGCATGCGAGGCCAGTTTGCGGCGGCTCGGCACCGACTACATCGACCTTTATCAAATGCATTGGCCCGATCCGCGCACCCCGATCGAAGAGACGCTGGCGGTGCTCGATGAGTTAGTGGTCGAAGGTAAAGTGCGAGCGATCGGCCACTCGCACTTTGCCAGCTGGCAGCTGGTCGATGCCGACCGGATCGCGCGCAGCATTAGCACCGCGCGGTTCGTTGCCGCACAGGACCACTACAGCCTGCTCGAGCGCGGCGCGGAGGCCGAATTTATTCCGGCCTGCGCTCGGGTTGGAGTTAGTCTGCTGCCATATTTCCCGCTCGCCAACGGCTGGCTTACGGGCAAGTACCGCCGTGACAAGCCTGCTCCTGCGGGGACCCGGATGGCCGGGCGTGAAATCGACGCGGCAACCTACGACAAGATCGAGGCATTGGCCGCGTTTGCCGCTGCCCGCGGCATTGGCATGGTCGACGTTGCGATCGGTGCGCTACTTGCGCGGCCCGAAGTGTCGAGCGTCATTGCGGGGGCAACCAAGGTGGCGCAGGTCAGCGCCAATGCTTTTGCGGCCAACTGGGCTCCTGCCGCCGAGGATCTGGCAGAGCTGGACCTGCTGCTAAGCACGGGCAAAGGAATCGTTGCTTGATCACCGTTCGGCGCCACGAATTTGCCCGCGGATGGCCGGTCGTTCTAGCCACTGCGTTTGGGGCCGGCTGCGGCGCAGTTCCTTTGGCTAGTTACAGCTTTTCCGTGCTGGTAGATCCGCTCCACCAGCAGTTTGGTTGGTCCCGCGCCGAGATCACCACCGCGCCGATGTTCCTCAGCTTCGGCGGTCTGGCGGCAGGCGTGATTGCCGGAGCAATGGCCGATCGCTTTGGCGCGCGCCGGGTGGTTCTCTGGTCGCAGGTTTTGTTGATTGCAGCGTTTGCCGCCATGACTCAGATGGGGACACTGAGTCAATTTTACGCTGGCTACGTCGCGGTGGCGATCCTTGGGGCCGGCACCATGACCATGACGTGGAGCCGGGCGGTAACTGGATGGTTCGTGGCCGGGCGCGGCTTGGCGCTTGGCCTGTCGTTGGTCGGCACCGGCCTGATCGGCGCGGCTTTACCGACCTATCTGCGTTTTCTGATGGCGCAAGGCGGATGGCAAGCAGCCTATCTTGGTCTTGCTGCGCTGCCGCTGGTGCTCGGGCTACCACTGACTTACGCGTTCTTCCGCGAACCAGAGGACACGGCGCCGGATGCGAGCATGCGAGTCAGCAGTTTAGACGATACGAGCTTTTCATTCGCGCGGGCCGTGCGGACGCTATGCTTCTGGCAGATGGCGGCGGCATTCCTGATCCTGGCGCTCGCGGTTTCGGCGGTAATGATTCATACCATACCGCTGCTGACCGATCGTGGGATCGTTGCCTCAAGGGCCGCCGCGCTGGCAGCACTGATCGGCATTTCGGTTACCTGTGGACGTTTGACCAGCGGCTTTTTGCTCGATCGCGTCCGCGGCCCGATAGTGGCCTTCTTCATGTTCGCGCTGCCGGCAGTGTCGTGCCTAATCCTGCTCGGTGCCGGGAACAATCTGTGGCTGTGCGGATTCGCAATCGCGTTGGTCGGTCTTGCCGGCGGGGCCGAGCACGACATCGCCGCCTATTTTTGCGCCTCGTTCTTCGGCCGCGCGCACTACGGCAAGACATATGGGCTGCTCTATGCGCTCTACGGGATCGGCGCAGGGCTTGGCCCGCTTCTCGGCGGCCTCGCCTATGACCACTACGGCAGTTACGATGTCGCCTTGCTGGTCGGTGCCGCGCTGTTCGCCGCGTCCTCAGTGATGATACTGACGCTTCGTCCGCCGTTACCGATCGGACGAAGCGAAGTTCCCTAAAACTGCGCTAGATGTCCGCGCAGCGTGGATGTTTCGTATGTGGTCCGCACTAGGCCCCGGCGCTGCAGCAACGGCACCAGCCCGTCGAGCACTTCGGCAAGATAGCGGCGCGTCAGCGGGCGGGCATGCATTAGGAAACCGTCACCGCCGATTTCGGCCATCGCCGCTTCCATTTTGTCAGAGACTTGTTCGGGCGTGCCGATCAGCTTGAGCGAAGTCGTCTCTTGCTCACACAGTGCTTCGCGTAACGTTTTGCCGCCCGAAGCTTTGGCCTTGATCGAGGCGACGAAGCCCTGAAAGCCCTCAATGTCGGCTGGGTCGATATCGGGGAAAGGCGCGTCGAGATCGAACTTGGTCCAGTCGAGTCCAGTGTGCAGAGTCAGCCGCCCAAGCCGCTGGGCTAGGATTGTCGGGGTCATGCCGACCACTTCCTCGTAACGCGCCTGCGCCGCTTCCGCGGTATCGCCGACGACCGGTGAAATCAGGAACATGACCTTTGCATCGTCCGGATCGCGACCGTGGGCGACCATCCGAGCCCGGATGTCATCGCGAAACTCTTTGAGCGCAGGCACGCTGTCACGCCCGAAGGTCGAGCACAATATGACCTCCGAATGCTTGGCGGCGAAATCGCGCCCGGCCGGCGACGATCCAGCCTGGCAGATTACCGGGCGCTCCTGCGGCGAGCGAGTCACATTGAGCGGACCAATTGACCGGTGATACTTACCCTCGAATTTGAATTCGCGGAATTTGTTCGGATCGACGTAACGACCGGTCTCGGCGCTCATCTCGAACGGGTCGTGCTCCCATGCGTCCCACAGTTGCTTGACCAGATCGAGCATCTCATCGGCGATCGCATAACGTTCGTCATGTGGCGGTTGCTTGTCGCGGCCGAACGCCTGCGCGGCCCAATCCTCGGACGAAGTTACAACGTTCCACCCGCACCGCCCGCGCGAAACGTGATCCAGCGAGTTGAGCTGACGCGCAAGCAGGAACGGCGGATAAAAGCTCGACGAAAAGGTACCGATAATGCCGAGCTTGCGCGTTGCCTCGGCCAGCACTGGCATGACGATCATCGGATCGATCCGCGGTTCGAGATTCTGCTTATCATTGGTCAGGACGACATGGTCTTCGATCATGATGAAATCGAAGCCGGCCCCTTCAAGTTGGCGAACCATGTCCTTCAGGAACGACAGTGTCTGCCAGCGCTCGGGATAGATGTCGTTGCCAGCCCAGCGATCGGCACCGTTGGCTGTCCAGCCATGCGCACGCGGGTTGGTGAACCAAGCAAGGTGAAACATGGAAACTCCTCAGCAAGCCAGCGACAGTACCAGGGAACGTGGCTGGGTTTCAGCCAATCTAATCCGCAAGGATGCCGAGCTGCGAGGCTCACTGGGTTAATCCCGCTATGCGGTGAAAGCATCAAACATTGCCTTTATTGAACCGGATAGCGGGCAAGCTTGGCCGTTCAAGTTGCGTTCCAGCGGGCCGGACTGCGAAAGTTCCGCCACTCACCGCAGGGGAATAAACTGATGATTGCGGCTGGCGATTCCGAGACACTTCGCGTGGGTCTGCGCGCACTCGCGACCTTGGGACGGGCGGCACCGCTCGATCTTGCGGGATTCGCGGGACTGACAGGGTTAACTCCTGCAACGGGCAGGTCCTTTCTCGGAGTCTTCGAAAGTCATGGTTACGCGCGCCGGGTCCCCGGTGGGTCGATCTTCGTTTTGACGAAGCTGGGACTCGATTTAATGGGGGGCGGTAATCCTGCCGGTCGGCTAGTACCCGAAGCAATCGAGCCGATGGCTGCCTGCAGTAAGCAGCTGGCACGGACGATGACCCTGGCCTTGCCGGCAGGCGATGAATTACTGGTTTGCATGGTAGCGGGGGAAGGGACCGACTTGCCGCGATCGGGAGAGCGGCAAGCAATGCCGCCCGAATTCGAAAGGTTGATTGCAGCCGAGACGGAAGACGATCTTGTTATCTATGCTGACACCGGCGGGGGCCGAGCAGCAATCCCTGTGCCGCTGTCCGACGGGCATTGTGCGGTGCTTGCGATCCACATGCGCAAGGGCGAATCTACTGCTGATCTGCACACACAGCTGCCAGCACTGCGCTTGCTCGGCCGCAAGCTAAGCCAACGGCGCGACAACGTTTTCATAGCCGGCTACAGCGACTACGTGCCGCTCTCGTTCCAGTTAAATTGAACCGTGAGTGATCCCGCCTTCCCGGACCGCTGTATTCCCGGCTCGCTTGGCCGGATCGGTATAATTCAGCCATCTCCGGGAGTAATGCTCGAATACGAGTGGCCGAACTGGCTACCGCAGGAAGTCATGTTTCCGGTGATGCGCGTTCCACTACGCGACGGCAGTCCGGGTAGTTATGCCGAGGTTGCGGGCCAAGCACCGTTTGCTGCCGCCGAACTGGTGCGTGCCGGCTGCGGGGTGATTGCCTACGCGTGCACACTGGGCAGTGTCTATGCCGGCGCACAAGCCGAGGTGCGGCTGCTCGATGCGATCGCTGCTGCCAGCGATCGGCCGACGCTAAGCTTGGGTGCAACCTCGATCAAGGCGCTACGACGAATGGGGATCGCGCGCCCGGCAGTGCTTACGCCATATTCTGATGAAGCAAATGGCTGGCTTCGCAGCTACCTGGCCGAGTATGGAATAGAAGTATCGCGTTTCATTCCGACGCCCGTTGATATCGTCACTGTTGGCAACATGTCTCCGGCAGAAGTTGCCTCGATCGCCTTGGCGGGACTCGCCGCGTTTCCCGCAGCCGACGGTCTCTGGATTCCTTGCACGGCAATCCAGACCATCGCCGCGATCGCAACGATTGAGGCGGTGAGCGGCAAGCCCGCGGTGAGCGGATCGCAAGCATTGTTATGGGACGCGCTCGCCGCGGTCGGTCAACATGGACCGATCGCCGGAGCGGGAGCGCTATGCGCATGAGCCGCTCAGGCGTGGTGCGACATCGGAGTTTGTTCTCCGCCCGGCAGAAACGCGGGGAAATGCAGGTCGGTGTCACAATCGAGCTCGACTCGGGCCTCGACGGCCTCGCCGATCCGCTTGGCCAGCTCACGCAAATGGGGCGCATACTTTTCAATCATGGCAAAGCTGGTCATCGCTTGGGTCATGTAGATCATCAGCAGACTGGCGACATATTTGCCGCCAACGAAGATCGGGAAGGCGATGCTTTGTTCGGGATTGTTGTTGGGCGGCGGCTGCAATGCGAAACCGTTGTCGAGCACCGGCTGGAGCAGCATATCGAGCGCCTCGCTGTCAGTCGACAGTCGCCTGTTTTCCGGATCGCGCGATTTTCGCAGGAAGTCGCGCAAGATCTCGCGCTCAACCAGACTGGAAAAGGCGAAAGCGACAAGCCCGCTGGACGAGTTGAGAATTGGCGTCTCGGCCCCGACCCGGCGGCGACTGAGCCACAACGACGTAGCGGGATCGGTGGTGCTGCGCAAAATCATGCTGTCGCCCGACGGGGTGGCGAGCGCGAGCGGCCAACCGATCTGTTCGGTCAACCGAAACAGCAGCGGATTGGCGGTCTGAACCACCCGGCAGTCTTCCGAGAACCCACCAGACAGCGAGCATACCTTGGAACTCAACCGGTAGCGCTTGTCGTCGGGAATGCGATGAACGTAACCTTCCGCCAGAAGGGTGAGAAGTATCCGCTCGGCCGTGGTGCGAGGCAACTTCAAATGCCGCGCGAGTTCGGTGATCGAAACGTTCTCGGTCTGGTTGAGCAAAGCCAGTACTTTGAGCCCTCGCTTCAGCGACCGAAGTTCCTGGTTGGCTTGCATCTTCGTCCCCTCCGTCCGCGAGTCGTCGCTGCGACTGAAACGGACGCTAATCCCGCTATTCGGTGTCGGCAACGGATCGGCATAAGAAGGCTCTTTCTTATGAGTTTTACTCATATCTGCGGAGCCTGGGATCGATGATTACAGCAGCGCCGGCACATGGTCGCGGTGGATGGTATCTGGTCGTAGTTTTGCTGCTGGCTTACGCCTTGTCGTTCATCGACCGCCAGATTCTCAGTCTGCTGGTCAACGACTTACGCCACGACCTGCGAGTGAGCGATTTCGAGATCGGAATTTTGCAAGGCCCCGCGTTTGGGCTCTTCTATGCGCTGCTGGGAATGCCGCTGGGGATCCTGGCCGATCGCGTCCACCGCGTCCGGCTAATCGCGGCCGGATTATTCGTGTGGTCTGCGATGACAGTGCTCGGCGGTTTTGCCGCTGACTTCCACACGCTGCTGGCGACCCGGGTCGGGGTCGGAATGGGAGAGGCGGCGCTTGTGCCGGCGGCCGTCTCGCTTCTGGCCGACCGGTTCCCCGCGCGTGACCGGGCGCTGCCTTTGGCTATTTTCACTGCGGGCATTTCGGTGGGTGCAGGGCTTGCGCTCATCGCCGGGGGCTGGCTGGTCATTTTTGCAGCCAGCGGTGCGCGACATCTGCCGCTGCTTGGCGGAGTGTTTGCTGCGCGGCACAGTTGGCAGACTGTCCTGATCATCGCCGGGCTTCTGGGGCTGCCGCTGGTCGCGGTGATCTTGCTGCTGCCCGAGCCGCCTCGTGCCAGCGCACCGGTAGCTCGCCACGGTCTCGTCCGGTTTGTGTCGGCTGAGCGGGCACTGTTCGGCCCTTTGCTTGGCGGAGCCGCGATGCTCTACATGTTTGCCAATGCTCTGTCCGCCTGGATGCCGACGCTGTTCATTCGCAGATTCGGGTGGAGCTCCGCCGAAGTGGGCGCGCAGATGGGATCTACAGTCCTGGTCGCGGCATTGGCCGGCAATCTGCTGAGCGGCGTGCTTGCCCGGCGACTGGTCCGCGCCGGCCGCGTTAGCGGGGCCTTGCAGGTAATGGGCTGGGGAGCGGGCTTGCTCGTTCCATTCGCGGTACTGAGTCCCCTAGCCGTTCATCCGGACCTGCTGATCGTAATGCTCGGCGTAACCTATTTTGCCTTGGCGCTGTGCTTCGGGGTAGCGACAACCGCTTTCGCTGCGGTCACTCCGGCCCCACTGCGCGGGCGGATGGTGGCGTTGTATCTGTTGGTTGGAAATCTGTTCGGGTTGGGACTGGGTCCGCCGTTGGTCGGGTTTTTCTCGGGGCTTGTGACAAGTCAGAGTAATCCGGTCGGAGTGGCTTTGGCATGGATGGCGGGTGTTTCGGTGCTGTGCGGTGCGGTCCTGCTTCGAGCCGCCTTGAAGCGATCCGATCCCGTTGCGATCACTTTTGCCGAATGAACTGATCGAATGCGAATGACATTTCTTGGCCTTGGGCTCTTGGCGCTGGTCGGCTGCTCGCACGGACCCGAAATGGTGCGTTTGCCGGCCGGGAGTTTCATCGCCGGGAGTGACCCCGCCGAAACAGCGGCAGTCCACTACCCTGCAGTGAATGCTATGCGAGAACAGCCGTCCCGCAAGGTCAAGGTTGCGAAAGCCTTCGCAATCGGCCGGTATGAAGTGACCCGCGGCGAGTTTGCGCGGTTTGTCAAGGCCACCGGTTGGCGGCCCGATGGTCCGTGCAGCTTCCTCGATCCTGCCGCCGGTTCCACCTGGGCTGCAGACACCAGCCATGACTGGCGTCACCCCGGCTTTCCCCAGAGCGACCGGCACCCGGTCGTCTGCGTCAACATGGCCGATGCGGCGGCCTATGCCGCCTGGCTAGGCACCAGGACCGGGCGGCACTTTCGCCTGCCATCGAATACCGAATGGGAATATGCCGCGCGCGCCGGTGTGGCAGCGCCGCAATGGTGGGGGAAAGCAGAATATCCGTGCAGATATGCCAATCTGGCAGATACCTCATTCGTACGGGCGTTTCATATTGCCGACCCGGAGTTATTGTTCGCTTGCAACGATCACTTTCCTGCGACTGCGCCAGTGGGTTCATTTGCAGCAAATCGCTGGGGGCTTCACGACATGCTCGGCAATGTCTGGGAGTGGACGCTCGATTGCCTCAATTCCACACAAAACGGTGCGCCAAGCGATACTGCTCCGCGCATTAGCGGGGATTGCGGTTCGCACATCGATCGCGGGGCCTCTTGGGGCAACTCACGCAAATATGTGCGCGCCGCAGCGCAGCACCCCGACTTGGTCGGTGCCCGGACCGCAGTGCTCGGCTTCAGGCTGGTGGAAGATTTGCCATAAGCGCGAGTGCGCTGGCCTCGTCGATCACTTCGGCATATTTGGCCTGCAGATCGAACAGGTTAGCTTCGTGCGGGCCCTCGGCGCGGTCACCGCAGCCATCGCGCACCACGAACGGCGCGAACCCATTTTGTAGGGCATCGAGCGCAGTCGCGCGAACACAACCACTGGTCGAAAATCCGGTGATCAGCAGACAATCCACCCGCAGCGTATTGAGCGTCGCGGCAAGCGAAGTGCCGAAGAACGCCGAGGCGTATTGCTTGGTTACAACGACCTCACCGGGATCGGGCCCGAACCCGCTCGGAAATTCGCCGAGCGGATTGCCGGGGAGGTAAGCGGCAAGGGCAGGAACCTTGCGGTAAAACAAGCCTCCGTCGGTTCCGTCCGAATTGTAAAGCACTCGGGTGAAAATCGCCGGCAATTCAGCCTTCCGCGCTGCTGCAAGCAGGCGGATATTAGAGGCAAGCGCCGCCTCAACCCCGGCATAAAGCGGCGAGGCGGGATCGAGGTAGGCGTTGCAAACATCGACCATCAGCAGAGCCGGGCGGCTGCCGAACGGGAGATGCCCGTCGAACCCTGCCGCAGCATAGTCGGCGGAAAGATCCCTCATTCGGCGGCGACGGCGTAGTCCGCCCAGACTGGCTGGACCGGCGCGGGAAGGCCGGTCTCTTTCATCGAATTCTGGCGCAAATCGTGGATCGATGGGCCATAGTTGAACGTCGCTAGTTCCGCCGGTCGGCCTGCACGCAGCTCGGCGCGCAGGGTTTCGGTTGCTGCGCTATCAACGCCAACCGTTCCAATTACCACGCCGTAACTGCGCGCTCCGGCCACGCTAACCAGCCCTTGCACGACTTCCTTGGCGACCAGGGCGGGATCGCGCTCCAGCGGATCGCCCCAGCCGCCGCCGCCCCAGGTAATGAAGTCGAGCTCGTCACCGGCCGCGACCGCAATGTCTTCAAGCTTGTTGCCGACTACCGACTCGCTTCCGTCGGCCCTGCGCAAGATCTTGGTCGCGCGCGCGCCCGGCTCGCCGCCGTTGACCCCCCACGGTGGCACGAACCAGCGGTCGTCGTGGATCGCGATCATCCCGGCTTCGAGAAACTTGTAGGTCATTAAGATGCCGTTGCCGCCGCGGTGCAGACCCGCCCCGCCGCTGTCGGCGACGGTTTCGTAACGCTCGATCCTGAGCGGAAAGTAGCGCTCGAGGAACTCGTTGGGGACATTGGTGAAGTTCGGCCACAGCGAATGCCCGTCGGGTCCGTCGCCGAGCGGTCGCCCGGGGATCCCGCCGAACCCGATCTGGAACAACTGGAACCACTCGCCGTCGGCATGCGCGCCAGAATAGAACAGGTGTGGGGAAGAGCTGAACCCGGCGGCGTTGAGGAATTCGGGGGTCTTCTGCCCGAGCAATCCGCCCAGAATATCGAACAGGCGGCCCAGCGCATGCGTCCGGCCCGAGAGCGCGGCGGGGAACTTGGGCTTCAAGAGCGAGCCTTCGGGGATGCGCACATCGATCAGGTCGTAGTACCCGTCGTTGAACAGGATCTGCGGATCGAACACCATGATCATGTAGATGCCGAAGAACATCCGCATCATGTTTTCGTTGAGCAGGAAGTTGATGCTGCCGTGGCTCTGCGGATCGGTCCCGGCGAAGTCGAGCACGACCTTGCCGTTCTCGCGCCACATCGTGCACTTGATCTTGTACGGCCCATAGCCGAGCCCGTCGTCGCAGACATAGTCCTCGAAGCTGACCGGTTCTTCGCCGATCGCGGTGTCGATCAGGCTCTGCATCGCGCGGTAATTGCGCGCCAGCAGCTCTGCGCAGGCGGTGACGAAAACATCGTCACCGAACCGTTCGGCCATCTCGACCACGCGGCGCGCGGCGACGCGGCAGGCGGCGATCAGCGCGTTGAGATCGGCCTTGCACCATTCGGGCGTGCGGGTCTGGTGCATCACCAGCTTGATCAGGTCTTCGTTATAGACCCCCTGCTTCCAGATCTTGACCGGGGGAATGCGCACCCCTTCCTGGAAGATGCTGGTCGCATCGATCGGCATCGAGCCCGCGACCATCCCGCCGATATCGCTCTGGTGGCCGAACATCGAGGTATAGGCGATCAGCCGCCCGTCCTTGAACACCGGCAGCAGTACCAGCCAGTCGTTGCTGTGCGAGATCGCGCCTTGGACCGAATAGGGGTCCGAGAGGAAGATCATGTCGCCGTCCTCGACCGTGCCCGCAAAGCCATCGAGGAACGGGCCGATATAGCTGCCGAACTGGCCGACAATCATCCGGCCCTTGTGGTCGGCGATCAGCGGGAAGGCATCGCCCTGCTCGCGGATCCCCGGCGACATTGCGGTGCGGACCAGCGTGGTGTCCATCTCGACCCGGGCATTGCGCAGCGCGTTCTCGATGATGTCGAGCGTGACCGGATCGATCGCGACGTGGCTGAACGGGGTGTCGTTCGACTGGACGATTGTAGCGGGCATGGTTCTCGCCTCAGGCCGGAGTGATCATGATGTTGCCGAACTTATCGACAGTGCCGATGTGACGGGTCTCGATCAGAGTGGTCGAATCCATTTCCGTGATCACGGCGGGGCCGCGCACCACGTCGCCCTGCTTGAGCAGCGCGCGGTCATAGATTGCGGCGGCCTGCGCTGCGCCGTCCATCCACAGCTCGTGATCGCGCAATTTGGCCGCTGCCGGGTTGCCGTCGCCCTTGGCCAGCTCGTGCGCGGGGAGATCGAGCGGGCGGCCCAGCGCTACCGCGCGCAGGTTCACGAACTCGTGTTCGCTCTCCATGTTGAAAGTGAACAGCCGCCGGTGCTCGTCATCGAAGCGGTGCGCGAGCACGTCGAGCCCGCCCGATTTGAGCGCCGGCAGATCGACGGTCATCGGGACTTCGAAGGCCTGCCCCGAATAGCGCACATCGATCTCAAAGCTGGTTTCGATCTCGCCCGCCGGGATGCCGTCGGCGATCAACTCGGCGCGGACCTGCGCGTCCATTTCGCCGAGCATGGCAAGCACTTCGTCAGCACTGGTGTCAGACTTGCGCTTGGACAGCGAACGCGCGGTCTCAGTCCGCATCCGCGTGGTCGCGTCGCCAAGCGCGCAAAGCACCCCGGGGCTGACGGGGGAGACCGCTGGATAGCTGCCCATTAGCCGCGCGACCGCATTGACGTGGAGCGGCCCGGCACCGCCGAACCCCATCAGTGCAAACTCGCGCGGATCGTAGCCCTGCTGGACCGAGATCATCCGCAGCGCGCCGAACATGTTCTCGTTGACGATATCGATGATCCCGCGCGCGGCGGCCATCAGTTCGATCCCGAGCTTGTCGGCGATGGTTTGCACCGCCTTCTTCGCACCTTCGCGGTCGAGCTTGAAGGTTCCGCCGAGCAGGTTCTCGGGCAAGTAGCCGAGCACGACGTTGGCGTCGGTCACGGTCGGTTCGGTCCCGCCCTTACCGTAAGCCACCGGCCCAGGGACTGCGCCAGCGCTCTGCGGGCCAACCCGCAGCGCGCCGGTCAGTTCGGGTACATAGGCAATCGAGCCGCCGCCCGCGCCGACCGTCTTGACGTCGAGCGAGGAGGCACGCACCGACAAGTGGCCCACCTCGGTAGTCCGCACCCGGCGCGGTTCGCCATGTTCGATCAAGGCAACGTCGGTCGAGGTACCGCCGACATCGAGCGTCAGAATATTGGTCAGGCCAGCATTCTTGGCCACCCACAGCGCGCCGGTGACCCCACCAGCGGGGCCGGACATCAGCAGCGCCACCGGGTGCTCTTCACTCTTCTGCGAGGACATGAGGCCGCCGTCCGAACGTAGCAGCGAGAGCCGCCCGTTCATTTCGACCTTCTCGAGCTTGTCGCGCAAGGACCGGACATAACGCCCTACCACTGGGCGCACCGCTGCATTGGCGACAGTGGTCAGCGTGCGTTCGTATTCCTGCATCTCGGGCAGCACGATATGGCTCAGCGAGATCGGCACATCGGTGAGTATCTCCGCGGCCAGTTCGGCCACTCGCAACTCATGCGCACCGTTCAAATAGGCGTTGATCAGACTCACCGTCAGCGCCTCGATCCCCTGACCCTTGAGCTTGTGCAAGGCGGCGCGGATATCGGCGTCGTCAGTTGGGCGGACTTCGCTCCCGAACGCATCCATCCGGCCCTTGATTTCAACTGTGTCTTCCAGCTTGGCGAGCGGTTCCGGCTTTGGCCAGACGATCCAGCCAGCCAAACCGCCGGGGACAAAGCTGCGAGCGATCTGCATGATCTGCCGGTAACCCTCGGTGGTCACCAGGCCCACGCGGGCACCCTTGCCTTCAAGTACGGCATTGGTCGCAACCGTTGTGCCGTGGAGGAACACTTCGATTTCTTTGGGCGTTACCCCGGCGATCTTGCACACCTCCTCAACCCCGTTGAGGATGCCTTCAGAGCTATCGTGCGGGGTCGACGGCGTCTTGGTCCGCCACGAATCCCCGGTCGCATCGTCGAACAGCAACAGATCGGTAAACGTACCGCCGACATCGACACCCAAACGAAAAGCCATGCTTAATCCTTAACCGCGCCGGCGAGGCTGATCGGAGGGAGTTGTCCTTTGAGGTAAACCGCTTCACGCTGGCCCTTGAAGATTTTGTCTTCGGCGAACCCGGCTTTCACCAACGCCGCATGAAAATCGAGCGCACGGAACTGTGCCGAGAAGGGCTCGTTCGCGTTGATGCCGAACCAGCTGGTCATGAGCGTGTCGAATGGATCGTCGAGTGGATCTGCACCACCATCATGCAAAGTTATGCCACCCGGCGCGAGCAACCGGTGTGATTCCTTGAACAGCGCCTGGATCATTGGGACTGGCATTTCGTGTGTTACCAGCATCGAGGTGACCAGGTCGAAATAGCCATCTGGAAAATCGGTGTCGGTTCCGTCTTGCTGGCTGAAGTGGATTGCCGTGCCCATCGCTTCGGCGCGAGCATGGCCATACCGTACCTGGGGAGCGCCAACGTCGATTCCGTGTACCTCGGCGTCAGGATAAGCTTCTTTCCAGGCGACGGTGGTAAAGCCCGGTCCGCAACCAACGTCGAGAATCCGGCGCGGATGAAAATCGGGACGATTTTCTTTGAGCCAGGCTGCAATTGCGGCGCCGAGTTGTTCGTTCCGGTCACCCAGACCGCCAAAAGCAAAAACATGCACGCCGCGATCATAGAGCGCACCGGCATAGACGTCGTCGGGACCGATCTCGGTATGGAAGTTGCCCGGCATCACGTGGATGTCGACGGCTTCGATATAACGCGGCATCGCCATGTCAGGGTTGGTACGGACCGTGCCAAGTGCATCGGCTTTGGGCTTGGCCCGCTCGACCAGTTCGGGAAGCTGGCGTTCAACGCTCTCTCCCACGGTATCCCATACCAATTCCTGAGCTGCGCGACCTACAACGTTCGATCCCCGGTAATAGAAGCTCGACTGCATAAGTTCGGCCGCTTCGCGCTGACTTTCAGGCTTGCGGCCGTGCTTGCGTTCGAACTCTGGAAGGAGCTTGTTGGCATAAAGCGCGCGCGTGCCAGGGAACAGTTCAGTGGTGAACATCTTGCGCAAGGATGAGCAGAAGTCCTCTCGCGCAGCCTCATCATGAGTTGCCGAAGGAAGCATGGCGTGAGCTTGCTGGAACATTACACTTCTCCTGATCAGGCGAGCGCGGTGAAGCCGCAGGCTTCAAGCGCAGCACGAATAAGCTGGTCGTCGACATCCGGCATCCCGCCTGAAATGGCGGCGGCGCCGACGGTCACGCCGTCTTTCTGGACCACGACCCCACCGCCAAGCGGAAGGAACGCGCCGTTGGTTGCGCCGTTAAGCGAGGCCACACCGCACGGATCAACGAATGTCTTGGCTAGCAGAAGCGAACTGCGATTGAAGCCGAGCGCGGTGCGCGCCTTGCCCAGCGCGGTATCGATCCCGAACGTGCCCTGCGCATCGCTGCGCATGGCCAGTCGGATATGCCCGCCCGGATCGGTGACAACCACGCTCATGACATTCAGGTTGACCTTCGCGGCCCCGGCAAAAGCGGCTGCGGCAACGGCTTGGGCATCTGCAAGGGTGATGCTCATGCCAGCAACTCGCTCAAGGTGTCACCGGCCGTCTCACTCACCGCTTCATCACGCTCTTCAGTGATCGCGCGTAGCACCCGTGTCAGCATCGCCTGGCGCCCCGCCTCTCGCCGGGCATGGCGCTCCGGGGTCAGCTCGTAAGCTTCGATTGCCGCAGTAGTGGCGTCTGCGCCAAGTTCGGCGACCGCCTCGTGCGTATCGATCCGGTCGCGCAATGCCGAAACTTCGGATAGCAAAGCGACGAACATGATCATCATCTTGTCCAGATCGTCAGGCTGGAGATAGCGCGGCCGACTCTGGCCTTTGGCCCAGCGCTGGCGTGGTTTGCGGGCGGCTTTTGATGTCTCTTGCATGAGCTTGTGCTCTCACCCCGCGCGCGGCAAGACAACGCCCAATTCACGATGTTCCCGCTATCCGGTTCCTGTGCCGAGCTCCGGGGAAAGTGCGCCGCAACCAGGCAGCCATATCATCGATCAACCGGTTCTTGTTTTCGCGCATGCCGTGGCTGCCGTTTTCGTACCGGACCGAGGTGAGTTTGCCCCGATAGGCGGCACCGAATGCATCGACAAAATCCTGCGACATAAGCGGGTCGTGAACCCCGGTGAACGAGATGCCTGGCAAGTCGAACTTGCGCACTGCGGCGGTGTGGACGGTGCGCGCATCCGGACCATTGTTGTCGAGGAACGCGCGCACGCTCATCAGGCCGATTGCCACGTCCATATCGTGACCAGTTGCCTGCGCGGCGCGGGCGGTCGCGACATCGCGATCATACTGGCCGGGCGGAGAATGATCGCGGGCATAGCTTGGGCTGTCACGGGTCGGGGCGATATAGATCGTCCCAACCACGCGTTTGTCGTGAGTATCTGCGATATAGGTCGACAGCCAGATCCCTCCGTTCGAATGACCCGCCAGAACCACGCGGCGCGGCCCACCGGCCTGGGCCTTATCCACCCAATGCCCGATATCCTCGGTCACCTCGGTCAACCGAGACGACTGAAACCCGGCGACGCCCGAAATTCGCATTCCCGGCGCGATCGCGACATAGCCTTTCTGCGCCAGCCGCCAGCCCATCCAGTGCGTTGAGGACTGGATCGTATCGCCGACCCGGCCCGAGATCAGGATAATAACCGGACGCCTGGGATCCACCTTGCCGAGCGGGGAATAGCGAACACCTTGCAGGATCCGACCGCTATTTGTCGTGACATCGACCATCGTCACTTCGACGGCCGGACGGATGCCCAGATCATGCGCTGCCAGCCAATCGGCAATCTTGCTTGTAACAACCGCTTCTTGTCCGGCAAAATTCCCAGTGTCGTTGGCGTAGCGCACCGTTGTAAGTGCCTTTGCAGTGACCAGTGGGCCGGATGACCAAGCCGCCTTGCCGCTAAGCAAGACCAGTCCTGGAGTATCTAGTTTGGCAAGCACGGCGAGGTTGCGGGCCTGTGCGGCCGGGCTCCATAGCTCCATGAATGCTTCGGCCGGCTGCACGAACACTCCGTTGCCAACCCACGGATCGGTCTGCGGTGAAGCTCCCTGGCCCGGTTCGAGCGATTTTGGATACAGTCCCCGTCCGCTTGCGACCGAAGCCTGGGCCACTGCGACGCGGGCGGCGTAGTCGTTGCCCATCAGGCCGGCACGGGGAAAGGCGCGCAGCTGGATGACGGGGTTGATCAAGATCACTGCCTTGACCCGCTTTTCTCCGCCATTGTCGATCAGCGTATCGGGCTGGCTGGACAGATATTGGGCGGCAACAATCGCGCCGTAGTCCTGGCCGACCAAAACGAAATCCTCATAGCCGCTCATCTCAAGGTAGTCGATACCGGCCTTGGCCGCCCACACCGTGTCTTCGAACCGGACGGTGGGGAAATCGTGCTCCAGTTTACCGTAGATGCTCAATACTGTGTAGCCGCGGGCGGCCAGCCGCTCGGCCGCAAACCGCGAAGCCTGCCCGGCCTCCAGCGGATGCGCCCCAGGACCAGTCGACAGCATCACGATTGCGGGGCCGTGAATGTTCCCGCCCCCAACCGGCGTAAACAAGGCAGCAGGCGTCGTGACCCGCCCGCCCCCCGGTGCCTCGACAATCCGGCCGGGCGGATCGGAGGGCAACTGGATGATCTCCATTTTGAACGGTTGCGCTAAAGCCGGTGCGGCAAACAGCACCAGTGCCAGCGCCAGCCAGCGGACGAGCGCTCGCATCATAGTGCCTCCAACGTCGGTAGTTCAGTGGATTTGAGCCGGTTCTCGGTCAGATGGTAAAACAGCAAGCCGACAATACCGAGCCCGCTGATCGTCGCCGGCAGGATGCCCATGACCAGATAGATCGCATGGATCGCGCTGTCCGGCTGGACCGTGTCGCCGCCGCGACCGGCGATGTAGCCCGAGGCAGACAGCACCGCGCCAACAAACGCGACCCCGATTGCGCCGGCCAGCTTTTCAACCGTGGTATAGATTCCCGAGAAAATGCCTTCCCGGCGAAGACCGGTGCGGCGGTAATCGTACTCCATCGTGTCCGGCAGCATAGACTGGCCCATCAGGATAGCCCCGCCTCCCGACATCCCGATCACGATTGCGCGCAAATACATGTAGATCGCCGGGTCACCGGGGGCGGCCAGCAGCCAGCTCACAAATGCCGGAATTCCGACTAACAGCGCTACAATATAAACCATCTTCTTGTCGCCGGTGCGGCGTAGAAGCCATAGCCAAAGCGGCTGCGAGGCAATCAACGCCAACGACGAAAACAGGAAATATGTGCCCAGTGCGCTGTCCGAAAGCTTGAGCACATGGGCAAAAAAGAACGCAAATACCGCCTGCACGCCGAGTGACATCAGGGTCAGGAATTTGACTAGGATCAGGACCAGAAATGGGCGGTTGGCCGCCACCGATCGCACCTGTTCCGTAAACGGATATTGCACGTGAACTACGCGCTCGGTGAAGGGCGCCTTGCTGGTAGCTGCGAATGCGATCCAGGCCGATACCAGAATGATCGGTACGAACGACAATGCCATCCAGAAATAGCTGGTTTCGCCCCCGCCCAATGCTCCGAGCAGCTTGGGCCCCAAAACAGAGGCGATAATCTGCGAAACGCCTACGGCGTAAACACGCCAGCTCATCAGGCGTGAGCGTTCCTGATAACTCCCGGTCATTTCAGCGGGCATCGAAAGATAGGGGATGGTGAACAGGCTATAGGCAACCGCGTAGAACAGCAGGATCGCCCCGACATAGATCGTCCGCAGCCTTACCGCCGCGAAATCGGGCACCGAGAAAATCGCAATAACCGCGAGTGCTAGCAATGCGCTGCCGATGATCAGGTAGGGGCGCCGCCGTCCCCAGCGGCTGGTGGTACGGTCGCTGAGCGCGCCAAGAGCCGGATCGATAAACGCATCGAATATCTTCGAAAAAGCGATCAACGAGGCGCCCACTCCCGCAGCAATTCCGACAAAGTCGGTCAGATAGCGTAGCAACACGACATTGGTCGCCGTCAGCACAGTAACCGGACCGAGCGTTCCCAAGCCCCAACCGATGCAAACCTTGAGCGGCAATTGCGTTGCAGCGACTGGTACTTCGCGCATGCGGTGTTCCCCTACTCGACCCACTCTGCGGCGGGACACAAGCGCCGGATTTCGGCAACATAAGCTGTAGCCACGGGATTCAGAGAATCGCGGACAAAATGCGGCATGACCTGCAATCGGTTAAGGGCATCCGCCCCGTCCTGGCCTAGTGCAGCCGCCACGAAGGCTGCGTGGCCGCCAGGTTGACGCAATGTTTCGCGGGTGCGGTGGTGAAGGCCGGCGGCATCGAAATCGGCTTCGATCCGGCGCAGCGCTGATTGTACCGGGCGGAACCACGGCCACCAGATGTTCATGTCACGGATCATTTGCCAAGTCCGGAACCAGTGCGAACCGTCGGGTTCGATTACTACCAGCGGTGCGAAGTGTGCGCGAAGCTCGGCGCGCTCGTCCGGCTCGGGCAACAGCAGGCCCTCGAGCCGGAGCGATACCGTGCGGCCGGGTTCAGCCAAGGCCATGTCCACTGCCAGCGAACTGCCAAAGCCGATCCCGGCCAAGGTTAGCCTTGTAAACCCAAGTAGCGTGACGCCGCACCACAGAAAATCAGCATAGGACGCCAACGTCTGGTCGCACAGCGCCGGGCTTTCACCGCAGCCGGGCAAATCGAATGCAATGACGAAATGCGACTTCGCCAGCCGGGTCATTTCGCCTTCTGCCTGCATGCCCGAGCCCGGGACATCGTGTATCAGCAGCAGCGGCGGGTTAGCATCTGCACCTATGCTGCGCACCAACAGCTGGCTGTCGCCGATATCGACAAATTGGCGGATCACACGATCTGAACTTCCAATGGCAGTCGGCGGAACCGGGGCAGCCCCGCTGCCGGAAAATCGGATCATCGTCGCTGCGCTAAGGGCGCGGCGAGCGGGTACCGAGTTGCCAACCAAGATGATTTCCTGATCCGGCCCTCGTGGTTCAACCCGCGCCAGATGCGGGTAAAGCATGTCAGATTCAATCGAGGTCAGGACCATCGGCACGCGCAGCCGGCTTATGGCCGCCGCTCCATCGCGATAGGTCAGCGCGGCACGATAGGCAGGCGCATATGTGGCCTGGGCATCGAAGAACATCGTAACCCAGCGGTTGGTTGCGGTAGGCGAAGTCAGATCGCTTTCGTTGAGTGCGGCGGGGCTGCGCGCGAACCAGGGAAACCACGTCGACTGATCGCGAAACCGGGTCCAGATCGAGGCAAAGTGGCCGCCGAGTGGATCGAACGGAAATTTGGTGAAATAACCGCTGTCCAGCTGTGCGAACTCCTCGGCCGTAAAACAGCTAAGCGAATCGAGCATCAGCCCGGTCACCTGATCGGGGTGGCGAACCGCCAGTTCGAGCGCGATCGCCGCGCCGGTGTGACAGCCGAACACCGGGCAGGGCGCCATGCCGATCGCGGCCAGGGTGGCGGCCATGGCGTCGGCAATCTGCGGCACGGTAAGCACGGTGTCAGGCAGCGGATCGGACAACCCGAAGCCAGGGGTGTCAAACGCAAAGCAGGTAAAGTGATCCGCCACAGACTGCATATCAGGAATGACGAATGACGAATTGGCCGGCGATGAATGGATGAATACGGCCGGCGGACCACTCCCCATGATCCGGACATGCACCCGCCGCCCGTCGACATCGACGAAGCGGCGGGTGATCGAGTAGTTGGAAGAATCCGCCGCTGGCATACCAGAGGGTGAATCGGCGGCGGTTTCCCCCATTAGAACTTGGCTCCAACTGTGATGCCGAACTGGCGTCCGACCGGAAGGTAGCCATCCATATCGCCGCCAAAGTCGCTGAGTCGCGCGTTGACCGAGATGATTTCAGGCGTGTGGTCGTTGGTCAGGTTATTGACATAGGCCGAGATCGAGAAGGTGTCATTCTCCACGCCGGCTTTGACGTTGATGATCGTGCGCGGACCATACCAGTTTACGTTGTTGTTGAAACCGTAGTACTTGCTTTCGTAACGGGCATTGAAATTCCCGTTCCAGCGCCAGCCACTGGTGCCGATCACGCCATCGAGATTGATCCCGCCGGTGAGCTGCAGGTTGGCTTCACGGGGAACGTGCAGTCCGTTTAGCACCAGAACCAGCTTTGGAGCTGCCGTCGCGACCGGGTTGAGGAACGTGCCCGGCTGCGCGATGATCACGTGTGAGGCGCAATCGGGGATCCGTGGCACGATCAACCCGCTGATCAGCGAAGCGCAAGCGCCGGCTCCGCCGAAGTCATAGGCATCGCTACCGAACTTCGGATTGGCATAGCCGACCCCGGCATTGATCTTCACACCAGGCGCAACCTTGGCGGCCATTTCGATTTCGAAGCCGTTGGTGTGTACGCTGCCGAAGTTCTTGGTCACCAGTCCGGGGTTGGTCGGAACTGCTGACGGACCCGAAATCTGGATGCCCTTGGTATCGATATGAAACACCGCCAGGTTGAGCATCAGCTTGTTATCGAGGAAGCTGTTCTTCATGCCCAATTCGTACGTGATGTTGGTTTCCGGATCGAACTGCTTGTCGGGGAAAGAGCCGTCGGCAGCTGCAACCGAACGCTGGTTGAACCCGCCGGCCTTGGTCCCGTTGGCGATGCTCGCATAGAAGTTGGTCGAAGGCGATACCTGCCACTTCAGGGTGCCACGATAGTTGTCGTAGTTAAACGTGCCCGACACCGGGGTTGGACCGTTGGGGTAAAGGTAAGGCGTCGCCGCTGCGCCGTTGCAAGTCGCGGTAGGTGCCACGAGATTGCCCGGGCAGCCGGTGTTGCGGATTACCAGAATGTCCTTCTTCTGATGCGTTGTGCGGTATTCGCCCGAAGCGGTAAACCCTTGGAACAAGTCATATTCAAGCCCGACAAAGGCAGAATACTGCTTGTCGTGCTGGAGGGTTTCACCCTTGAGAGTATCGCTGATCACGCCATTCACGGTGACCGAGTTACGTGGGAAGCCGGCGAGGAGCTGCTGACCTGCGGGGATCGGCGTACCGTCGAGCGACAAGATTGTGCGGCTGAAATTGCGGCCTTCATAGTAGAACCCGCCGATCTGCCAACGGAAGCGCTGGTTCCCGCGCGACTGCAACCGGAGTTCCTCGCTGAAGTCCTTGGTGTTGGTGTTTGACCCGAAGTATTCTAGCAGGTTCACCGTGCCTGGCCCTGGAGTCAGGATATATGGTGCACCATTGCGGCGGCCGATAAAGTCGGTGAAGCGCTGCTGGTCGATCTTGGTGTAGCCGGTCAACGACGAGAACTTGGCGAAGCCGAAGTCGTAGCTCATATTGACTCGCCCAAGCTGGACTTTGCGGTCGTTGCCTGCGGCACCGGTAAGCGGCGAGATCACCGGAACTTCCACTGCATGGGCATCTGGATCAAAATGACCGCAGAATTGGGTGAAGCCGGTTCCGCTCGGATCCTGGACCGACGCAGGCACATTCTGGAAGCCGCAATTGTTGTTATTGTAAGCGACCGCCGAGGCGCCGAACGTATCCTTGCCGTAGTAATAGGATGCCGCGATCCGGAATTCAGGGCTCGGCGTAAACAACACCGATCCCTGGAAATCACGCTTCTTGAATCCACCGGCCCGCTGGCCGTTTACCTGATCCTTATAGCTGCCGCCGAAATGCTCGTAACCGCCGGCCAGCGAAACCGCTAGAACACCGGGGGCCAATGGAACGCTGATCGAACCTGACACACTGTACTGTTGATCGTTACCAGCGAAGGCATTGAACTTGCCGTGCATTTCATTCAGGTCAGGCTGCTTGGAGACATAGTTGATCGCACCGGCAAATGCGTTGCGGCCATAGAGCGCGCTGACGGGGCCTTTGACCACTTCGATCCGTTCGACATCGACCATGCCAATGTTGATCGCCGTGTTGTTGACGACATAGACGCCGTCGATGAAAACCGCGACGTTTGGATCGCCTTGGCCGCCGTTCAGGTTAGTTTGACCTCGAATGATCGGGTTAACACCGAATTCCGAACCGCCACTGGTGATGACCAGACCCGGCGTCAGGTAGGCAACGTCGCGCAGGTTGCGCACGTTAGCGTTATCAAGCTCTTGGGTGCTCAGCGAGGTGATCGCGAGCGGCACGTCCTGCAGCTTTTCCTCGCGGTTGCGCGCAGTGACGACGATCTCCGGGCTTGTTGCATCATCATCATCTGCGGCAGGCGCGGTCTGCGCGTACGCTGAATTCACTCCGACAATGCCAATCGCGAACGGGGCGACACTGGCTAACAAAACCAATTGGCTGAAACGGGCTGACGACTTGGAGTTAGTGCTCATGACTGTACCTTCCCTCAATAGTACTTGCTGCCCGGGCGCCTTGTGCGGGCGGCTATTTTTGCGCCTTGTAAGCCAGTGAAAGTGCGACGTAGCCGCAGGGGCCCGAGCGACCCCACCGCCCTGGAGTGCCAAGATCTTCGGACATGACCATGGAACCTGGTGACAAATGAACGACCTGACCGCCGGGCGTGTAGACGTCCGAGGAACCGCTCAGGATGATGAAAGTTTCTTTGTAGGGAACCGGATGGATTGGGATTTCCATATTGGGCTCGCCGTAAACGAACGAGGCGCCGGTGGGATCGCCGAGATCGAAAATCGTGACCCGAACTTTGCCGCCGTAATAGACACCCTTGGTACCCGGGATAGTGGCGCGCTCGAGGTGGCTTTGCCCATCGGCACCCTTGTACCCGCGCCAGGCTTCAACGACATCCACGCCGCGTGCGATATCGACCTTGCCACCGGAGCAAACTGTGGTTTGCGTGCTAGCAACCGCAGTACTCGCCGCGTTAGTGCAAGCGCTCAACGAGCAAGCTGCGACTAAGGCCAACAAGCCTGCTGATGTAGGTGCGATCCGTGGTGAAAAAATGGTCATATGCGGGAACCCCAAGTGAAGTGACAAACACGCCGGGCCACGATGAGCGGCAATCAATCGCGTTCAAGACAACCGACATCCGGTTGTCTTGAACGGGTATTGAACCAAACCGCTCGATGCGTGGCGTTTTACGCATAGCACGACGCGCAGCGTTGCCTTCGCCCCGTCCCGCCCACATTCTTGATAGGACCGAGACGGCGGGGGAGAAGATACGGATGGACGGCCTAGCAGCGATCGAGAACCGAGCCTGGCTCGGCCGCGTGACCTGCGGCTGGAAGAGGCCCGAACTCCCGCTTGAGGATGTGCTGCGTTATTGGCGCGACGTCCACAGCCCGGCAATTGCCCGGCGGCCGGGGATCTGGGAATACCGTCATTTCCAGTTTGACCCGGTCCGGTCAGACCTTGTCGCAGCGATCATCGGGGTCGCGCTTGATTGCCCGCGGGACGAGCAGCTGATGTGGACTTCCGATGTCCGCTACGCGAGCCAGGCGGACCTTGATCTCTTCTCCGCTGATCCCGCTCCGGCGACTCGCGGGCACTTGCTCGCTGACATCGATTTGATCGTCGAACAGAGCACGACTTATCGCGTGGTCGAAGAGTTTGGCCACACCTTTGTCGATCGCAGCGGAACCGGGCAGCCCCAGGGCGCACCGGCCGCGCCCACCTATTCGTTGTTCTTTCGTCATCGCGGTGACGAAGCGGCGTTCCGTACCAAGCTCGAAGCTATGTCGACGAAATGGGCGGACGATCAGGCCGTGGTTCGTTTGCGCCTGGCACTGTTCGAGGCACCCGACATAGAAACCGAACGCAAGTCCGGTTACCCAATCAAAACCCACCCGCCTGAACGCCAATATCAGGCGTGGACCGACCTGACCGTGGCCAATGACAGCGATCTGGCTCGGCTAGTCGCCGATGCCGATCTCGCTCCTGAGGTAAGCGCTCTACACATTTACCCAGTGCGAGCGGTCTATACCTCGAACCGCGACGGCAAACCGACCTTCGTGGGCCTGCGTGGCTACCCAGCGCTCGCCGCAATGACCGCGCTCGGCGGCAAGAACCAGGCGCATCCGGCGCTGCTCGAATGGATGTACGGGCCGGTAGCCGAGGGCGTCGAACTGCCATGACAGTGTCGCGCCGATTGGCCGATTTCTTGGTCAATGGCCGAACCGACGGCATACCCGATGAGGTCCTGCACGAAACCGCGCGGCTGCTTCTCAATCAGCTCAAGGCCTCGGTCGGCGCTACCCGGCATCCAGCGATCCGCATTTTACATGACTGGGCGACCACCGAAAATGCCGGGCGCGGCGCGCATGTCCACTGGTTCGGCACCGAAACCTCGCCGCAAGCGGCGGCGATGGTCAACGGCGCGCTGTATGAAGTGCTCGACTTCCACGACACGTACATTCCGTGCTTCATGCACGCGGTATCGGCGGTGCTGCCCGCTGTCCTGGCGCTGGCAGAAGTACGCGGCAGCAGCGGAAGGGACTTTCTGACCGCACTGGCACTCGGGATCGAGGCCGAATTGGCAGTGGCGACGATCCTGATGCCGACCGGATACTACCGCGGTAATGTGCCGGCCGGGCTGACTGGCGGCGTTGGTGCCGCCGCAGCGTGCAGCGTTCTCGCCGGGCTAGAGACCGATCGCGTGGTCCATGCGCTGGGTATCGCAATGTGCTCGGCTTTCGGGCTCTATGCTTCGGTCGGCAGCATGACTTTGTCCTACATCACAGGCGCAACCGCGCGTTCGGGTCTGTCGGCGTTCCAGCTTGCCGAGCGTGGCCTGACCGCGCCCGCGACCGCCTTTGAAGGCGATCGCGGAATGTTTCAGGCGCATTGCGACGAAGATCGAGCCAAGATCGATGGTGTGCTTGATGCGATGGGCAAGCCGTGGCGTCTGCTCGGCCAGACTTACAAGGTCGTACCGACTGAGACGATTACGCACGGACCGGTCCAATGTGCGCTCGCGCTGTTGGCACAGGCGCAGGGCCGGACCGTCGAGCGGATGACCTTCAAGGTCAACGATCTGGTTCAGAAGATCGCCGACGAACGGCGCGAGCGGTTTGGCAATCCGTCTAGCGAAAGCGAAGCCTGCTTCGACCTGCGCCACTGCGCCGCCGCAGCCTGGCTGCACGGGCGGTTTACTACTGCGGAAACTGCCGCCGATTGCTATACCGATCCGCAGGTGCTCGCGCTGCGCGACCGGATCGAACTCATGTCCGATCCAGCACGGCCCACTTTCGAAGGCTGCTCGCTCGAAGTCCGCTTTAGCGATGGATCAATCTTGTTCCACAATGTCGATAACTTCCTCGGGACACCCGGAGCGCGGTTGCCCGATGCAATGCTGGGTGACTTGCTCGGCCAATATGCCAGCGGGGTATTGCCCGATGGACGCGCCGCGCACGTTGTCAATGCGGTTTGGAATCTCGAGTCCGCGCCGGATCTATCGGCGCTGGTAAACCTATTGAGGACCGACTGATGCCTACTGTCAAACTCCCGGGCGGAGAAACCATCTGGTACAAGAAGACCGGTAACGGTGCGCCTTTCCTGCAGATTCACGGTTCAGCCTTCGGACACAAGAATTTCGCGCGCATGACGCCGCTGATGGCGGAGCATTTCGAGGTGATCGATTTTGATCTGCCTGGCTATGGCGAGAGCGTCGGCGCAGGGGCCCGCCCCGGGGGGATGGCGGGCCTCGCAAATCTGGTCGGGGAGTTCCTCGACGAAGCCGGCTATGCCAAGGTAAATCTGCACGGGACTTCGTTCGGAGCGATGATCGGACTGAGCCTAGCGGCAAACCAGCCTGAAAAGATCGAGCGGCTGGTGCTGAGCTGTTTCCTCGCCCGCTACGACCTTGCCGCGCGAATGATGCGCAAGACCTGGAAGCGCGCCGCGCTCGACAGCGGGATGGAAGCGGTGACTGACCTGACGTCGGTCGCCGGGTTTGCTCGTGGGTATTACGAACGTGCCGAAGCCGAAGCGCAATTCCAGGAAATGTACAAGGCCTTCGCGGCGACCAAGCCTGAAGCTTTTGTGGCCGGGACCGAGATCATCGAACGGACCGACCTCGAACCACTGCTTAGCCAAGTCCGCGCGCCGACGCTGTTGCTGGCGGGCGCCGAGGACAATATGACCCCGTCCAATCCGGCGCCGAGCGGCTGCGGGTTTTCGACGGTCGAGAAGGTCATCCCGGGAGCCGAGCTTCATGTGCTCGATGACTGCGGTCATTATCTCGTACTCGAGCAGCCCGAACGCGCGACGGAACTTATTGTCGACTTCATGGCGAAATAGGTGGGCTCAAATCGGCGGGCGCTGCGGGCCGCCCATGGCCTTTTCCCACCGAGCCGCGACTGCCAGGAGGGTCGCTTCGTCACCATGCCTGGCAGCGAACTGCACCGATAGCGGCAAGCCTTCGGACGACAATCCGGCCATCATCGCGAGCGCTGGATGTCCACTCAAGTTAAACACACTGCGTGCCTGCATCATGTAGGTTGTATCGATCGACGCATCGTCGTCGATCGCGCACGCGGGGGTCATGCTGCTTGCGCAGAGCAGGACATCATAGCGCTCGAACAAGGCTTCAACCGAGTCGCTCAGCATCGCTTGGGCGCGGCGGGCGCGCAGATAGTCGGCGGCGCTGGCGTAGAGCCCGGCCTGCAACGCGCTGCGGGTGCGGCGGCTGAACGAGCCGGGGCGATCGCGTAGCTCGTCGGCATGGTAGGCCGCGCCTTCGCATTGCAGGATCACGCGGTTGACCAAGGCGAAATCGTTGAGCGAGGGCAGCACGCATTCGTCGGCGTCGAGGGCCGTAGCGACGCGGTCGAGAGCTGCCGCCATTTCTGGAGTGGCCGGCATATCAGCGGTGTGAAAGTGCCGAATATAGCCGATCCTTGGCGATTTTACTGCACGTCCGGTGGGGTTAAATACGCTTAGGCCGATTGCCGCATCGGCCACGCTGCGAGTAAGTAGGCCGACATGATCGAGCGACCAGGCGAGCGGTACCACCCCGTCGCAGGGCAGCAGCAAGCGTGTGGGCTTGAGCCCGACAATCCCGCAGGCGCTGGCCGGATTGCGCACCGATCCGGCGGTGTCGGTGCCGAGCGCCAGCGGGACCAGCCCGGCCGCCACCGCAGCTCCCGCACCCGAAGATGATCCGCCCGGATGGCAATTCGTATTCCACGGATTGCGCGCCGGCGGGTACGGGAGATCGAACGCTGGACCGCCAATAGCAAATTCGTGCGTTGCCAGTTTGCCGAGGATTATGGCCCCGGCAGCACGGAGCCGGGCGACCACCGGGGCATCGGCCTGCGCCACCCTTTCCAGCCTGAGCCGTGAGTGACAGGTAGTTGGCATCCCGGCGACATCGATTACATCTTTGATCGCGACTGGCACCCCGTAAAGCGGACCGCGCGGTAAATCCGGACTTTGCGCTGCCGCACGGGCATCATCGGCACAAAGGTACACAAAGGCGTCGAGGCGGGGTTGCAGCGCCTCGATCCGCATAAGCAAGGCATCGACCGTGGCCAGCGGTGTAGAACTTCCAGCACGATATGCAGCGGCGAATTCGCCAATGCTCCACCATGCTGGATCGCCGCTCGGCGGTTCCATTTCCGGGGCTGGCTCAGTTTCGACCAGCTCGCCGCAAAAGACCGCCCGCGGGCCGGGTTCGAGCGATTGCGTTTCAGATATGGCCAGGGCTTGCAACGCTGCGGCCTGATCCTTGGCTTGCTGCCGCGCGAACTTGAGCTCGTCAGGAAAAGGGTGCGTCATCGCTGGCCAGCATCGGGCATTGGCTGATGCGCGGCAAGGCCTATGCGCCAAACGCAAGGCAGATTGCCGTAGCGGCACTTCTCTGCATGGCCTTGGCAATCTAGAGGATCGGGCATGAGCAGCACTGAAAGCTTCCCCGAAATCCGCGAATCTGTGCGCCGTCTGTGCGCCGACTTTCCCGGAACCTACTGGCAAGCCAAAGATCGCGACCGCGCTTACCCGACCGAATTTGTCGAGACGCTGACCCGCGAGGGGTTTCTCTCTGTATTGATCCCCGAAGACTACAGCGGCTCGGGGCTAGGTCTCGGCGCGGCAACCGCGATCCTCGAGGAAGTGCACCGCTCGGGCTGCAACGGCGGGGCTTGCCACGCGCAGATGTATGTCATGGGCACGCTGCTCAAGCATGGCAGCGATGCGCAGAAAGCGCAGTACCTGCCAGCGGTTGCGAGCGGCGACCTGCGGCTTCAGGCATTCGGCGTGACCGAACCGACCAGCGGCACCGACACTACGCGCATCCGCACTTTCGCCCGCAAGGATGGCGATGACTATATCGTTTCGGGCCAGAAGATCTGGATCAGTCGCGCTGAGCATTCCGACCTGATGGTGCTGTTGGTGCGCACTACCCCGCGCGAGGAATGCCTCAAGAGCTCCGACGGGATGAGTGTGCTGCTCGTCGACATGCGCGAGGCGATCGGCAAAGGCCTGACCATCCGCCCGATCCGCACCATGCTTAACCACGCCACCACCGAGCTGTTCTTTGATGACTTGCGCGTTCCCGCCGCCAACCTGATCGGCGAGGAAGGCAAAGGCTTCCGCTACATCCTCTCCGGCATGAACGCCGAACGCATCCTGATCGCCTCGGAATGCATCGGCGACGGGCGCTTTTTCATCGACCGCGCCGTGGCCTATGCAAAGGACCGGGAAGTATTCGGTCGGCCGATCGGGCAGAATCAGGGAATTCAGTTCCCAATCGCCCGCGCCCAGGTTCAGCTCAGCGCCGCGGCGTTGATGGTCGACAAGGCGGCGGCGATGTTCGATGCTGGCGAGAATTGCGGGACCGAGGCCAACATGGCCAAAATGCTTGCGTCCGAAGCCAGCTGGTACGCTGGCGACCAGTGCCTGCAAACCCATGGCGGGTTCGGCTTTGCCGAGGAATACGACATCGAACGCAAATTCCGCGAGACCAGGCTCTACCAGACCGCGCCGATCAGTACGAACTTGATCCTCAGCCATGTCGCGACACATGCGCTCGGGCTTCCCAAGTCGTTTTGATGGGGGCACTTGACGGCCTGCTGGTGGTTGCGCTCGAACAGGCCGTTGCGGCACCCCTGTGCACCGCGCGGCTGGCTGAGGGCGGGGCGCGCGTGATCAAGATCGAGCGCGCCGAAGGCGACTTTGCCCGCGCTTACGATACCGCAGTCAACGGCGACAGCGCCTATTTCGTCTGGCTTAACCGCGGCAAGGAATCGCTCGTACTCGATATCAAGCAGCCAACGGACGCCGCACTGCTAACGCGGATTTTGGCGCAGGCCGACGTCTTCGTCCAGAATCTCGCGCCGGGCGCGGCGGCGCGGGCGGGTTTTGGCGCTGCCGAGTTGTGCGCGCGCCATCCGCGCCTGATTTGCTGCGATATCTCGGGCTATGGCAGTATCGGCCCAGCCAAAGACATGAAGGCCTACGACCTGCTGATCCAGTGTGAAACCGGGCTCGCTTCGATCACCGGAACCCCGGATGCACCCGGCCGGGTCGGGGTTTCCGCCGCCGATATCGCCTGCGGGATGAATGCGCACGCTGCGATCCTTGAGGCTTTGCTGGCGCGCGAGCGGACCGGGAAAGGTCGCGCGATCGAAGTCTCGTTGTTCGATTCGATCGCCGACTGGATGACCGTACCGCTGTTGCACCACGATTATGCTGGCAAGGGCCCGGCACGGGTCGGGCTTAGTCATCCCTCGATCGCGCCCTATGGCGCGTTTGCTTGCCGTGACGGGCACCAGGTGGTTATTGCCGTGCAGAACGAGCGCGAATGGCAACGGCTTTGCACAGGCGTGCTTGGCGAACCCGATTTGGCCGAGGATCTGCGCTTCGCCGGTAATGCGGCGCGGGTTACCAACCGTGCGGATTTAGACGGAATTATCGCAGCCAGTTTCGCCGAACTCGATGGCAGCGCTGCGATCAAACTGCTCGACACTGCCAACATCGCTTACGGATCAGTCAATTCGGTGGCCGAGCTTTCCCTCCACAGCCAATTGCGCCGGATCGGCGTGGTTGCGCCAAATGGAGCCGTGCAGTTGCCCGCTCCGCCGGCCATCGTAGCCGGCCAGCAACCCGCCATTGGGAAGGTCCCCGAACTTGGAGCGCATAGCATCGCGATCCGCCATGAGTTCACCGCATAGCAGTTATGGAGAATTTCGGCGTCTCCGAGAGTTGCGTAATTGGTATATCCGAGCCGCTTGCGTTGCAAATGGCGCGTGGGGGACCGGATATGGAGATCCAACAGCTTAGGCATCTCATGGCGGCGGTCGAGTACCGCAACCTGCTCAAGGCGGCCGAGCACACCTTCATTTCGCAGTCCGGCCTCAGCCGAAGTATCCGCAGTCTCGAACACCGGCTGGGTGTGCCGTTGTTGATCCGGGGGCCCAAGGGCGTGGAACCGACAGTATATGGCACCAGCGTTCTCCGCCGAGCGAAGGTAATCCTCAACGAGGTGAACAAGTCGATCGAGGAAGTCCGGGCGATCGAACAGGCGCGCGTCGGCGAAGTCACGTTTGGCATTACCCCCAACTATGCGACCTATCTGGTCCCGCAATTGCTCGCTGAACTTCACCGTGACCGACCTAGCCTGAAGGTTACAGTCATAACTGACGGATTTGTCGAGCTGATCGAACGGGTCAAAACCGAATCGATCGATTTTGCCTTCGGGCTGATTGGACAGGTTCGGCGCAGCGACGGGATCGTCATCGAGGCAATCCGCGCCCACCGCTCAAGGGTGATGGCCGGCGCGAGCCATCCACTGGCGATGCGCGGTACCGCCTCGCGCGAGGATCTGGCCATGGCAGAATGGGCGATGCTGCACGGCGAAGGCGTGCAACGCAGTTTCGGGCTATTCTTCGAAACTCGCGGACTGCCGGTTCCAGCGCAGGTCCTACGTTCCAATTCAATTTCGCTTGTCCGCCAAATGGTGAAAGATTCCAACGTTTTGTCCATTCTCCCCGAGGAGGTAGTTCATACCGACATCCTTGCTGGAGAGATCGTTGCACTGGAGTGCGAAACCCCGGTCGAACAAACTCGCGTCGGGCTATTCTTCCGCGAGGGCGGGTTGCTGACCCCGCAGGCACAGCTGGTGATCGAGCGGTTTCGCCTCGCTGCAGCCCCGCCCCATTCCGAGGACGTTGCCGCATGACTCTGACTGCACTCGATATTTATCGCCGCACGCTGACCACGGCCGAAGAGGACGACAGCGTCTGGTGGTACCTCGGCACCAGCACGGTAGAAGCTGAAGGTCACCCCGAGATCATCGTGAGTCACGTTGAGACCGTGATGATCTACCGCGCTCGCACGCTGGGCGAAGCGAGCTACCGCGTACCGTGGTGGGAGATAGGCGTTTTCCGTGATGCAATCACCGGCGAGCTTCCAGAAACTTGGACCAATCCGGTTACCGGGGTGGTAGTCGAAGCGGCGGTGAGGTTCGAGGAGGGCCCCTCGGGGTTCAGCCTGCGCGACAATGGCCGCGGCGGGATCGAAATGTTCGACGCGGTGCAAGCGTTCGCCGCGCTTGAAAGCGCAGATATCGCCATCAGCCAGGTCGGCAGCCGGGTGATGGTCACCCAGACCGAAATCAAGACCCGGTCGTTTCCAGGCAAGGATGGCATTCCCGACCTGGCTGCAGGCGAAGGATCGCGCAGCCGCACGGTGCTGCAGTGGCTGGCTGATCGCGCGGAGCTGGAATCGGGGGCGCCGTCGGTCCATGCGACCGGGATGTACAGCTTGGAAATTGCCGCGCCGCCGTGGCTTGGTTTTGGCGACACTCCGGTTAAATTCATGGTCAAGGGGTTGATGGTCAAAGCCCCGCTCGAACCAGTGCTCAACCCGCGTGGCTGGTCCGACCTGCAGAAAGTATATCCGCAGTATTTCCAAGCCGGGCAGATTTGTCCGCGATGGGAATAAGCGCGGCGATCTTGTCGGGATCGGTGTCGAGCACCGCACCGTTTAATTCTGGCAATTCGATCAGACTCGCTCCAACGATAAGTTTCGCTGCGGCCCGCGACGGCTCTGCCAAGTGGCCCTGCGGATTGAGGATTGTGACTGGGCAATCGATCAGCGGCAACCGCCCGCACATATCGTATGCGAACAGCGCACGATGAGCCTCCGACCCATCTGGCCAGGCCTTGAGTTCATCGACGAAATTCTCAAACCCACGGCGCAGCGATAATCCCCTAGGTCGATCCGCGACCAGAAATTTCCAGCGCTCGTCGAATTGGTCGAGGGTTTCGCCCAGCGAATGACCGCTCGCCAGCCTGGTCTTCCATGACTCAAAATCGAGCATTCTGAAAAACGGCACGCCAAGGAACGTCATCGCCTGCACTTCAACGCGCCGTTGCAAGGCAATCTCAGCGGCGATCACCACGCCGGTGTGATAGCCGAACAATGCGACTGGTTGCTCACCTACGGCAGCACAAATCGATTCGGCGACCGCAGCAGCATAGCCGGCAATATCCAATGCTTGCGGCGGCGCGTCGGATTCGCCGTAACCAGGCAGGTCAATTGCAACCACGTGTCGCTCTGTCGCGGTTTGACGCATCAACGCCTCGAAGCTGCGCGAGGAATAGGCGGTGGCGTGCAAACAAATCAGCGGCACTGCGCCTGATTTCGCACCGCTCTCACGCAGGTGGACTTGGCCGAAGCGGCCCGGCACATAACGGCGCTGGATCTCAACCATCAAGGAAATCGGCCACGGCCTTCCAGATGCGATGGCGCGCATTCTGGAGGTGCGCATAATCGCCGCCATCGGGGACTGTGGCTAAGGCCTTGTCGTGGTTTGGCAGCTTCTCGAAGAAGTCGGCGCGACCCGATCCGCCCTGCATGTAATTCTGCATCCCTGCGGCGAATCCATAGAGCATCAAGGTCGGGTTCGGAACCTTCACGGGATCGACCGCAACGCTGCCGTTTTCGTTCTCGGCCCGAATCCCGTTAGGCGCACGTGGTTCGTCGCGCTCGGCCTGCACCGCCAGTTGCTCGTGAGCTTCAGGTTCCATGAATTCCAGCTCGAGCCGGTCGCGGAAATAGGCGGCAGCGTTAAACCACCAATCGTCCTTTTCGGGGAACGGCACCTTGTTTCCGCCGCCGATCGCCGGATCGAGCATGACAAGCCGGTCGATCTTGTTTCCGCGCGTTTGGGCATAACGGCCAGCGATCCGTCCGCCCCAAGACCAGCCCAGCAGATGCGGTTTGACGAAGCCCTGCGCGATCACCCAGTCGATCACTGCAGCCGTATCTTCAATCGCCTGCTCTGTCTGAACTGTATGCGGATGGTCCGACAATTCGGAGTTGCGATAACCGCGTATCGAGAAGGTTACGGCGCCATAGCCGCGCGCTACCAAGGCTTCCATGAACGAATAGTCGCTGCGTCCGGCAAAGCCAAAGTCGTAGCCGAGTTGGCCCGATAGGTTGGCCCCTTGGACCAGGATCACGACCTTGTCCGGGCGAATTTCAAGCCCTTTGGTGCGGACCGCAAGTTGTCCGGCCGGACCGGGGATGAGCAGATCGGTGGCTAAAGCCATGGATTAAGATTCCCGCTGTTGAGGTATGACGATTTGACGGATGGCATCGCCACCCGCCAGTCGATCGAACAATTGATTAATTTCGCAGAGTGGGCTGACCGATGTCAGCAGCCGCTCGACAGGCAGTCGACCGGCGCGCCAGAGACCGATGTAGCGCGGAATATCGCGCGCCGGGATCGACGAACCGAGATAGCTGCCGATGATCGTTTTTGCATCGCCAACCAGGCTGACTGCCGGAATGGAAAACATCTCGGCCGGATTGGGCAGGCCGACCGTGACCACCCGCCCGCCGCGCCGGACCAACGAATAGGCCGCCTCAAGCACCTTTGCCTTGCCCACGGTTTCGATGACGACATCGGGCTTGCCGCCGAGCAGCGCCTCGATCTCAGCCTCGGCGCCGTCCGGTGCAAAGGCACCCGCCGCGCCAAGTTCGAGCGCGAGGGTTCGCTTGGCAGCAGATGGATCAATTGTAACCACCGGATTGGCTCCTCCCGCCAGCGCGCCCAGCAGCGCCGCCAGCCCAACTCCGCCGAGTCCGTAAATCGCGACGCTCTCACCGGCGCGAACTTGCGCCGAATTGAGCGCCGCGCCGACCCCTGTCAGCACTGCGCAACCAAACAGCGCAGCAACTTCGACTGGAATATCGGCATCGATCTTTACTGCCGAGCGCCGATCAACGACCGCGTGCGTAGCAAAGGCCGATACCCCGAGGTGATGGTGAACATCTTCGCCGCCGCGATGCAGCCGCTTTCCGCCGCGCAGCAATTCGCCTGCGCCGTTGGCTGCCGCCCCCTTGGCGCAGAGGTAGGATTCGCCCGAGACGCAAGCCACGCATTCACCGCAAGGAGGAAGAAAGCTGAGTACCACACGATCACCACGGGCGAAGCGGGCGTCGTCAGGGTCGCCGCAAGCGACGATCGTTGCCACCGCCTCATGACCGAGTGCCATCGGCATCGGCCGGACCCTGTTTCCGTCGATCACCGACAAATCTGAATGGCACAGCCCAGCCGCGTCGATCCGCACCAACAGTTCACCGAGCTGCGGCGGGTCGAGTTCCAATTGACCAAGCACCAGAGGCTCGGTCTGGTCGAACGGTCCGGTCTGCCCGCAACGCTCCAGAACTGCGGCAATGATTTTCATCGGAACTCCTATTACTACCACCATGGCCGCGTGACGCTATGCGGACTACGCCCAGATGCTCAATGTGCATTGCCATCAACGCATGGTAATCGGTCGCTGCCTTGTGTTAGGTCGCAATCGAAAGGCGGGAAGGTGAAGGAAGACCAGGAACTCAAGTCGCTGAAACGGGGTCTTCGGGCGATCACCTTGATCAACCAGACCGGGTCGATGACGATATCCGAACTGAGCCGCTCGCTCAGTCTGCCGCGCACTACAGCCGAACGTGTCCTCATGACGCTACTATCTGAAGGTTTCGTCGAGCGCGATGCCCAAACCAAGCGCTATTTCCTTACTGCGCGGGTCCGCGCGCTAAGCCACGGGTTCGGCGACGAAAGCTGGATCGCGCATGTGGCCACCCCGATGCTGTTCGAAACCACCCGTGCGATTGGCTGGCCGCTGTGCATCGCCACCTCCATGGGCGAATACATGAGCTTGCGGGTTACCTCCGATCCAGTCACATCATTGCGGCTGCACCGCCGCCACATTGGCACCCAGATCGCAATGTCGATCGGCAGTAGCGGGATCGTCCACCTTGCGTTCCTGGGCGCGGAGGAGCGGCGCATCATGCTGCGAATGCTCCATGAATCGACCGATCCCGATCAGATCTACGCGCACGACGAAGCGCGGGTCAATTTCGCCATCGTTGAAGCGCGCAGCAAAGGTTACAGCTTCGGACTGGATTACGGCCGCGAACGCAGCGTTGCGGTACCGATCATGGCGCACGGCCATATCACCGCCGTGCTTCTGATGGTTTTCATGGCCGCGGGGCTCTCCAACGAGCAGGTTGTAAGCGATTACGTGCCACGATTGATGGACATGGCGCGCAACATCGAACGGCTAGCCTTTGAGGCTGAGACCGCTCCGGTCCCGGATTGATCGCCCGCATTTCGGTTGGCCGGTTGAGCCCTGCTGGCAACCGGACAGACAGGAGCGTCAACTTGCCATGATGGCTCTTCTTCCCGCCCGCAATCCGATCGCCCCGTCGCCCGCAACCAGTGCGTTCCTCGCAGAGCGGCACGCCCTGCTTATCGACGGTGAATGGATCGAAGGCACCGGCTCAGCCATTACAGTCGAAAACCCGGCAACCGGACAACCGCTCGCCGAATTGCGTGCCGCGTCGCTCGCTCAGCTGAATGCTGCGGTAGCGGCGGCACAAGCCGCTGGTCGGGGTCGCTGGGCGCGTTCAGGCGGTGCCGACCGCGGTGCAGTGCTGCTGCGCTTTGCCGATCTACTCGAAGCCAATTTAGAACTGGTCGCTGAAGTCATGACGCTCGACAATGGGTCGCCACTGGCTTCGTCGCGCATGGTGGTGCAGCACCTTGCGATAGCAACGCTGCGATACTACGCCGGCTGGGCGACCAAGATCGCGGGCGAAAGTTTCATCCCCAACCTTGGCGCACGGCCCGACGACGCTTTCATGGTTGCGACTTTGCGCGAGCCGGTCGGCGTGGTTGCCGCGATCGTTCCGTGGAACGCGCCGCCAGGAATGATCGCCATGAAGCTTGCCCCGGCATTGGCGGCGGGCTGCACCATGGTCATGAAGACCGCCGAGCTGGCGCCGCTAACCGGGCAGCTGTTTGCCAAGTTGTGGGCCAAAACCGGCGCTCCGCCGGGTGTGTTCAACCTGATCCATGGCCACGGCGAAGATATCGGCGCAGCGATGGCTGCTCATCCCGGAGTGGCCAAGATCGCCTTCACCGGATCGACCGAAGTAGGCCGCAAAATCGTCACAGCGGCCACCGGTAATCTCAAAAAGGTCAGTCTCGAACTCGGCGGCAAATCTCCGGTGGTGATATTCCCCGACGCCGACCTTAAACGCGCGATCCCCGCCGCGACAATGGCCTGCTATCTCTCCACCGGCCAGCAATGCATGGCCGGATCACGGCTGTTCGTGCACTCGGCGATCCACGATGAGGTTGCAGACGGCGTCGCGGCCAAGGCCGCCGAACTGACTGTCGGCGATGGAATGGATCCTCGCTCTGTCCTTGGCCCGCTAATATCGGCCCAACAGAAGGCGCGGATCGAAAGATATATTGCCCTCGCCAAGGTTGAAGGCGCGGTGGCGCATCTTGAAAGTCCCGTGTTTGACGCACCCGGCCATTTCCTTGGACCTACGTTGTTCACCGAGGTTCGGCCCGGGATGCGGATCGAGCAGGAAGAAGTGTTCGGCCCGGTCCTGTCGCTGATCCGCTTCGAAGACGAGGGCGATCTGATTGCCGCCATCAATGGCACAAATTACGGGCTGTCGGGATCGGTGTGGACGCAGGACATCACCCGCGCGCTGCGCATTGCACGGCAAGTAGATTCGGGTCAGGTCGGAATCAATATCCATGCCGCGATGAGCCCGGAAACTCCATTCGGCGGCAACCGTCAGTCGGGTTGGGGCCGCGAGCTCGGCCGTGAAGGTCTTGAACCTTATTTCAAGACCAAGGCGGTCAGCATATATTTGGGGCCGGACGCGCCATGAAGGTCATCATCGCCGGAGCCGGGCTGGGCGGCCTGACCGCAGGACTCGCGCTGCGCCGCGCAGGGTTCGATGTCAATGTTTATGAAGCCGCGCCGATGCTGGGTGAAGTCGGGGCTGGCCTTACCCTGAGCCGCGGTGCGCAGGCTGCTTTTCGTGCGTTAGGCATCCAGGACCGCGTCGCAAAGTTCGCTTGTCGCAGCGCCTCCCTGCCGTTTATGCATTACCGCAGCGGCGCGGTGTTAGCGGGCGCCTATGACAATTCGGATGGTTTGCCTGACGACGGCACCGCCGATGTTGCGCGCCAAATCCACCGCGCCGATTTGCATAGCGTGCTGGCGCTCACATTTGCCGAACACGGCCCGGCAGTCGTAACCGGGCATAATCTGAACGCGGTCGCGCAGGATAGCGCACAAGTCATCGCCAGATTTGCCAATGGTGCGAGCGTAACCGGGGGCGTCCTGATCGGAGCAGACGGGGTGCGTTCGGTGGTGCGCGAAGCAGTCATAGCAAGCGACAAGCCTCGCTTTACGGGCCAGCTCGCTTATCGTTTTCTGGTCCCCGCGGCGCGCGCAGAGCCGTTTATGGGTGCGGGGCGGAGCGGGGTTTACATTGGTCCGCGGCGGACCTTCAATCGCTATACGCTGCGCGGCGGCGCGGTGGTAAACTGTGTCGGCATAGTCTCTAGCAACACCTGGACCGACGAAGGCTGGTCCACGCCGGCGGGTACCGAGGAGATCCAAAAAGCGTTTTCCGGTTGGCACAAGGACGTGCTCGGACTGATCGGCGAAGCCGAGGCTGCGATAAAGTGGGGACTGTTTGATCGCGCGCCGTTGCCCAGCTGGACGAACGGCAGGATTACCCTACTCGGCGACGCAGCGCACGCGATGTTGCCGTTCCTTGGCATGGGCGCGGCTATGTCGATCGAAGACGGCATGATCCTTGCCCGCGCCTTTGTCGTGGAACGTGAACCTGAAGCCGCGCTGGCTCGCTACGAAGCGGCTCGGCTGCCCCGCACGGCCCTGGTCCATGCCAAGTCAGTTGAGCAGGGCAAGCGGACGCAGGCGCGCTACCCTGATCGCTACAACGGATCGGCTGCACCTGCCGCCGATCCAGCCATCCTCGGCTACGATCCCGTCATCGCGCCAATCTGATGACGAATCCGATCAAAGGCTCGTGCCATTGTGGTGCGGTCCGGCTCGAAGCGCCGCATGCGCCGCCGTGGATCGTCCAGTGCGGGTGCGGCACTTGCTCGAAATTGGGCGTGCTATGGGCTTACTATCCTGATGGCGCAGTGACGGTGACCGGCACGACCAAGGTCTACCTTTGCAACGACCGCGTGATCGGCATTCACCATTGCCGGGCCTGCGGCTGCACCACGCATTGGCAGACCCGAGGCAAGGACTTTGGCAGAATGGCGCTCAACGCCCGGCTGCTCGATGACTGCAACATCGCGGCGATCCCCTTGCGGGCGATTGCCGGACCTACACCCGCGGTGTTCGACGATGCGTGGCCGCCCTCCTAACGCGCCCACTTCTTCTCGAAGTCCCAGACTTCCTGAAACCCGATCATTCCGCAGAATTCCTTGAAGTCGAACATCGGCATGTCGGCGGGCTCGCCGTCGCCGTTGTCTTTCAGCCGATGGAGCGCAGCTTCGATTGCGCTCGCCGCAATCAGGCTGGTGAGCGAGGGATAGATCGCATAGGCATAGCCGATGTCCTCGAGCACCTTGGCGTTGAGCACCGGCGTCAGGCCGCCGTTGGCCATATTGGCCATCATCGGCGCGGGGACTTCATCGCAGGCCCGGCGCATTTCGTCTTCGGTGGTCAAGGCCTCGCAAAACGCGATGTCGGCTCCCGCCGCGACATAGGCTTTTGCCCGGGCAATCGAACCTTCGAGGCCCTCGGACTGACGCGCATCGGTGCGGGCGATGATCAGGAAATTGGGGTCTTTGCGCGCAGCGACTGCGACCCTGACCTTTTCGGCCATATCTTCAACCGGGATCAGCCGTTTGAACGGGGTGTGGCCGCATTTCTTGGGGAATTCCTGGTCCTCGATCTGGATCGCCGAAATGCCCGCCTCTTCATATCCACGCACCGTGTGATGGACATTGAGCAGCCCGCCGAACCCGGTGTCGGCATCGCCGATCACTGCCGCATCGGTGGTTCGCACCAGCGTCGCCATCCGGTCGAGCATCTGGGTGTAGCTCGCGATACCTGCATCGGGCAGTCCATAGGCCGAAGCGGTGGTCCAGTAGCCGCTGCCATAGACGACGTCGAACCCGACCTTGTCGGCGACCACTGCGGTGATCATGTCGTGAATACCTGGTGCGACGAAGAATTCGCGCGCCTCGATCTTGGCGCGCAGGCGGGGGTCAGCCATCGGTAGGTTCCTTTTCGTGTTCCCAAAGCCACGGTGCGGTCACACGTTGACGGGTTTCAAATGCGGTGATTGCTTCGCCAAAACGGGCGCGAATGCCGTCGATCTCGTCCCAGCCGTTGAGCAGCGCCTCGCGCTCGTCTTCCGGCAAAGCGAACTCGAAGTTCGATCCATTAGCGAGCATGATCAGCCCCGACAGCAGATCGACCGTGACCGGTTCGCCCAGTTCGGCCGCGCCCATAACCTTGCGCCAGTCAGCCTCAATCAGGGTCACCGGAAGCATCCCGTTGCGCAGCATATTGGCGCGGAATATCTCGCCGAATCCGGGCGCGACGATGCAGCGAATGCCAAGGTCGTGAAGCGCCCACGGCGCATGCTCGCGGCTTGATCCGCAGCCGAAGTTGTCGCCTGCGACCAGCACCAGCGCGCCTTGCCAGCGCGGTTGATCGAGAACGAAGTCTCCGCCTTTACGCCATTCGTAAAACGCATATTGGCCCAGTCCGCGTTTCTCGGTGATCAGCAGGAACCGGGCGGGCAGGATGATGTCGGTATCGACGTTGGCCTGCGGCAGCGGTGCCGCGCGCGACGAGAGACGGGTAAACGGTTCCATCAAACGAGCAACTCACGGACGTCGACGATGTGCCCGCGGATCGCAGCTGCCGCAGCCATCGCAGGACTCATCAGGTGGGTGCGCGCGCCGATCCCCTGACGCCCTTCGAAGTTGCGGTTCGAGGTCGAGGCGCAGCGCTCGCCGGGTGCAAGGCGGTCATCGTTCATCGCCACGCACAGTGAGCAACCGGGTAGCCGCCATTCGAACCCGGCCTGGATGAAGACTTGGTCGAGCCCTTCGGATTCAGCCTGGGCACGGACTTGGCCCGAGCCCGGCACCACGATCGCACCCACCGAGGGCGCAACTCGATTGGTTCCGACCACTGCCGCAGCTGCGCGCAAGTCTTCGATCCGGCCGTTGGTGCAAGAACCGATAAACACCCGATCTATCGGCAATCCGGCGAGCTTATCGCCCGCGCTGAGCCCCATATATTCGAGTTGTTGTACGCCGGCCCCAGTGGGCACTGTTCCGCTCACCGGGACGACTTGGTCAGGGCTGGTGCCCCAGCTGACCATCGGTGCAATCTGACTAGCTTCGAGAGCCAGCTCGCGGTCGAACGCTGCGTGTTCATCGCTTGCCAAAGCCAACCATTTTTTGGCTGGCAGCGGATCAGGGACGCGCGGACGACCCGCAAGATAGGCAATCGTGGTGGCATCGGGTGCGACCAGTCCGATACGCGCGCCGGCCTCGATAGTCATATTGCAAAGCGTCATGCGCGCTTCCATCGACATCGCGCGGACTGCACTGCCAGCGTATTCGAGCGCATAACCAACAGCACCTGAGGCACCGAGCTGGCCGATCAGGTTCAGTACGACGTCCTTGGCCGAGACCCCTTCCGGCATTACGCCGTCGATGGTCACCCGCATCGTCTTGAGCGGCTTTTGCCGCAGCACCTGCGTCGCCAGTACGCATTCGATCTCGCTGGTGCCGATCCCGAAGGCCAGCGCGCCGAACGCGCCGTGCGTCGCCGAATGGCTATCACCGCAGACCAGTGTGACTCCAGGCAGTGTGAAGCCCAGCTCGGGGCCGATTACGTGAACAATGCCTTGGCGCAGGTCATCAAGCGCAAGATATTCGAACCCGACCTCTTCGCAATTTGCGGCGAGCAACTCCACTTGGGCCAAGGCCCGCTCATCCTTTATCTGGAGGCGCTGCCGGGTGGGGACCGCGTGATCGGCCACAGCCAGATAGGGCTTAGTACGGCGCGGTTTCAGGCCGCGGTCGCGCAATCCGGCGAACGCTTGCGGACTGCTCACTTCGTGCAGCAGCATGCGGTCGATATAGAGCAACGCCATACCCTGGCCTTCGTCGGCGACGACATGCGCTTGCCACAGCTTTTCATAAAGGGTTTGGGCCACGCCGGGGCTATTGCGAAGCGTGGCGGCACCAGCAATGATAGCGCCCTGCCATACCCGAAATGCGGGTAGCAGCACACGTCACGCTTTTGTCGTGAGAAGCAATGTTGCCAAATGTCGGCATGACATATTCCACTTTGCGTTTTGAAAAGGCCGACCGGATCGCGCTGGTCACCTTCTCGACCCCTGACAACCTAAACGGCATCACCGAAACCCGGCTCGATGAGCTTGAGGCGGTGCTTGACCTCTGCGCTGCGGATGAGGACGTCGGCGCGCTGATCCTGACCGGCGAAGGCAAGGCGTTCTGCGTCGGGCTGGACCTCGACCTGCTCGACAAGGCGTTTGGCGACCTCGACTTTTTCGATACGGTCGTGGCGCGGGTCAACGGCATCATTACCCGGCTGGAAAACCTCGACATCCCAACGATCGCTGCGAATAACGGCTTTACCCGCGCCGGCGGGTTCGAAATTTCGCTGGGCTGCGATTTCATGATCGTGGCGGATGAGGCGAAGGTCGGGGATGTCCACACCGATTCGGGCGTGGTGCCGGCGGCGGTGACGCTGCGCTTGCGCCGCCGGGTCGGCGATCAGCGCGCCAAGGAAATCCTCTGGACCGCCAAGTGGTATAAAGGCCAGGAAGCTGTCGATGTCGGGCTGGCGCTCAAATCAGTGCCGCTCGCCAATCTCGTCGATGAAGCCAAAGCGCTAGCGCGGTCGATCGTTGACAAGCCGCGCCCGACGATCGCCGCGCTCAAGCGAGTGATGCGCGACGGGTTGACCATGGGCGTGGCGGAAGGCGCGGCGCTCGAACTCAAGACCTTCGCTCACTACAACCGCACTCAGCCCTATGGCCGCGAAGGCTACACCGCATTCCGCGAAAAGCGCTTGCCGTTCTGGAAGACCCCGGTTTGATCCGCGCACTGCTCCTCGCGTTGGCGTTGCTGCTTCCGGGACAGGCCTATGCTCAGTCCCATGTATCTGCCGGGGCGCAAGTTGTAGCACTGCCGTCTGCCAAAGACCGCTGCGAACAATTGGCCGGCAACAGGTTCCAAAAACTTGAAGGCGCGCCGACCTACATCGTCAATGCAAGGCTGCGCCCCGCCAAGGACATGCAGCCTGAAGCCTGTCTGGTGGAAGGCTACGTCAACCCCACCGTCAACTTCGCAATCCTGCTGCCCACGAATAACTGGAATGGCCGCTACATGGTGCGCGGCTGCGGGGGGAGTTGCGGCTCGGTGGCAATCGACTTGGCCTGCGCGCGGCATGTACGCGACGGATTTGCTTGCCTACACACCGACATGGGCCACCGTTCGACCCTGATCGACAACAATTGGGTGCCGAACAATCTGCAAGGACTGGTCGACTTCGGTTACCGCGCGACCCATGTGACCACCTTAGCTGGCCGCGCGATCATCAAGACGTTCTACGGCAAGGACCCGCGCTATAGCTATTTCTTTGCCTGCTCGACCGGCGGCCGCCAGGGCCTGATCGAAGCGCAGCGCTTCCCCGACGATTTCGATGGAATCGTCGCGATCGCACCGGCCAGCATGGCCCCGTTCGGGAGCAAGAAGCCGGCCAACATCACCGACGTCAACGGCTTCAATCTTGGTCCCGACAACCGGCCGATCCTGCCCAACCGCAAGACCCTGCTGATCCACGCCGCCGTGCTGCGCAAATGCGACAAGCTTGACGGTCTGCTCGACGGGCTGATTTCAAATCCCCAAGCCTGTTCGTTCAAGCCGGCGGAACTGTTGTGCAAGACCAGCGACACCCGCGCCTGCCTGACCGCGCCGCAAGTGGCCGTCGCGGAGAAAATGTATGCCTGGCGTGGCGTAGCGCTGGGCAGCGAGCTGCGCTGGATCGGCACGCTGATCCCCAACGCGCCGCTGCCGGGAGAAGCCTGGGCGCCGATACCCGATCTTGGCGCCGACCGTGGCGATCCGACTACCATCGAGACACTCAACGCGCCCAACAATCCCGACCTGCGCCCGTTCAACAATCGCGGCGGCAAGCTGATCCTGGTTCAGGGCTGGTCCGACGCGATCGTCGCCCCCGCGCCAACTGTCGACTACTACCAGACGGTCCAGCGCACGATGGGCGGCGCGGCTGAAACGAACAAGTTCGCGCGGCTGTTCATGATCCCTGGGATGGAGCATTGCTCGGGCGGCGACGGTGCCTGGGCAGTCAACTATGTCGATGCGATGACCGGTTGGGTCGAGCGCGGCGAAGCCCCTGCCAGGCTGCGCGGGGTCCATCCCGATCCCGCCGCCAAACTCGATTATTTCTCAACCGAGCTGCCCGACATGGACCCGCGCTATGTCCAGTTCGCGCGCGATCATAACGCGTGGCCGGGAATCAGTGTGGCGGTCAAAGGACAGGCCGCGCTCGCTCCGCGCGGGTCCGACAAGCCTCTCGCGCAAGCGCTTGGCGACGCCGCCGCAGCGGCGGTGCGGAGCGGCACTGCATCCGGCTATGCCCGGCGCAGCACGCTCAATCTCGCGCTTAGCGAAATGTGGCAGGTGTTGGCGACGCGCGAAGCTACGGTTGACGAACAGCGTGCTGCATTGGCGAGCCTGGCCGCATCGGCCCAAGACCCGCTCGTTATCGAAGCAGCCCAGCGGCTCCAGGCCGAACTTCTCCTCGATTAGGAACGCACAAGTGTCCGGCTTCATCGATATCGTCTGCAACATCTACACCCCCGAGGCGGTCGAGAACGGCTGGACCGGGCTCGACGACAATTTCAAGCGGCAGGTGCGAATGGCCCCGGAGATGTTCGGCGGGGTCACCACCGACGACTATCTGCGCAAGATGGACCGAGCCGGGATCGAGCGTTCGCTGCTGATCGCGGTGCGCGCGGGCGATCTCAACGTGAAGGGTTCGTGGGAACTGCCTTACGAAGTGATCGCACGGATGTGCCGCGAACACCCCGACCGGTTCTCAGGCCTCGCCGGGATCGACCAGACCCGCGGGATGCAGGGGCTGCGCGATCTGACCCAGGCGGTCGAGGAATACGGCTTTGTCGGCGCGCACTGGTATCCGCACTGGTTTGCCTGCCCGCCCGATGCGCCGCAGATCTATCCGTACTATGCCAAGTGTTGCGAACTGAGCATCCCGATCATGATGCAGGTTGGGCAGAACCTGGTCTATTCGAAAGAACGCCGCCTGCCCTCGGTGGCGCGGCCGATCCTGCTCGATCAGGTGGCGATCGATTTCCCCGAATTGCCGATCATCGGCATCCACATCGGCGTACCGTGGACCGACGAAATGGTCGCGATGTGCTGGAAGCACGATAATATCTACACCGCCGGGGACGCATACGCGCCCAAGCACTGGCCCCCGCAATTCGTCCGCTACGCCGATAGCTATGGCAGCCACAAAGTGCTGTTCGGCACTGACTGGCCGGTGATCGATCCCGAACGCGCGGTTGCCGAAGTGGCCGAACTGGGGCTGCGTCCGGCGAGCCACGCGAAGATGATGCGCGAGAACGCGCTCAAGGTCTTCACCAAGTTGCCGCGATGAGCGAACTTCCGCCAACCTTCCGGGCGATGACTTTGGCCGATGCACTGCGTGCCGCAGCGCGGCGCGAGCCGGGCAAGATCGCGATGATCGAAGGTACCAGGCAGCGCAGCTTCGCCGAGCTTTCGCGCCGGGTCGATGCGCTTCGCGATGCGGCGTTGACCAAGCTGGGCGTAAGACAGGGGGAGAACGTCGCGCTCGTCGCGCGCAATTGCATGGAGTTCATCGAAGTCGTCGCCGCCTTGCCGGTCGCTGGTGCGGCGGTGGCGACGATCAATCCGCGGCTCGCTCCCCGCGAGATCGGTGCAACCATAGCCGACTGTGGTGCCCGGATCGTGTTCGTCGATTCGGGGTCGTGCGAGGCGGTGCAGAGCTGCGGGGTGGACGGGCTCCGATTGATAGAGATCGGGCTGGAATATGAAGCCCTGATCGAAAGCGCGGAAACACCCCCTGCGCTACCCTCGATCGCTGAATGGGACGCGTGGACCATTCCTTACACCTCGGGCACAACCGGCAGACCCAAGGGAGTCGTCCTCTCGCACCGGGCACGGATGATCCTGGGGACGATCTGCGCTTCGGAATTCGGCTGCTTTGGTGCGGATGACCGTTTCCTCGCGATGACTCCGATGAATCACGGCGGCGGGCTGGGATTTCCGGTTTCGATTCTATCGCTTGGCGGGTCGATCGAGATTCTCGACAAGTTCGATCCCGAAGTCACGCTGGAGCGCCTGAAGTTCGGCGGGATCACCGGTTTGTTTATGGTGCCGACGCACTTCCAGATGATCTTCGCGCTAACTCCCGAGATATTGGCCAAGTACGCCCGGCCCGAAACGCTGAAGGCGATTCTCGCCAACGCAGCGCCGCTGCCGCAGGCGCTCAAGCCGCAGATCCTGGATTATTTCGGCGATCGCGTTTTGCACGAACTTTACGCCGCGACCGAGACTGGCCTGGTCTGCAACCTGCGCCCACAGCACCAGCTTGCCAAGGCAAGTTGCGTCGGCACCACCTTCGCCCACGTCGAAGCCGAGGTTCGCCGCGCCGATGGGTCGATCTGCGATGCGGACGAAGTCGGCGAGTTGTGGGCCCGCTCGCCGGTGCTGTTCAACGGCTATTGGAACCGCCCTGAAGAGACCGCGAAAGCGGTCAAAGACGGCTGGGTCTCGGTCGGCGACATGGCCCGGCGCGATGACGAGGGCTTTCTCTACATCGTCGACCGGCTCAAGGACATGATCATCTCAGGCGGGGTAAACATCTATCCACGCCAGATCGAAGAAGTGCTGTTCACGCATCCGGCGATTGCCGATGTCGCGGTGATCGGCGTGCCCGACCCGATATGGGGCGAGCGGCTCAAAGCCTATGTCGTGCTGCGTGAGCCGCTCGGCGCGGAAGGCATCGCTGCATTCTGCGCGGGTAAAATCGCCAGCTTCAAGATCCCGCGCGAGGTCGAGATCGTCGAAACCCTACCGCGCAATGCCAACGGGAAGGTGCTCAAGACTGCACTGAGGGAAATGGCCGCATGAGCGACGACCCGTTCAGCCAAATCGGGATGGCGACGCCGATTTTCGGCTTCTCGCACTGCCGTGACGTGGTTGCCGCAGTGTCCAAGGCCGGAGGTGTCGGGGTTTACGGTGCCGGGCTTCATTCGGACGAGCAGATCGCGATCGACCTCAAGTGGATCGAGGAGCAAGTGGGCAATCTGCCCTATGGCATCGACCTGCTGATGCCGAGCAAGTATGTTGGCAGCGAGAGCGGCGGCCTGTCCGGCACGCAGGCGAAAGCTGCGATTCCATCTGAAGTCACCGATTTCCTCGACGACATGATGGTCCGCTATCAGGTGCCCGACGCCGTCGGGGGTGAGCCGGAGGACGAATTCACTGCGCTGGGCGGGCAGCGTTACAGCGCGGCGCAGGCGCAAGGCATCCTCGACCTCGCGTTCGCCTCGAAGGCGAAGCTGCTGGTCAGCGCGCTCGGCACTCCGCCGGCCGAGGTTGTCGCGCGGGCGCACGCGCGCGGCATGATTGTCGCGGCGCTGGCCGGGGCGGTCAAACACGCGCTGCGCCATGCCGCCGCCGGGGTCGATATCGTGATCGCCCAGTCTTACGAGGCGGGCGGGCATACTGGCGAGATCGGCGGCATGGTGCTTACCCCGTTAATCGTCGATGCGATCGCACCGGTGCCGGTCCTCGCGGCGGGCGGGATCGCCGACGGGCGTCAGATGGCTGCGGCGCTGGCGCTTGGCGCCAAGGGCGTGTGGTGCGGTTCGGTGTGGCTGGCGACCGCAGAATCCGACCTGCTGCCAGTGGTCAAGCGGCGCTTGGTCGAATCCGCTGCTGAAGACACCAAGCGCACCCGCGCGATGACCGGCAAGCCCTCGCGACTGCTGCGCACCGCCTGGGTCGACGAATGGGAGCGCTCCGATACCCCCGATCCGCTGCCCAATCCGCTTCATGCGGTTGCGATCGGACCTTACGTGACCCGGATCGAGAAGGCGGCGGCATCGCCCAGCGCAACTTACGATCGCGGACCCGGCGCGCTGGCACCTACTGCGGCCGGACAGGTCATCGGCCTAGTCACCGAGGAGTCGAGCTGCCGCCAAGTGATGATGACGATGATGACCGGCTGCGTCGATGCCGTGGACGCGGTGCAGGAGCTACTCGAAGCGCAATAGATTCTGGACGAGGAGTGGAAGAGATGGCCGGTACGCGATTGGAGACGACCCGCAATGGCCCGCTGTTGTATGGCACTTTCGCACAAGACCGGGGTGTCCATTCGTTCAGTCTCCCGCTGCTCGACGATCTCGACGCTTTCGTCCAGCTGATGGAACGCGATCACGACATTCGCGCAGCGATCATCACGGCCAAAGGCAAGATTTTCAATCTGGGCACCGACCTCACTCAGATCGAAGCCGGGCTAGGCGATTTTGTGCAGTTCCGCCACTATCTCGATCGCTTTAACGACACGATGAACCGGCTTGAGCATGTCCCGGTGCCGACCATCGCCGCGATCAATGGCCTGACCCGCGCCGGGGGGATCGAGATAGTGCTGGCCTGCGATGCGGCGGTGATCGCCAGGTCTGCGCTGATCGGCGACGTTCATTCGGCGCAGCATGCCATCCCCGCTGGTGGCTCGACCCAGCGCCTGCCGCGCCGGATCGGCCTGCCGCGCGCCAAGGATCTGATCTGGAGCGGACGATTCCTCAGCGCCGCCGAAGCCGTCGAATGGGGGCTGTGCCATACGTTGGCAGAGGACGATGCGCTGCTCGAGACCGCCGAGGCTTTGGCCGCGACCTGGATCGACAAGCCGCGCCAATGTCTGGTCGAATCCAAAAGCCTGATAAACCGCAGCATGACGATGACGCCCGAAGACGGGATCGAGCTCGAAAAGCAGCAGTTCCTCCACTACGTTCAGAATTATCCCTTTGTCCGCCGGGGGTTCGAAGCCTTCCAGACCTCGCGCAAGGGTCTGGCGGCATGAGCGCCGCGCAGGAAACCGGGGCTGCGCCCAAAGGCCGTTACGGCTGGTACGTAGTGGGCGTGTTGATTCTGGCTTACACGTTTTCATACATCGACCGCACGATCCTGACCCTGATGGTCGGCCCGATCCGCGCCTCGCTGGGGATCAGCGATGTCCAGCTGAGCCTGCTGCATGGACTCGCCTTTGCGGTGTTTTACACGATCATGGGCGTGCCGATCGGGCAGCTGGTCGATCGCCGCAAACGCACCAACATCGTCGCGGTCGGCATTTTCGTCTGGTCGATCATGACCGCGCTGTGCGGGCTGGCACGTAATTTCGGGCAGATGTTCGGCGCGCGGATCGGGGTCGGGGTGGGCGAGGCAGCCTTGTCGCCGGCCGCCTATTCGTTGCTTTCCGACTGGTTCGAGGGCAAGGACCTGGTCCGCGCGCTCAGCCTTTATCAAGGCGCGATCTACGTCGGCGGCGGAATCGCGACGATGGCTGGCGGCGCGCTGATCGCGCTGGTTCCGCCAGTGACCTCAAGCCTGACCGGCCCGCTCGAACCATGGCAGGTCGTGTTCCTGATGGTCGGGCTGCCCGGGCTGCTGGTGGCGTTGCTGATGCTGACCCTGCGCGAGCCCGAGCGGCGCGGGGTGACAGAGGGCGCAGCCCATCCCACATTCGCTGCCGTGCTGCGCTACATGCGGCGCAACGCGCGGGCCTATAGTGGGCTGATCCTGGGGCTGTGCTTTGCCAGCCTGATGTGGAACGGGGTTGCGGCGTGGATTCCCACCCACTTCATCCGCCAGTTCGGCTGGACCCCGCCCGAGGTGGGGTTGCGGTATGGCGCGACGCTATTGGTTTGCGGTACAGCCGGGATCCTGACCGGCGGCTATATCGCCGGGCGTCTGCGGGAGCGCGGCATTCGCGATGCCAACATCCTCATCTGCCTGATCTCGGCTTGCGCAGCGCTGCCCTTCGGGATCGCCGCGCCGCTGGTGCATGACGCGAATGTGTCGCTGCTGCTGTTCGGGTTCTATCTGTTCAGCGGGGCGATGCCCTATGGCGGCGCAGCGGCGGCGTTCCAGGAGATCACCCCCAACCGGATGCGCGGGCAGGTCTCGGCGATTTATCTGTTCTGGCTCAACCTTGCCGGGATTGGCCTGGGTCCGACACTGGTGGCGTGGATGGCGCAACGCTTCTACGGCGGCGATCTAGGGATCAGCGCTGCCATCGCCAGCGATGTTGCGATCGCAGCGCCGCTCAGCGCGGGAATATTCCTCCTCACCCGCAAACATTACCGCGCCGCGCAGGACCAGCAGGGGCTGACGGCATGAGCAGCGACCTGATCAACCCCGATATCGCCCCGACCACGCCCGAGCAGCGGACCTGGGCGTGGTATCATTATTTCGCGCTGTGGCTCGGCATGGTCATCGCCGTGCCGGCTTATATGCTCGCCTCGGGCTTCATCGAGGAAGGCATGTCGCCCATCCAGGCGGTGACCATCGTTATGCTCGGCAATCTGGTGGTGCTGATCCCGATCCTGCTGATTGGCCACGCGGGAGCCAAGTACGGCATTCCCTTTCCGGTGCTGGCGCGTGCCTCGTTTGGCACCATTGGTGCGCGGCTCCCGGCCTTGGCGCGGGCGCTGGTTGCCTGCGGGTGGTACGGGATCCAGACCTGGATTGGCGGCAATACCCTGCTCACGCTGGTGGGTGTGATCGCCGGGCGCAGCCTGGTTGGGGAACAGATCGCCTGGCTCGGGATCGGGACCGGGCAGTTTGCGGCTTTCGCGGTGTTCTGGCTCGCTCAACTCGTGTTCGTCGAGAAGGGCATTCTGGCGATCCGCAAGTTCGAGACCTGGACCGCGCCCTTGAAGGTGCTGGTCTGCATTGCCCTGGTATGGTGGGCTTTGGACCGCGCCGGCGGGCTCGGCCCGATCTTGAGCCAGCCCAGCGCGTTCGGGCCAGGCGGGACCAAGGAAGGCCAGTTCTGGCCGACCTTCTGGCCAATGTTCACCGCAATGTCAGGCTACTGGGGCGCGCTCGCGCTCAACATCCCTGACTTCACACGCTTCGCCCGGACTCAAAAGGACCAAATTATCGGTCAGGCAGTAGGCTTGCCTGGGCCGATGGCCGCGCTTGCTCTGATGAGTGTGGTGGTCACCTCGGCCACCGTAGTGATCTTCGGCAAGGCGATCTGGGATCCGGTGGCCTTGGCAGGGAATCTCGCTGGGATCGGGGTGCTGATCGGGCTGCTGGTCATCACCATCGATACGGTCTCGGTCAACATCGCCGCCAACCTTGTAGGTCCGGCCTATGACTTCTCCTCGCTCTGGCCGAGCAAGATCTCCTACCGGCTCGGCGGCTACATGACCGCCATTCTTGGCGCGGCGATCATGCCGTGGAAGCTGCTCGAATCGACGCAGGGTTATATCTTCGTCTGGCTGACTGGCTACGGCGCGCTGCTTGGCCCGATCGCCGGGATCATGATCGCGGACTATTGGCTGGTGCGTAACACCCGGCTCGATCTCGATGGGCTGTACCAGGCCGAGGGCGCTTATAGCTACCGCCGCGGGTGGAACCCCGCCGCGCTGATCGCCTTTGCCGTGCCGGTCGTGATCAACTTGCCAGGCTTCCTCCACAGCGCATTTCCCCAGACTTTCGCCGCAACCCCGTTACTGTTCGTGCGGATCTATGACTGGGCCTGGTTCATTGGCGTGATCGCTGCGCTGCTCATCTATGCAGGACTGATGCGGAAACCCCGCGCGGCCTGAACCGTTTCGCCTCTGCTCTGCCAGGAAAACCTAACTCATGACAAATTCGAACCTTACCGCATGGCTGCGCCAGCAGTGCTTCATTGACGGCGCATGGTCCCATGCCGACGGGGGTCAGACGATCGAGGTGCGCGATCCCGGTAACGGCGATCTGCTCGGCACGGTCCCCAAAATGGGCGCCGCGGAGACCAAGCGAGCCATTGCCGCCGCAGAAGCCGCGTTGCCAGCCTGGCGCTCCAGGACTGCGGGCGATCGCGCCAAGATCATGCGCCGAATGTTCGATTTGATGACCCTGCATCAGGATGCACTTGGCGAACTGCTCAGCCGCGAGCAGGGCAAGCCTTTGGCCGAAGCACGAGGTGAGATTGCCTATGGTGCCTCGTTCATCGAATGGTTCGCCGAAGAGGGTAAGCGCGCGTACGGCGAGGTCATCCCCGCGCATGCCGCCGACCGCCGCATCGTCACATTGCGCCAGCCGGTCGGGGTGGTCGGGGCGATCACTCCATGGAACTTCCCCAATGCAATGATCGCACGCAAGCTCGGCCCGGCGCTCGCGGCGGGCTGCACTATCGTGATCAAGCCGGCCGCTCAGACCCCGTTTTCGGCGTTGGCCTTCGCGGTGCTTGGCGAGATGGCGGGCGTCCCAGCCGGGGTGATCAACGTCATCACCGGTTCAGCCCACGAGATCGGCGGCGAACTCACCGCGAACCCCATGGTGCGCAAGCTCACCTTTACCGGCTCGACCGAGGTTGGCCGCGAGCTGATGCGCCAGTCGGCCGATACGATCAAGAAGCTCAGCCTCGAGCTTGGCGGGAACGCGCCGTTCATAGTGTTCGACGATGCCGATCTCGATGCCGCCGTCGACGGGGCAATGGTCTCCAAGTTCCGCAACAACGGCCAGACCTGCGTCTGCGCCAACCGCTTCTACGTTCAGGCCCGGATCTACGATACGTTCGTCGCCAAACTCGCCGAGCGGGTCAAGGCGCTGCAGGTCGGGTATGGCATGGACGATGGTGTGACGATCGGGCCGTTGATCGACGAGGCCGCCGTGGCCAAGGTTGAGGAGCACCTGAGCGATGCTCTCGCCGGCGGCGGGAGCGTGGTGGTGGGGGGTAAGCGCAGTGCGCTTGGCCGGACCTTCTTCGAGCCCACGGTCGTCTCTGGCGTGACCGCCACAATGAAGCTCGCGCGCGAGGAAACCTTCGGTCCGCTTGCTGGGATCATCCGCTTCGACACCGAAGCTGAATGCATCAGTCTCGCCAACGACAGCGAGTTCGGGCTCGCCAGCTACTTCTACTCGCGCGACCTTTCGCGCGTCTGGCGCGTCGCCGAGGCGCTCGAGGCCGGGATCGTGGGGATCAACACCGGCTTGATCTCGACCGAAGTTGCCCCGTTCGGCGGGGTAAAACAATCCGGCCTCGGCCGCGAAGGCTCACGCCACGGTCTCGAAGACTTCATGGAAATCAAGTACCTCTGCATGGGGATTTAGGCAGCAAGCCTCACCACGCCATGTAGGCGTCAAGCGTCTCGTGGTAATGGCGAATGCGGCTTTCCTGATAGCGCGCGAGGGTGACCCCAGGCTTGCGCGAGGTGCGCAGGCCCTTTTGGATGCGGCGCAGATTATCGGTGTCCTGATCGGCAACCATCGCTGCCGAGCCCAGTTCGGGCGCGTCGCACCAGTTCTGTTCGGGGCCGAGCATCGTCATCTTGGCGGGTTCGGGGTGGCTGCCGTCGGGCGCTTTGGAGAACAGGAACATGATCTCCATCAGCGACCGTTCGGGATCGTCTTCGTAAGGCCTGAACCGATAAGTGATCGGCAGGGCCTGCCCGCCCCACGGGACCATGTTGGGGAACAGCATGTATTCGATCAGGTCGAGCGATTCGGTGTCCGACAGCGCGGACATATCGCGTCCGATCGCACGGCTAATCTTCTCACGCGCGCGCTCGGCCAATTTGCCGCGGGCGGTTTCGCCTTCACCCACCTCGATCGGCTTGCCGGCAAAAAACGGCACGTCGCGACGCATTTCCTCGATCGTGCGTTCGGGCGAGATGCCCTTCATCGCCGGGCTCGGCACGCCCTGGACAGAAATCATCCGGCTTACATGACGAACCCCGTCCCAGACTGTCCCCCGTCAGCACCAATGGCACAGATTTGAGGTTGTGATTTAAGGAGGATTGGGTCTTCGTCGTAGTGACGAAGGAACAAAGATGAAGACCCAATCCTCCTTGAAAAAAATCGCCGATGAAGGCCCCTGCTGAGCGGGTGGTGAAGGATATCCGGCGGCAGACGCGCCGGCACTTCTCGGCTGAAGACAAGATCAGGATCGTGCTCGACGGGCTGCGCGGAGATGACAGCATCGCCGAGCTGTGCCGCAAGGAAGGCATCGCCCAGAGCCTGTATTACGTGTGGTCGAAGGAGTTCATGGAAGCGGGCAAGCG
>JANYEY010000010.1 GCA_025359685.1 Sphingomonadaceae bacterium | reverse complement strand
CTGCTTTTCGGTCACGTCGCCATAGTAGCCCTTGAGCTTCTGCTTGGCGCGGAGCTGGATCCCGAAGTCGGAAACCTTGCTCTTGCGGCGCTGGCCGTGCTGACCCGGACCATACGAGCGGCGGTTGACCGCGCTCTTGGGACGGCCCCAGATATTCTCGCCCATCCGGCGATCGAGTTTATACTTCGATGCATGGCGCTTTGACATGGCGCGTCTTTCCTTCAATTTGCACCCGCGGGCGTTGCCCGCAAGCTGGTGGTGACCCGGCACTGTGCCAAGTCTCTAGTCCGGAACCGCACCATCCAGCCAGAAACTGGATGCGAGACAGGCTTCACCGGAGTGCCTGCTCAATTGCGAAGGCGCGCCCCTAGCCGGGCAGGGCGCAAAGATCAAGCTGTGTCTTGCTGCTTGCGCGGGCCAAGCCGCAGCGAAGACAGCACGCCGCGCAGGGTGCGAATTTCAAGGCGGTTCCAGCCCGGCTTGGTCAGGATGCCGCGCAACGTCCGCATGGTGACATCAGAGCGGATGTCGGGTTTGAAATACTCGGTCGGCTCCAGCATCGTGACCAGTTGCCCGATCATCCCCTCAAGCTCTTCCTGCGGGGCGGGCGGCAGCATCTCTTCGGCGGTGGGCTGGGCCAGCGTGATACCCTTGGACCATTCGTACGCACACAGGATCACCGCTTGGGCGAGATTGAGCGAGGCGAATTCGGGGTTGATCGGCACTGTCAGGATCGCGCGGGCGAGGGCGACATCGTCGCTGTCGAGCCCGCTCCGCTCGGGCCCGAACACCAGCGCGGATCGCCCCGGATCGCGGTGAATCGCCTGGGCTGCCTGCTCGGGCGTGACCACCGGCTTGGTCACCCCGCGCTTGCGCACAGTGGTGGCATAGACATGCGCGCAATCGGCCACAGCTTCAGCCAGCGTCTCAAACACCTGCGCCTGTTCGAGGACCATATTGGCCCCCGCCGCAGCGGGTCCTGCGCTGGGGTTGGGCCAGCCATCGCGCGGCGCGACGAGGCGGATCTCGCTCAGCCCGAAATTGAGCATCGCCCGCGCTGCCTTGCCGATATTTTCGCCCAGTTGCGGGCGGACCAGCACGATCACGGGCCGGTTGGTTGGCACTTCGTCGCTGGTTGCCGCCGCAGCCATGCGCGATATTGGTGCCCCAGACTGGAGCTGGGCGGCCAAGCCCTGATCCCCGGCTATCAGCGCCTCACGCTTCGCGCGCGACCAGCCCTTAAGACGCCGCTCGGCGGCAAAGGCAGCATCGCGGGTGGCAAACGGCATCGACCAGGCGAGCGCAACCGGCTGCCGCGTGGTGGTGTATTCATCCGCGGCGCCGGCCTGATGCTGGGCGAGCTTCGCCTCCAGCTTGTCGGTATGGCCGACGTAATAGGACCCATCGCCGCAGCGCAGCATGTAGGTGAGGAAGGGCGGCATCATGTCCGGGCTAGTCCTGCCCCGCATCGCGTACCGTGCTGGCAAAGTCCTCGAAGTCCTTGGCCTCGGTGAAATCGCGATAGACCGAAGCGAACCGGATATAGGCTACGGTGTCGAGCGCGCGCAGGCCGTCCATCACCATCTCGCCGATCGTACTGGCGGAGACTTCGGTATCGCCCAGCGTCTCGATCTGACGCTGCACGCCCGAGACCAATTGGTCGAGCCGCTCCTGCGCGATCCCGCGCTTGCGGCAGGCCAGCGCGACTGACTGGTCAAGCTTGCTGCGATCGAAGTTTTCGCGGCTGCCGCTCGACTTGACCACGGTCACTTCGCGCAGTTGCACACGCTCGAACGTGGTGAAGCGCGCGCCGCAGCTGTCGCACTGGCGTCGGCGGCGGATCGCGGTGTTGTCCTCGGTGGGGCGCGAATCCTTTACCTGGCTGTCGTCATGCGCGCAAAACGGGCAGCGCATTTATGGGCGTAGGCGTTTGTAGAACATCGCTCCGGCACCGATCACGATGCCCGCCGGAATGCTGAGCAGCGGCAGGAAAGCTCCCGCCAGCGCGCCCACTGCAGCGGCTGCGAGCACGGGCTTGGTCGAAGGGTGACGAACGCCTTGCTTGGCCATGCCGGTGATTTCGGCCTTGGCGTCTTCCATAATGTTATCGCTCATGGCTCAAAGCTCCTGATAGATCGGGAATTGCGCGCACAAGTCTTCAACCCGGGCGCGGACGCGGGCTTCGACCTGCGCATCGCCTTCCTCGCCATTGTGCGAGAGGCCGTCAACCACTTCGGCGATGAGCTGCCCGATCTGCGCGAACTCTGCCTCGCGGAAGCCGCGGGTGGTGCCGGCCGGCGTGCCGAGACGGATGCCTGAGGTGACGAACGGTGAGCGGGTGTCGAACGGGACGCCGTTTTTGTTGCAAGTGAGCCAGGCGCGGTCGAGGCCCTTTTCGGCCGACTTGCCGGTAACGTCCTTGGGGGTGAGATCGACCAGCATCAGGTGGTTGTCGGTCCCGCCCGAAACGATCCGCAGGCCCTGCTCACCGAGACTCTTGGCGAGCGCACGCGCATTGGCGACGATCTGCGCGGCATAGGCCTTGAATTCAGGCTGGAGCGCTTCACCGAAAGCAACCGCCTTGGCCGCGATCACGTGGACCAGCGGCCCGCCTTGCAGACCGGGGAACACTGCCGAGTTGAACTTCTTGGCCAGCGCCTCGTCATTGGTCAGGATCACCCCCGAGCGGGGCCCGCGCAAGGACTTGTGCGTGGTCGTGGTGACGACATGCGCATGCGGGAAGGGCGAGGGGTGCGCGCCGCCCGCGACCAGACCCGAGAAGTGGCTCATGTCGACCATCAACAGCGCACCGATTTCGTCCGCAATCGCGCGGAACGCGGCGAAATCCCACACCCGCGAATAGGCGGTGCCGCCGGCAATGATCAGCTTGGGTTTATGCTCGCGGGCGAGGCTCGCGACCTGCTCCATGTCGAGCAGCTCGTCATCCTTGCGCACACCGTAGGGGATCGGGTGGAACCACTTGCCGCTCATGTTCACCGGCGAACCATGGGTCAGGTGCCCGCCCGAATTGAGATCGAGCCCCATGAAACTGTCGCCCGGATTGAGCAGCGCGAGGAACACCGCCTGGTTCATTTGGCTGCCCGAATTGGGCTGGACGTTGGCGAATTCGCAGCCGAACAGCTTCTTGGCGCGTTCGATCGCCAGCGTCTCGACGACGTCGGCATATTCGCAGCCGCCGTAATAGCGCTTGCCCGGATAGCCTTCGGCGTACTTGTTGGTAAACACCGAGCCGGTCGCTTCGAGCGTGGCGCGGCTGGCGATGTTTTCGCTCGCGATCAGTTCGATCTTGTGCTGCTGGCGGCCCAGTTCGCCGCGTACTGCGGCATAGACTTCGGGATCGGCCTGCTCGAGCGTGGCCGAGAAGAACCCGGCCGGGCGGATGGCGGGCAGCTTTTCAAGAGTGTCGGTCACGTACTCGTGCTCCTCAGCAGGTCGGATGCGTTAATTTGTCGACGCGGGCTTCATGCCGCCCGCCCTGGAACTGGCCGACCAGGAATGCGTCGAGGCAGGCTTTGGCAAGGTCGGTGCCGATCAGGCGAGCGCCCATGGCGATGGCGTTGGCATTGTTGTGTTCGCGCGCCAAGGTGGCGGCGTAAGGTTCGCTCACCAATGCACAGCGCAACTTGGGGTGGCGGTTGACCGCGATCGAGATGCCGATGCCTGAGCCGCACAACGCCACGCCAAGCTCGGCGGTGCCATCGGCGACGACATCGGCCAATTTGTAGCCAAAATCGGGATAATCGACACGGGTTGCGGTCTCGGGGCCGAGGTCAGCGACCTCGTGGCCAAGGCTGATCAAGTAGTCGCGCAGTTCGGCCTTGAGGTCGAACGCGGCATGATCCGAGGCTATCGCGATGCGCATGGCGCGCCTGTAGGCGCATGGGATGATTCGTGCCAGCCTTGCGACGCGCTTTTTCCCGCTGTGAATGCGCATTCGTTTGCAGCTTTGCGCGTCCCCGATGCGCTGTTAGCAAGCCGCACATGACACAAGTGCTGCGCGATCGCTCGAACGTCTGGATTTTCGCCACCGGGGCTGCTGCGGTCACGCTGGGCGTGCTGCTGCACCTGCCGATGTTCTGGATGGGGCGAATGGACCATTTCCGCCTTTCGGGCATGGCGATGGACAGCGGCATGCTCGCCGGCATGGGGCTGATCGTCGCCGGGATTGCGATGGCCTGCTACGGCATGCTGCCCAAGAACGTGGCGGAGCAAATCCATGCCTCGCGCCATATCAGCGTTGCCGCCCCAGAGGATGCGGCGCTCTCACCAGCGCATTTTCGCTTGATGTTCGTGCTGGTCATTGCGCTGGTGATCGACGTGATGAAGCCCGCTTCGCTCGGTTTCGTCATGCCCGGCCTGACCGCCGAATACGGCGTCGCCAAGGCCACCGGCGCGCTGGTGCCGTTCGCGGCGCTGACCGGCACCGTGATTGGCTCGATCCTGTGGGGCATGGCGGCCGACGTCTATGGCCGCAAAGCGTCGATCCTGCTGTCGGCAATGATGTTCGTCGGCACCTCGATCTGCGGGGCGATGCCCAGCCTCGCGTGGAACGTGGTGATGTGCTTCCTGATGGGCGCTGCTGCCGGGGGCATGTTGCCGGTGACATACGCGTTGCTCGCCGAGACCATGCCGAGCCGCCACCGCGGCTGGGCCTTGGTGCTGGTCGGCGGACTGGGCGCATCGGGCGGTTACTTCGCAGCGAGCGGCTTTTCGGCCTGGCTCGAGCCGGTGTGGTCGTGGCGCATCCTGTGGTTGCTCAACCTGCCGACGGGCTTGTTCTTGCTGCTGCTCGCCACGCAAATCCCCGAGAGCGCCAAGTACCTGCTCGCGCGCGGCCGCCGCGCCGAGGCGCAAGCGGTGATGCGGCAGTTCGGGACCGAGAGTCATGGCCACGGCAGCGAGGAAGAGGACGTCGATTTCACGCCGGTCCACGCCGCGGAAAACGCCTCCGTCGGGGGTTTGTGGTCGCACGGCATGGTCGGGACCACGCTCGCGCTGAGCCTGCTCGCGCTGGGCTGGGGCTTCATCAACTTCGGGGTGCTGCTGTGGCTGCCCGCCGATCTGGTCGCAAACGGGGTCAGCCTCGCGGGCGCATCGGGCCTCATCGCCAAGTCGGCGCTGATTGCGGTGCCAACGGTGGTGCTGGTGGCACTGCTTTACAGCCGCTGGAGCACCAAGTTCTCGCTGATCGTCGTCGCGCTGGTCGCAGCGGTGGGACTGCTGGGTATCATCGCGATCAAAGCCGATGTCGCGATCTCGCCGGTAATCCTGCTCGCTGCGCTGATCGTGGGCACGAATGCACTGCTGGCAATCATCCTGCCTTACGCGGCGGAGAGCTACCCGCTGCATATCCGCGGCCGTGCCACCGGCTGGATCGCGGCCTGCACCAAGGCGGGCGGCCTCGCCGCGCAAGCGCTGGGCATCGCCGCGCTGGTCCCGCCACTGGGCGTCGCGGCGACAATGGCCGTCGTGCCGATGCTGATCGGCGCGGCATTGACCCTGCGCTATTGCCGCGAGACGCGCGGGATTGACCTCAGGCAGGTGGATGCCGTTCACGCCTGATTGAAGCGCGCAGCTGGCAAAAAAAGGCCCCGCCGAAGCGGGGTCTTTCGAATTACTGATCCAGGAACGAGCGCATCTTCCTCGACCGGCTCGGGTGCTTGAGCTTGCGCAGCGCCTTGGCTTCGATCTGACGGATGCGTTCACGGGTAACCGAGAACTGCTGGCCAACTTCTTCCAGCGTGTGATCGGTGTTCATCCCGATCCCGAAGCGCATCCGCAGCACGCGTTCTTCGCGCGGGGTCAGGCTGGCCAGAACCCGCGTGACGGTTTCCTTTAGATTGGCCTGGATCGCAGCATCGACCGGGATCACCGCGTTCTTGTCCTCGATGAAATCGCCGAGGTGCGAATCTTCCTCGTCGCCAATCGGCGTCTCGAGGCTGATCGGTTCCTTGGCGATCTTCATCACCTTGCGGACCTTTTCGAGCGGCATTGACAGGCGCTCGGCCATTTCCTCGGGCGTGGGCTCGCGGCCCTGCTCGTGAAGGAACTGGCGGCTGGTGCGCACGAGCTTGTTGATCGTCTCGATCATATGGACCGGGATGCGGATCGTGCGGGCCTGGTCGGCGATCGAGCGGGTGATCGCCTGGCGGATCCACCAGGTCGCATAGGTCGAGAACTTGTAGCCGCGGCGGTATTCGAACTTGTCGACCGCCTTCATCAGCCCGATGTTGCCTTCCTGAATGAGATCAAGGAATTGCAGGCCACGATTGGTGTACTTCTTGGCGATCGAGATCACCAGCCGCAGGTTCGCCTCAACCATTTCCTTCTTGGCGATGCGCGCTTCGCGTTCGCCCTTCTGGACCATGTTTACGATGCGGCGGAATTCGGTGAGCGCCATGCCGGTGGCCGAGGCAATGTCCGAGACCTCGGCGCGGATGCGTTCAACCGCGTCGAGCTCGTTCTCGGCAAAGGCGGCCCACTTCTTGTCCTTGCCAGCTTGCGAAGCCAGCCAGGCATCGTCAAGCTCGTGCCCGACGTAGCTATCAAGGAAGTCCTTGCGGTTGACCTTGTGGCGTTCGGCCAAGCGCAGCATCTGCCCGCCCAGCGCGGTCAGGCGGCGGTTGAAGGCATAAAGGTTGTCGACCAGGTATTCGATCTTCGTCGCGTGGAAATGCACGGACTCGACCTGCGCGGTTAGCTCCTCGCGCAGGGCCTGATAGTTCTTTTCCTTGGTATTCGTGAACGCCCCGCCAGCGCCCATCACGCCAAGCCGCTCGTTCTGAATCCGTTCGAACTTCTTGAACAGCGCGGTGATGTGAGCGAACTTTTCGAGCGCTTCTGGCTTCAGCTGCGCTTCCATCTGCGCGAGACTGAGGGTGTTGTCCTCTTCCTCTTCCTCGACCGGGCGGCGGGTGCGGGGCTCCCCGTCCTCGTCTTCCTCGTCGGCAGCAGGCTCTTCCTCGACCTCTTCTTCTTCCTTGTAGGAAGGTCCGGCGGTGGCTTCGGTGATTTCACCGTCGCCTTCTTCCTCAGCACCTTCGGTCAGGTTTTCAGGCGGTGGTTCCTTAGACAGCATCGCGTCGAGATCGAGGATTTCGCGCAACTGCATCTCGCCCGCGTTGAGCGCGCTCGACCACTGGATGATGGCGTGGAAGGTGATCGGGCTTTCGCACAGCCCCAGGATCATCGTGTCGCGCCCGGCTTCGATGCGCTTGGCGATGGCGATTTCGCCCTCGCGGCTGAGCAGTTCGACCGCGCCCATTTCGCGCAGGTACATCCGCACCGGATCGTCGGTGCGCTCGATGATTTCTTTCTTCTTGATCAGGTCCGGGCGTTCGGCACCCTGATCGGGCTCGTCGATCTCGTCGACTTCCTTCTCTTCCGGATCGATCGCGTCTTCGTCGCTCTCGACGATATTCACGCCCATCTCGCTGATCGCGGACATGATATCCTCGATCTGATCGGTGCTCATCTGGTCCTGCGGCAGGGCCTCGTTGAGCTCGTCCATCGTGATCACGCCGCGGCGCTTGGCGCGCGCGATCAGCTTCTTGATCGAGGCTTCGTTAAGGTCAATCAGCGGGGCATCGCTGCCTTCATTGCCGCCGGTGTTTTCGTCTTCGTCCATTATTCCGCCATTGGTTTGGCAGGCGCTTCCCCCGAAGCCCCCGCACGCGCGTTGGCCATCTGGCGCAAACGCGAGTCGAATTCCAGCTTTCTCTTCAGCAAACGCTGCTGTTCGGCATAAGATCCCTCGGAAAGATCGCGTTCGAACCGCTCGGTCGCTTGCGCCAGCGCTTTTTCGAGCGCGGGCCGTTCGACCAGCAGACCCACCGCCGAGGCAAGCTCGGTGCGGGCCTGATCGTCCGGTGCGCCCGGCGTCAGGAACGACAGGCGCAGCGCGGCATATTCCTCTGGAGCCGGAGCAGCCAGACCCCGGGCGGCCAATATGGTGCCAAGATGTGCCGTTTCAAGGGCTTCGCCATCATCCATTGCGTCGATCAGCACCGCAAAGCGCTGATCGGGCAGCTCGGCCCCGGCCAAGGCATCGCCGTGGCGCGCCAGTTCGCGCGGGTGGCGCATCAATCCAGCCAGCACCGCGGCTGACAGCGCGTCGCGCGACGCGGAGTGGCGGCGCAGCCGCGCAGTCTGCGCCGGATCGCTGCGCTGCGGGGCAGGGACACCGCGCTTGTTCGGGGTCCAGACGCGCTGCTCGCGCTGCGGGAAGGCGAAGGCGGAGAACCGGTCGGAGAGGTCACGGCGGTACATCGCCTTGATATCGGGATCGGCGATCGTCTCGACATGCGCCATCAGTCGCGCCTTGAGGCCAGCCTTGTCCTCGGGCGTGTTGAGCGGCACGGCGGCGCGTTCGTGATCCCAGATCAGGTCGAGCAAACCGATCGGCTGCGCCAGCAGCGCCTCAAGCGCGGCGACCCCGTCGCGTTTGATCAGGTCGTCAGGGTCCATGCCGGTGGGCAGGCGCACGATCTTCAGGCTGTGCGCCGGGCGCAGCATAGGCAAGGCGCGGGTTGCCGCGCGCATCGCCGCGCGCTGCCCGGCATTGTCGCCGTCGAAGCAGAGGATCGGGGTTTCGACCAGCCGCCACAGCATTTCAAGCTGGCGCTCGGTCAGTGCGGTGCCCATCGGCGCGACCGCATCGGCGATGCCAGCGGCGGCGAGCGCGATCACGTCCATCTGCCCTTCGACCACCACGATCCGCCCGGTCTGGCGGCTCGCAGGCCCGGCGCGGTGGAGATTGAACAGCGTCCGGCCCTTGTCGAACAGCGGGGTATCGGGCGAATTTATGTATTTGGGCGCGTCCTTCTTCTCGGCATCGAGAATGCGTGCAGCAAAGCCGATTACCCGCCCGCGCGCGTCGTGGATCGGCATGGTCAGCCGGTCGCGGAAACGGTCGTAGGGCGGCTTGTCATCGACCGCGATGCGCAGGCCCGCCTCGATCAGCATCGCCTCGTCGAACTGCCCCAGCGCGGACTTGAGCGCTTGCCGACCGCCCGGCGCAAAGCCGAAGCCGAACCGCTCCATGGTGTGCGCATCGAACCGGCGCGAGGCGAGATAGGCCTGAGCCTTCGTTCCCTCCGGCGTATCGAGTTGCGCATGGTACCAGTCCTGCGCCGCGACCAGCACATCGTGCAGCCCGGCCTGCTGCTCGGCCTTCGCCGCCGCGCGCGGATCGGCGGCGGGGACTTCGAGGCCTGCTTCGGAGGCCAGTTCCTTGACCGCATCCATGAACGACAGCCCGCGCTGGTCGGTCATCCAGCGGATCGCATCGCCATGCGCGCCGCAACCGAAGCAGTGGTAGAACCCCTTGCTGTCGTTGACGGTAAAGCTTGGGCTTTTCTCGTTGTGGAACGGGCAGCAGGCCTTGAACTCATGCCCCGCCTTGACCAGCCGCGTGGTGCGCGAAATCACCGCCGACAGCGTAATCCGCGCGCGCAGTTCATCCAACCATTGGGGGGAGAGGGACATCGCCCCCTTATGTCAGCTTAGCGCCGCTTTGACGAGGCCTGAGGCCTTGCCCATATCAAGCTGTGCACCGTGTTTCGTCTTGAGCGCGCCGACCACCTTGCCCATGTCCTTCATGCCTTCGGCGCCAGTTTCGGCGATGATTGCGGCGATGGCTGCCTTGGTGTCGTCTTCGCTCATCTGCGCAGGCATGAACGCTTCGATCACGGCAAGCTCGGCCTGTTCCACCGCCGCCAGTTCATCGCGGCCGCCTTGCTCAAACATCGTAATCGATTCGCGGCGCTGCTTGGCCATTTTCTGCAGCACGTCGACCACCAGCGTGTCATCCTCGGGCACCTGACTGGCGGTGCGCAGTTCGATGTCCTTGTCCTTCAGCTTGGCCAGGATAAGGCGCACTGCGGCGAGGCGCTGCTTGTCGCCGGCCTTCATGGCGCTGACCTGGGCGGCCTTGATCGTATCGCGGAGCATTGGCGGCATCCTTTGAGATGGGGAAAGCTTGGCTCTAGCGGCGAATTTCCGCTTTTCAACGGTTGACGGCCAGCCGGTGTGTCTCTAGCCGCAATCCCTTAGCAACATCGCTGGAAACCCCGCACCCGGAGCGCCCTTAAAAATGGCCGACGCCGCCACATCGCTTGCGCCTCAACCGACCGGCGCAACGGGAGTCCTCGTGCTCGCCGATGGCCATGTCGCCTGGGGCCGCGGGTTCGGTGCCGAAGGCGCTGCGGTGGGCGAAGTTTGCTTCAACACCGCGATGACCGGCTATCAAGAAGTGATGACCGATCCCTCCTACGCCGGGCAGATCGTCACCTTCACCTTCCCGCATATCGGCAACGTCGGGGTTAACGACGAGGACCTTGAGGCGAACGTCGATGGCGCGGTCGGCTGCGTGGTGCGCGAAGACGTGACCGTGCCGAGCAACTTCCGCAGCTCCGGCACGTTCGGCGATTGGCTCGCGGCCAAAGGCAAGATCGGGCTGTCAGGCATCGACACCCGCGCGCTGACCCGCCGCATCAGGATGTTGGGCGCGCCGAACGCGGTGATCGCGCACTCGGCCGAGGGCAAGTTCGACCTACCCGCGCTGATCAAGCGCGCCGCCGCATGGCCGGGGCTTGAAGGGATGGACCTCGCCCGCGTGGTCAGCCGCTCCGAGAATGAGGATTGGCAGGGCGGGGTGTGGGCCTTGGGCAAGGGTTACGCCCGTTCGCCGCACTCGCCGCGCCCGCATGTCGTCGCGATCGATTACGGCGCGAAGGACAATATCTTCCGCAACCTGGTCAAGGCTGGGGCGCAGGTTACCGTGGTGCCGGCCACCGCCACGCTTGAGCAGGTGCTTGAGCTGAAGCCCGACGGTGTGTTCCTTTCGAATGGTCCGGGCGATCCGGCGGCGACCGGGCAATATGCGGTGCCAGTGATCCAGGGCCTGCTCGAACGCGACGTGCCAATCTTCGGCATCTGCCTCGGCCACCAGATGCTCGGCCTCGCCGCCGGGGCGAAGACCGCCAAGATGCACCAAGGCCACCGCGGCGCGAACCACCCGGTCAAGCGGCTGGAGGATGGCGTGGTCGAGATCACCAGTATGAACCACGGCTTCGCGGTCGATAATACGGCACTGCCGGCGGGGGTGGAAGAAACCCACGTGTCGCTGTTCGACGGCTCGAACTGCGGGATCAGGGTCACCGGCAAGCGCGCGTTCGGCGTACAGTATCACCCCGAGGCGAGCCCGGGGCCGATGGATAGTTTCTATTTGTTCGAACGTTTTGTGGGGGGTCTGACATGAACAAACTGACCAAGTACGCCGCCGCTTTGGCAATTGCACTGTCGCCGCTCGCTGCGCCGATGCCGGCCGCCGCGCTGATCACCGCGCAGGTCAAGACGACCATGAAGGTCCTCGGCATGCTCGCGCACGGCAGCGAGGCGGCGAAAGTGAAGTTCGAAGCCGCTGCCAAAGCCGCCGGGTACTCGACCGCACGCAGCAAGAGCAGTGCGGGCGAAGACGAAGTGATGGTCATCGGCTTCGGAAAGGACGCCCCCGCGCCGTTCTGGGCGCTGTACCACGCGGCCCTCGGCGGCAACTACGGCGCGCTCGCCATGGAAGTGATCCTGATCCCGACCGACGCCGATCCGGCGGCCAAGGACTATCTCGACCACGCCCGGATCTTTGGCTCGGCGGACGTGATCGAGCCGAAGAACTAATGCCCAAACGCACTGACATCTCCTCCATCCTCGCCAGCGGCAAGTTCGCGTTCGGGGGTGCAGTACCACCCCGAGGCGTCGCCGGGGCCGATGGATAGTTTCTATCTGTTCGAGAAATTCGTCGCCAGCTTGATCAAGGGAGAGTGAAAAATGCCTGTAGCGCTGCCACCCACACCGCCTGCGGAAATCCAGGTGACGAATGCTGACGACAACTCCCGTTATATTTTGACGGGCTTGCGCGTCTACGGGCGCGAAGCAGAACTGGACAAGTTCGCGGCGGCGGCGAAGGCGCAAGGACTTACAATGGCGCGCGCGCCCGCGCCCAAATCGGAATACTACACCACAGGTAACATCATGATCGCTTTCCGGCCGGGGTCCGACATGAAGGCTGCTCTCGATTTCTATCATCTGACCGTGCGGGGGGATCTTGGACAACTCAATGTACGCTCGCTGGTAGTCTCTCTTGCAGACGCCCATGATGCAGACGGTATTAAGGGCAGCGAAGTCGAAGACTGGGATCCCGAAGATACGGTTGAAAACTGATGTTTTCACTCGTTGAAGCAAATTCGCTCACAGCAATTCCATCAGAGGCGAATTAATGCCCAAACGCACTGACATCTCCTCGATCCTCGTCATTGGCGCCGGTCCGATCATTATTGGCCAGGCTTGCGAGTTTGACTATTCGGGCACGCAGGCGATCAAAGCGCTGAAGGAGGAGGGCTACCGCGTGGTCCTGGTCAACTCCAACCCGGCGACGATCATGACCGACCCGGATATGGCCGACGCCACTTACATTGAGCCGATCACCCCCGAAGTCGTCGCCGCGATCATCGAGAAGGAGCGCCCCGACGCGCTGCTGCCGACGATGGGCGGGCAGACCGCGCTCAACACCGCGCTGGCGCTCTTCAACGACGGTACGCTCGACAAATACGGCGTGACCATGATCGGCGCCGATGCCGATGCGATCGACAAGGCCGAGGACCGCCAGCGGTTCCGCGAGGCGATGGACAAGATCGGGCTGGAAAGCGCGCGCAGCGGCGTGGCGCATAATGTGGACGAGGCGTTTGCGGTGCTTGAACGCACCGGCTTGCCCTCGATCATTCGGCCGAGCTTTACGCTGGGCGGAACCGGCGGCGGGGTGGCGTATAACAAGGCCGAGTTCGAGCAGATTGTGAAGTCTGGCATCGATGCGTCTCCAACCAATGAAGTTTTAATCGAGGAATCGCTGCTCGGCTGGAAAGAGTTCGAGATGGAAGTGGTGCGCGACCGCAAGGATAACTGCATCATCATCTGCAGCATCGAGAACGTCGATCCGATGGGGGTCCACACCGGCGATTCGATCACCGTCGCGCCCGCGCTGACGCTGACCGACAAGGAATACCAGATCATGCGCAACGCCAGCATTGC
>JANYEY010000123.1 GCA_025359685.1 Sphingomonadaceae bacterium | reverse complement strand
CTTGCACAGCTGGCGCGGCTTGCTGCGAGTTGCGACCGGCGGCTCGATCGGTTTGTACCAGGCCTGGGAAAAGGGCGAATGGAGCAGCGAGGATCCGGTCCAGCTGTTCCGCCTGTTCGTCGCCAATTCCTCGGCCCTGGGCAATACCGTCCGGGCGCGCGGCCCGTGGCGCTGGGCAGCCCGCGCGGTGCACTGGCTCCACCGCAACACCCGCGCCGGGGCCCGCCGCAACATTCATGCGCATTATGACCTCGGCAACGATTTCTACGAAGCCTGGCTCGATGAAGCGATGGTCTATTCCAGCGCTCGCTTCGATCTGAGCGCCGAGGGCCTGGCCGCAGCGCAGCAGGACAAGCTTTCCAGCATCGCGGCAAGGATCGACGGAGCACGCAGCGTGCTTGAGATCGGGTGCGGCTGGGGTGCGCTGGCCGCGAGGCTCGCGCAAGGTGGTGCGCAGGTGACCGCGCTCAGCCTGTCGGACGAGCAACTGGCCTATGCTCGCGACAAATATCCGGGGATCGACTTTCGCAAGCAGGACTACCGCGATGCCGATGGGCATTTCGAGGCAATCGCCAGCGTCGAGATGGTCGAGGCGGTGGGGCGCGAATACTGGCCTGACTTTTTCGACTGCATCGCCCGCAACCTGGCCCCCGGCGGGAAGGCGGCGCTGCAATACATCGCGATCCGCGATGACTTGTTCCCGGCTTACGCGGCCAGCGCCGATTTCATCCAGGCTTACGTTTTTCCGGGCGGAATGCTGGTCAGTGAAAGCGAATTCCGCCGCCTTGCGAGTGAGCGCGATCTCGCCTGGACCGACCAGACCGACTTCGCGCTCGACTATGCCGAGACGCTGCGGATCTGGCGCGAGAATTTCGACGCGGCGATTGCCGAGGGGAAGTTGCCTGCGCAGTTCGATGACCGCTTCCAGCGGCTCTGGCGGTTCTATCTGATGTATTGCGAAGGCGGCTTCCGCGGCGGCGGGATTACCGTGGCGCAGGTTACCTTGCGCAAGTCCGGCTAGACCTATTCCACCCGGGCCCGGTCAAGGGCCGTGCCAATGGGGGGTAGACGCAGCATCAACGTCCGGACCCGGGGGAACAGTTGTCCGGTCAGCAGACGCTTTGGTCAGCAGACCGGGCGATACGAAGCGTTGCTCTGCCAGCGGCTGAGGATGTTGTCGTGAACGATCGGGCTGAGCAGCTTGTCGAACGCGCAGCCGACCAGGCTGTTGTCCCACCAGATCACTTCCGATTGCAGCGATTCGATCCCCGGCAGGGTCAGCCAACAAACCGAACCGACCTGCAGGCGGTTAACTGCTGCGCCGCAGAACCCCGAAAGAGAAAGATCGTGGATCACGGTCTGGAAGCCGCGGCCGCCTGAAATGCGCAAGGCAGCCGGAATCGCCACGCGAGTTCGTGGTGCGCTGCGATCTTCCTGCGCGGCCGAGAAATACGGATCCTTGGTCATCAACAGAAGTTCGCTCATGATTTCCGCCCCTTGTGAAATGCGCCCTGACGAATGCGAAGCCTTTCCAGGACATTTCCCTTCAGGCTTGGCAAAGTATCGCTCAGCGCGGTTTCCGGCAGATTATGAGGAAAGGTTAACGTGCAGTCGGTATGGGCTGGCGAACTGTTCACCAAGCAGCGTCACGATGTGTTCGGCAACCGCCTCGGGCGGCTTGACCGCTGCGGGGTCTTCTCCCGGATACGCCTTGGCCCGCATACCGGTCCGGGTCGCGCCCGGATCGACGATGGCAACCCGCACTTTCGAAGTGTTGCGGGCTTCTTCGGCATAGCTGGCGACGAGGTTTTCCGCCGCTGCCTTGCTTGCCGCATAGGCGCCCCAGTAAGCCCGCGGCGTGGTGGCGACGCTGGTCGTCAGATGGACGAAACGGGGGTCCTTGCTGGCCCGGAGCAGCGCATCGAACCGGGCGATCAGCACCTGCGTGGCTAGCACGTTGACGGTCAGCGTTTTGGAAAATTGTTCCTGGTCGATATCGCGCACCGAGGTCAGTTCGGGCAGCACCGCAGCGCAGTGGACCAGCACATCAAGCGCGCCCCAGCGTTCGGTCAGGGCATTGGCCAGCCGCGCAATCCCGTCACCGTCGCCCAGATCAACCGGCGCGATCGTGGCACTGCCGCCCGCTGCGAAGATCGCTTCCTCGACCGTTTCGAGCCGCTTGGCATCGCGCGCGGTCAGCACCACGTGCGCGCCTGCTTGTGCCAGCGCCACGGCTGTGGCGGCGCCGATGCCCTTGCTCGCGCCGGTGACCAGCGCGATCTGTCCAGAAAGGTCAGTCAAAGCCCAGTTCTCATAGGGCGGTGTCGACTGGAAACGCGAGCTGCCCTTCGTCGGTCTGCTTCTCGCCATGATCGGTCAACGTGGTCGGGTAATCACCGGTGAAGCAGGCGTCGCAGTGCTGCGGGCAGGCGGCGTTGCGGCTCTTTTCTCCGACCGCGCGGTACAGCCCGTCGATCGAAACGAAGGCCAGGCTGTCGGCGACGATGAATTTGGTCATCGCCTCCACGTCCATCTGAGCGGCGAGTAGCTTGTTCCGCTCGGGCGTATCGACGCCGTAAAAGCACGAATGCTCGGTCGGCGGGCTGGCGACGCGCATGTGCACTTCGGCCGCGCCGGCATCGCGCATCATCTGCACGATCTTCATTGAGGTGGTCCCGCGCACAATCGAATCGTCGATCAGCACGATCTTCCTGCCCGCGACCAGCGCGCGGTTGGCATTGTGCTTGCGTTTGACGTCGGCATGGCGCGCGCCGTCGCTGGGCTGGATGAAGGTCCGCCCGACATAGTGCGAGCGGATGATGCCAAGTTCGAACGGAATGCCCGATTGCTGGGCATAGCCGATCGCCGCCGGAACGCCGCTATCGGGCACCGGGATCACAATGTCGGCATCGGCGGGCGCTTCCTTGGCCAGCTCCATACCGATGCGCTTGCGAACTTCGTAAACCGATTGGCCGCCCATGATCGAATCCGGACGGCTGAAATAGACGTGTTCGAAGATACACGGGCGGGGGCTTACCTTGCCGAACGGGCGGTGGCTCGTCATGCGGCCATCCTGGCGCACTTCGACAATTTCGCCCGGCTCGATCTCGCGCACGAAATCGGCGCCGACCACGTCGAGCGCCACTGTTTCGCTGGCAAAAACGGTGGCATCGCCGATTTTGCCCATCACCAGCGGGCGGATACCGAGCGGATCGCGGCAGGCGATCATCCGCTTCGGGGTCATGCAGATCAGCGAATAGGCCCCTTCGACCATCCGCAGCGCATCGACGAACCGGTCGAGCAGGGTGGGATAGCGGCTGGTCGCGATCAGATGGATGATCACCTCGGTGTCCGAGCTCGACTGGAAGATCGCACCCTTGTTCACCAGCTCGTGCTTCAAATGCATGGCGTTCGAGATGTTGCCGTTATGCGCGATCGAGAAGGCCCCGCGCGCCAAGTCAGCGTGCAGCGGCTGGACGTTGCGCAGCCCCTGGCCGCCAGTGGTTGAGTACCGCACGTGGCCCGAAGCCATCGCGCCGGGCAGCTCGGTCAGGATCGTCGTGTCGGAGAACACCTGCGCGACATGGCCCAGCCCGCGCCGCGCGCAGAAATCATGCCCGTCATAGCTGACGATGCCGACTGCTTCCTGGCCACGGTGCTGCAGGGCGTGGAGCCCCAGCGCGGTCATCGCGGAGGCACCGGGCGCGCCGATTACGCCGAAGATGCCGCACTCTTCGCGCAGTTTGTCGCCGTCGGCGTCGAGGAATGGGTGTGTAAGGTTCATGCAAGAATCGCCCGGCGCTGGCATAGCCCTGTCGCAGCGCCTTTGGCCGCGATTGCCCGGCAAAGCAAGGGCGCGGGCCCCTGCATTCAACAAGCATCCGTTTACGGACTACGTCAGTGTCGGGCCGGTGCCCGGATCGACTTCGTGATTGCGCCCAAGTGAACGCCGAGAGAGGGCGGCCTTGCCAGCATAGGCCGCCCCGCCTAAACCGCGCGCATCCACTTCCTCCACGCGCGCGGGACAACAGTTTGATCCTCTCCCCTTTCGAATGGACCATTGCCAAACGCTATATGCTGCCTGGCCACGGCGAGGCGTTTATTGCGCTGGTCGCGGGCATCAGCCTGGCTGCGGTGATGCTGGGCGTCGCGGCGTTGGTGATCGTGATGAGCGTGATGAACGGCTTTCGCGCCGAACTGTTCGACAAGATCGTGGGCCTTAACGGCCATGCCATTGTTCAGGCCTATGGCGGGCGGCTGGATAATTGGCGCGATGTGCTGAAGGACGTGCAGGCCACCCCCGGCGTGGTCCACGCCTCGCCGCTGATCGAACAGCCGCTGCTCGCCAGCTTCAACGGCAGGGTGGAAGCGATTTTCGCGCGCGGTAACACGGCCGATGATATCGCCAAGCTGGGCGACAAGGTGGTGCAGGGCACGCTCAAACCGCTGCAGCCCGATGCCGGTCAGGTCGCACTTGGCTCGCAGTTGGCCGAAAACCTTGGCGTGCAGGTCGGCGATTCGATCACGATCATCAACCCGCAAGGCCGTTCGACCCCGTTCGGCACGGTCCCGCGCGAGATCGCCTACCGGGTCGCCGCGATCTTCGAGATCGGGGTCTACGATTATGACCAGCGCTTTGTGGTCATGCCGATGCAGGATGCGCAGACTCTGCTGCTCACCGGTGATGCAGTGCAGATGATCGAGGTGCAGGTTGATGACCCTGACCGCGCCTCGCAGATCATGGAACCCGTGCGCAAAAAGTACGCCGGGCAAGTGGTGGTCAACGACTGGAAATCGATCAACGCCAGCCTGTTCGAAGCGTTGGCGGTGGAACGCGTGGCGATGTTCGTGGTGCTGTCGATCATCGTGCTGGTGGCGGTGTTCAACATCCTCTCCAGCCTGATCATGCTGGTCCGCGCCAAGACCCGCGATATCGCGATCTTGCGCACGATGGGGGCAACCCGGCGTTCGATCCTCAAGGTGTTCGTTCTGCTTGGCTTCGTGATCGGCGCGGTCGGGACTTTGGCCGGATTGGGACTTGGCTTCATCTTCTTGTTCTTCCGCCAGGGCGTGGTGCGGTTCGTCGAGCTCATCACCGGGCAGAACCTGTGGGATCCCTCGATCCGCTTCCTCACCGAACTGCCCAGCCGCAGCGACCCGGTGGAGATCACCGTGATC
>JANYEY010000036.1 GCA_025359685.1 Sphingomonadaceae bacterium | reverse complement strand
CAAGGAAGAGCTGCTGGTCGCCAAGGACAAGCTCAGCAAGATGTGGGTGCTGCGCCGCATCCTGATGCAGATGGGCACGATCGACGCGATGGAATTCCTGCTCGACAAGATGAAGGATTCCAAGACCAACGAAGACTTCTTCGCGACGATGAATCAGTAAGAACGCACCGTGGCAACCGACGTGATCCTGCCAGATTTGGTATTGATCGTCGGCTGCACCGGGGCCGGCAAGACCACTTACGCTCGCAAACTCGCGGATGAGATCGGCGGCGTGCGCTTCTCGATTGATGAGTGGATGACAGCGTTGTTCTGGGCCGACAGTCCGCAACCGTTGCAATTTGACTGGACGATGGAGCGAATCGCGCGCTGCGAGGCGCTGATTTTCAACACCGTCCGGCAGCTGGCGAAGCGGAGCGTGCCAGCGCTGCTCGATCTGGGCTTCACCCGCCGCGACCATCGCGACAAGTTCCGCGCCTTGGCTGCTGAATCCGGGCTGACCGCGGCCGTTCACTTCATCGATGTGCCCGCCGATGAGCGCTGGTTCCGGGTCAACCGCCGCAACAAGGAGCAGGGCGAAACCTACGCGATGCAGGTCGATCGGCAGATGTTCGACTTCATGGAAGGAATGTGGGATCCGCCCGATCAAACCGAGTGGGAACTTGGCGGGGGCTGCCGGATCGATGGTTCGAGCAAGCCTTGACCATCGCGAAGCCTCCCCGTGCGGTGCTGACCGGCGCGCCGGGGGCGGGAAAATCGACCTTGCTTGATGCCGCAGCGGCTGCAGGCTTTGCCACCTCGCCCGAAGTCGCGCGTGAACTCCTTCAGTCTCCGGGCGGGATGGAGCTGCGCGCGAGCGACCCGCTGGGCTTTGCCGAAGCCATGCTTGAAGCCCATGCCCGCGAGTTCGAGCGTCATACCGGCACCGCTGGCCCAGTGCTGTTCGACCGGGGTTTTCCGGACGTGGTCGGGTTTCTTGAAGTATCCGGGTTGCCCGTACCCAAGGCAGCGGATGCCGCTTGCCGCCGCCTGCATTACTCGGGCCCGATCCTGCGCGCGCCGGCGTGGGCGGAGATCTACCGCCAGGACGATGAACGGATCCAGAGCTGGGAAGAGGCGGTGGCGAGCGACGAAGCGGTCACTGCGGCATGGCGGCGGTATGGGTATGAGCCAATCGACTTGCCGTTTGTGTCAGTAGCAGAACGACTGGCATTCCTGCGCGAGCGACTTTAGCCGGCCTTGTCCAGCCGCGCAGCCATCATTTCCCAAAGCTTGTTCATGGCTTTCATCGGGCGAACCATCACCTTGAAATCCTTAATTTTTCCGGCTTCATCGAACTCGATAAGGTCGATTCCATTGACGTGGATGCCGTCCAGCTCGTTGGTGAATTCAAGCAGCACATGATTGCCGTCGACCAGCTCGCGGACATAAGTGAAACCCTGCCCGCCAAGCACCTGGGCTGCCGCGCCGAGGTAGGCCATGACCTTGGCCTTCCCCACCTGCGGCGTGTGCACCACCGGGGAATGGAACACTGCATCCTCATCGACCATGGCGCCAAGCAAAGTCAGATCGCCGTGGCTTTCCATGTATTCATGCCACTTGGCGAGGCCGTATTCTCCGCCCTTCATGCCAGGTGCTCCTTGAGGAATGCAACGGAGCGGGCATCGGCCAGCTCGGCTCCGGCTTCGTTGCGACGGTCGCCCATTTCGGCGGCAAAGCCGTGGTCGAGGCCCGGATAGTCATGCAACGTTACCCGTGGGTGATCGTCCAGCGCGGCGTGGATCGCCGCCTGGGCATCTGCCGTTACGAAGTGATCGGCCGTGGGAATGTGCAGCATCAGCGGCTTGGCGATGTGATGCGCTTCATCGAGCATCTGGTCGATCATCACCCCGTAATAACCGACCGAGGCATCGATATCGGTGCGCGCCGCCGCCATGTAAGCGAGCCTGCCGCCGAGGCAGTAACCCGCGCAGCCGACCTTCACTGCGCCCTGGCTGCGCAGCCAGCGGATCGCCGCTTCGATGTCGTAGACTCCCAGCGCGGGATCGTACTGCTGGAAATAGCCGAAGGCTTGCTGCAAGTCGGCGGGAACATCGGGATTGAGTTCAACCCTCGGAGCGAAGCGCCAGAAGATGTCGGGCGCGATCGCAAGGTAACCGGCCGCGGCCCATTTGTCGCATTTCTGGCGGATCCCCGCATTGACCCCGAAGATTTCGGGGATGACGATGATGCCCGCGCTCGGTGTGCCGGCCGGCCGCGCGACATAGGCTGGGATCATGCCGTCATCCTTCAGCGAGGCAATTTGCACGGTTTCGGTCATTGGGCTCTCCGTAAGCTGGGTTGCGCCGCACCCTAAGCGCGGCGTGGACTTTGTGAAGGGGCTATGCCAGCTTGTGGCCTTACGAGGAGCAAGTCCCATGAAAGTCCACGTCGAGATCGAATGCACCCCCGAGGAGGCGCGTACCTTCCTCGGTCTGCCCGATGTGTCGAAGGCCAATTCGGTCTATGTCGACATGGTCTCCAAGGCGATGAAGGGCGCAGGCAGCGTCGAACAGATCCAGGATTTCGCCAAGGGCATTGCACCGATGGGACAGATGGGAATGAAACTGTTCCAGCAATTCATGGAAAGCGGGGCGGCATTTTCCGCGGGGGCGGGCAAGAAGAAGGACGACTGAGCACCCGCTCGGCCTCACATGGCATGAACGACACCATTTACGCATTGTCGAGCGGCGCCCCTCCGGCGGCGATCGGCGTGATCCGTGTCAGCGGACCCGCAGCTGGTGATGCCATGCACGCGCTGCTCGGCAAAGCGATCGAGCCGCGCCGCGCGGTGACCCGTACGGTTCGAGATGCCAGCGGCGACGCCCTCGACCGCTGCCTCGCCTTATGGCTGCCCGCACCGCACAGCGCCACCGGCGAGGATACGCTTGAGCTCCATTGCCATGGCGGGCGTGCAGTAATCGCTGCGGTGGAGGCAGCGCTTGCGGCAGTTCCGGGTCTCAGGCCTGCCACAGCGGGTGAATTCACCCGCCGTGCCTTTGCCGGCGGCAAGATCGACCTGGCCGAGGCCGAAGGGCTGGCCGACCTGCTTGCCGCCGAGACCGAGCTGCAACGCCAGTCGGCCATGGCGATGGCTGGCGGGAGCTTTTCCCGGCAGGTTGGACGCTGGCGCGAACGGCTGCTCGAGCAATCGGCGGCGCTCGAGGCAGTGCTCGATTTCGGCGATGAAGATGACGTTGCGCTGCTTCCGGCCGACTTTGCGGTGCAACTGGCGGTGCTTGAGACCGAATTGGCCCAGTGGCTGGCAAGACCGCGCGCCGAGCAGCTGCGCGAAGGCTACAGGGTGGTTGTGGCCGGACCTCCGAATGCAGGTAAAAGCACGCTTTTCAATGTGTTGGTCGAAGCAGAAGCCGCCATTGCGACACCCATTCCGGGCACCACCCGCGATGTGCTGACCCGGCCCGTGGCCTATGCCGGGGTTCCCTTCCTGTTCGCAGATACGGCCGGGCTGCACGATGCGGTGGACGACGAGGTTGAGGCAATCGGGATCGAACGGGCGCTCGAAGCGCTCGATCGGGCTGACCTGGTGCTGTGGCTCGGCCCAGAAGGAGTAGGCCCGGACGGGGCCTGGGAAATTGCGGCGCAGATCGACCGGAGCGGGTCGCCGAGCAAGCGCGCGCCGCGGCACCGGATCTCGGCACGGACCGGTGAGGGGATCGATCGCCTGCGCGAGGATCTGGTCGCCACGGCGCGCGGTGCCTTGCCGGGGCCGGGTGATGCCGCGCTCAATGAACGCCAGCACATGCACCTGCGCCACGCGCGCCGGGCGCTGGCGGCGGCGCGCGATGAGCAGGACACGCTGCTGATGGCCGAAGCGCTGCGGATCGCGCGGCTGTCGTTCGATGCCCTGCTTGGCCAGACGACGACCGAGGATATGCTCGATACACTGTTCGGGCGGTTCTGCATCGGCAAGTAGGACGTGTTCCACGTGGAACAAAGGCAACCGGCAAAATCCCATTCCCCTGTTCCACGTGAAACATTGCTGGGCTAAGAGCGCGAGCAATGCAGCATTTCGACATCATTGTGGTTGGCGGCGGTCACGCCGGGGTCGAGGCGGCGGCGGTCGCGGCGCGAATGGGCGCGCTCGTTGCCTTGGTCAGCTTTGACCTAAGCGCAATCGGCGCGATGAGCTGCAACCCGGCGATCGGCGGGCTGGGCAAAGGCCATCTGGTGCGCGAGGTTGATGCCTTCGACGGCATCATCGCCCGCGCTGCCGATGCCGGCGCAATCCATTACCGCATGCTTAACCGATCGAAGGGTAGCGCGGTGCAGGGGCCAAGGGTGCAGGCCGATCGCAAGCGCTTCAAGGCGGAAGTGCAGCGATTGCTTGCGCTGCAAGGCGAACTCGCCTTGGTCGAGGGCGAAGCCGCTGCCTTACGAATCGAAGGCGGACGGGTCCGCGGGGTCGATCTGGCTGACGGCACGGCGCTGGTTGCCGAAGCAGTGGTGCTGTGCACCGGCACCTTCCTTGGCGGAGTCTTGTTTCGCGGTGAAGAGCGCATCGTCGGCGGCCGGATCGGCGAGCAATCGGCGCAGCGGATGGCCGCGCAAATGCGGGATGCGGCGCTCCCGCTCGCCCGGCTCAAGACCGGGACCCCGCCGCGGCTCGACGGACGCACGATCGACTGGGCCAAGCTGGCCGAACAGCCATCGGACGCCGAGCCATGGACCATGTCGGCGCTGACGCGGGTGCGCCCGCTGCCGCAGGTGTTCTGCGCGATTACCCGGACCAACCCGGCCAGCCATGACGTCATTCGCGCCAATCTGCATCGCTCGCCGCTGTTTTCCGGCGCGATCGGCGCATCCGGGCCGCGCTATTGCCCATCGATCGAAGACAAGATCCACCGCTTTGCTGACCGTGATGGGCACCAGGTGTTCCTCGAACCCGAAGGGCTCGACACGCATCTAGTCTATCCCAACGGCATCAGCACCTCGCTCCCGGTCGACGTGCAGCTGGCGATGCTGCGCACGATGGAAGGGCTCGAAGCGGTCGACATGGTGGTACCCGGTTATGCTGTGGAATATGATCACATCGATCCACGCGCGCTGCGTCCGAGCCTGGAGGTGCGGGCATTGCCGGGGCTGTACTGCGCGGGGCAGATCAACGGCACGACTGGCTATGAGGAGGCCGCGGCGCAAGGTCTGCTAGCCGGATTGCACGCCGCCTGCGCAGTGCTTGGCCACGAAGCACCTGCGCTCGACCGGGCCAATAGCTACATGGCGGTCATGGTCGATGACCTGACCCTTCAAGGCGTTACCGAGCCTTACCGCATGCTTACGGCGCGCGCCGAATACCGGTTGCGGCTGCGCGCCAACAATGCTGCCACACGGCTGACACCGTTGGGATTGGGCATCGGCTGTATCGGAAGCGAGCGAGCCGAATGGTTTTCGCAGCGAGAAGCGGGGCGCGCCAAGGTCGAGCAGCAACTTGAAGCAGAAGTCAGCGCCAGCGACCTCGCCGCAGGCGGCTTGCCGGTTCGGCCAGACGCGGGGCGGCTGCCGTTACGCGAATGGCTGCGGTTCGGCGGCGTTGAGCTTGCGGGCCTCGAGCCGTGGATCGAAGGCGGCCTGCCCGAAGACCGCGATTTCGCCGAGGAGCTGGCCGAAGACGCAGCCTATGCGCCCTACCTGGTGCGACAGGACAGCGAATTGCGCGATCTTCGTGCGGGCGAGGGGCTGATTTTGGGCGATGGTTTTTCCTACTCTGAAGTCCCTGGCCTTTCGCGCGAAATGATCGAGCGGCTGAGCGCAGTGCAACCGGCAACACTGGCGGCGGCAGGCCGGGTGCCGGGGATCACACCAGCCGCGCTTGCAGCTTTGCTGGTTCAAGCCCGGAGGCGCGCCGCGTGATCCTCACCAGCGAAGCTGAGGCTAAGGCATGGCTGCAGTCACTACCGGATTGCGATGCGGTGGCGTTCGAGCGTCTCGAATTGCTCGTTCGCTTGCTGCGCGAGGAGAACCTGCGGCAGAATCTGGTTTCAGCTGCAAGCATGGATCAGGTGTGGGTGCGGCATATCGCCGATTCTGCGCAGCTACTCGGCTATGTTCCACGTGAAACAATGTCGCCGTGGCTCGATCTTGGCACGGGTGCAGGCTTTCCTGGATTGGTTGTTGCTGCGCTGCGACCCGATATCCACATTGTCATGGCCGAATCGCGGCCGCGAAGAGCCGACTGGCTCGAATCGACTCGGACAGTGTTGGCGCTCGATAAGGCCGAAATCTTTTGTGGGCGAATCGAGGCACTGCCGAACGCACCATTCCGGGTCATTTCCGCCCGTGCGTTCGCGCCGCTGGGAAAATTGCTGGATTTGTCCGCACGATTTTCCACAGCGGACACGGTCTGGCTGTTGCCCAAAGGCAGGTCCGCCGCGCAGGAACTGCAGGACCTGAAAGGTTGGCAGCGCATGTTTCACGTGGAACAATCGCTCAGTGATGCAGAGGCCGGCGTGATCGTCGGCACCTTGCCGAGGCAAAAGGCGCCGAAAAAGGGGAAAAAGTCGTGATTCGCGTGGCGATCGCTAACCAGAAAGGCGGGGTGGGTAAGACCACCACCGCGATCAATATCGCCACGGCAATGGCTGCGACCGGCTGGAAGGTGCTGCTGATCGACCTGGATCCCCAAGGCAATGCCTCTACCGGCATCGGTATCAACGCCAATGATCGCACATGCTCCTCATACGATCTTCTTGTCGACCAGATGCCCTTGGCCAAATGTGTGATGAGCACGCGTATCCCCGGGCTCGATCTCGTTCCGGCGACGGTCGATCTATCCGGGGCTGAGATTGAACTTGTCGGGGTCGACAATCGCACTGATCGCCTGCGCACCGCGCTTGCCGGCGATTCAGGGTACGACATTGCCTTCATCGATTGCCCGCCGTCGCTTGGCCTGTTGACGCTTAACGCGCTCTGCGCCGCCGACACCCTGCTGGTGCCGCTGCAGTGCGAATTCTTCGCGCTCGAAGGACTTTCGCAGCTTTTACAGACGGTTGAACGCGTCCAGCAGCGCTTCAACAAGGAACTCGGTATCGTCGGGATCGCACTGACTATGTTCGATCGGCGCAACCGCCTGACCGATCAGGTGGCTGACGACGTGCGCTCGTGTCTGGGCAATCTGGTGTTCGAAGCGGTGATCCCGCGCAACGTTAAGCTGTCTGAAGCGCCGAGCCACGGCCTGCCGGCGCTGGTTTACGACCACACTTGCTCGGGCAGCAAAGCCTACATGGCCTTGGCCCGCGAGCTAATTTCACGCCTGCCCGAACAGAGGAAAGCCGCATGAGCGACGAATCGGTGATCCGCATGACTGCTAAACGCCCGGCCTTGGGGCGGGGGCTCGGCGCTTTGCTGGGAGAGAGCCGACGCGAGGAGCCGCTTGTCGCCGCGTCCACTCCGGCAGGCTCCGTACCTACCAGCGGTCTGGCGATGCTGCCGATTGCCGACATCGTGCCGCACCCGGGTCAGCCGCGCCGCCGGTTCGATGAAACGGCGCTCAGCGAGCTTGCCGCCTCGATTGCCGCGCGCGGCGTAATCCAGCCGGTGATTGTCACCCCGCATGGCGAAGGGCGCTGGCAGCTGGTTGCGGGCGAACGCCGTTGGCGGGCGGCGCAGCGCGCCCAGCTCCATGAAATCCCGGCGATCATCCGCGATCTCAGTGACCGCGAAGTCACCGCGCTGGCGCTGATCGAAAATCTCCAGCGCGAAGATCTCAATCCGATCGAGGAAGCACGCGCCTATCACCGGCTGAGCGAAGTTGAGGGGGTCACCCAGGCCGAAATCGCGCAGCTGGTCGACAAGAGCCGCAGCCACGTTGCCAACCTGCAGCGCTTGCTGTCCTTGCCCGAGCCGGTGATCGAGCTGGTCGAGGAAGGCAAGCTGTCGATGGGCCACGCGCGCGCGCTGATCGGAGCGGACGGCGCGACCGAACTTGCCGTAAAGGCGGTGGCTTCGCACATGTCGGTCCGCGAGCTGGAACGACTGGTTCGGCGCGGTGCGGCGCCGAGCAAACCGCGCCGGGCCCGCGGTGCCCGCGATCCCGAGGCCACGGCCGATATTGCCGCGGTACAAAGCCATCTTGAGGAATTCCTTGGGCTTTCGGTCCGGATCAACACCGATGCCGATCCTCGCTCTGGCGCCGTGACGATCCGCTATCGCACGCTCGACCAGCTTGATCTGATTTGCCAGCGTCTGACTGGCGGGGGAATTTGAGGCCAATTCAGGTTAGCAATTGGTAAATGACGAGTTAGGTCTGTCCTAATCGTTTCGCGTTAGTGAGCCGCATATGGTTCGTTCGAGATTTTCAATTGCAGTGCTGACGGTTGCCTCTGCCTGGGCTGGCCTTGGTGCGACCGCCGCAGCCGCACGGACCACTGACGGCGCACTCAATATCGGGCTTCGGATCGTCAAAGCCTGCGATTTCGCGGTCGGGCGGATGGACTTTGGTCAACCCGGTTTCCTTACGCCGACAATCGACCAGACTGCACCAGTGATCGTCGTTTGCACCCCCAACACCACGTTCACCGTGACGCTTGATGCCGGCCAGAACTTCAGCGGCGGATCGCGGCAAATGAAGCGCATTACCGGAATTTTCCCCCCGGCGCTGCCGTACACGCTCTACACCGACGCCGCACGAAGCAATCTGTGGGGTGTCAACCAGGCCTTGCCAGGCAATTCGGGCCCGAGCGGCAAAACCACACTGCAGATTTATGGCCGAGTGACCGGGCTTACGCTCTCGCTTGGCAGCTACAGCGATGATGTGGTCGTCACTTTCACGTTCTGAAGCTTAACTAGAACCATTGAAGTAGCCACCGCCGATCAGGCCGGGTGAGCTTTCGTGCGCGCCAGCGATTGCCGCAGCAATCGTGGTTTACCCAAAATTAACCAAGATCATTTAACTCCTAATTCGAGGCTAGGGAATTAACCCTACGATTAAGAATTTGGCAGTGAATGCATGGTAACGAACAGTCTAGGTATTGTGCCTACTGTAAGGGATCACACTTATGAAGAAGATTTCAATCGTTGCAGCTGCTGCTGTACTTGCTGCCACCGCTGCCCCAGCTTATGCCGACACCCAGACCGGCGACCTGAATGTGTCGCTTAACGTCGTCAAGGGTTGCTCGCTTGATATGCCGGCAGGCCTCGACTTCGGTGCGAAGACCATCGTCGGCGGCGGCACCGGCGCCACTGCGAACGCCACCGTGAACGTCACCTGCACCACCGGCACCAGCTACACAATGTCGGCCAACAACGGCCTCAACGCCAGCGGCGCGCAGCGTCGGCTGTCTTCGGGTGGCGGGACCCCCGTGTTCGTCAACTACACCCTGACCTTCCCGACTGCCACGCAAACGGCGAGCGGCGTTCCGCAGGGCCAGACCTTTACCGGCGACATCGCGCCGACCGTCAGCGCCGTCCCTGTCGGGATCTACACCGACAAGGTGACCGTCACCCTGACGTTCTAACCAACAGGAGAAATGGATGATCCGATTACCGCTTGCTAGATCGCAGCAACCTTATTTCAAGGTCGCGCTAATCGGATCATCCTTCTTCCTTGCCGCCGCCAGCACGGTTGCGGCACAAGACAAAGCATCGTCGGCACCGACCGCTAGTCCCGACCAGCCGGTTGCTGCGCGCGGAGCCATGATTGCGATCAGCCCGCTGCGGGTTGAGCTCGATGGCGCCGGATCAGCGCAAACGTTGCGGCTCGCCAATACCGGCGGCTCCGCGGTCATCGTGCAAACGCGAATTTTCGCCTGGACGCAGACTGCTGCGGGCGATCAGTACGCGCCAAGCACCGCCGTGATCGCTTCTCCGGCGGTGGCGACAATTCCTCCGGGCCAGACCCAGATCATTCGCTTGTTCCGCACAAGTGCGGTGGGCAACGATGAAAAGGCCTATCGCATCTCGATCGATCAGATCCCGGATGCGCAGTCGCCCGAGGCGAGTGCCGCCAAAACGCGGCTGCGGTTTCTGGTGCCGATGTTCCTCGACCGGGCCCGCGCCTTGCCAAGTGACCTTGCCTGGCGACAGAGCAATAACGGCCTTGAGGTGACAAACCGGGGCGGACGCACCGCGCGGATCGCCTGGATTAAGCCGCTCGACTCCGCCGGACAAGTTGTTGCACTTGAAAACAACAGTTTGCGATATATCCAGACGGGCAATTCGACCGCCTGGTCGGCCCCCAGCCTTTGCCAGCGGAAGGTCACTCACGCGCTCGCCAACATCGACGAGGTTCAAGTCGATGTGCCGCTTTCACCGTGCAGCTAAGCGGGTAATAGCTGGTGCGGGTACACTAATCGCATCCTTGCTATTGCCCGTTGGCTGCAATCCGGCCTGGGCTCAGGCCGATCCTTTCGAGCTGCCTGCCGGTGTCAACGCCGAAACGATCTCGCGATCGGGAACGCCCGGGTTATCAGAGATTGTCGTCGATGGGCGTCACCGCTCGCGCATGGTCTTTCTCGAATGGCTGCCCAGCGGCAGGCTGGCGATCGATTGCGATGACGCACGCTCGGCCGGGATCGACGTGCCGGCCAGCCTGAAAGGGCGCGTGCCGCTTGATACCCTGCCCATCGCCGCCTCGAGCTTTGACGGTGCGACGCAAACGCTTACGGTTTCTTTGCTGCGCAAGAGCGACGGCGGAAACCTCATTGACTTGGGCCGCCGCCAGGCCACTGACGGCGATAGCGGCGCGCTGACCTGGGCGCGCGTGGGCTACGATGTGGTTGGCACAGCCAGCACTCGCAATCCCGCAGCCGTCGCGGGTCTCTTCGATCTCTCAGTCGGCCGCGGCAATTTCATCGCCGGCAGCTCGGTCTCGGTATTTGTCGATCATGGCAGCATCAGAACTCGGCGGCTAAGTAGCGCGGCGCAACTTTTCATTCCCGGCCGATCGCTGGTCGCCACCTTTGGCGACATGATTTCGGTCGGATCGTCATCCCAGCGTGCGGTGCGTCTGGGGGGGGTCGCAATCGCCAGCGATGTGACTTTGCGGCCCGATCTTGTGACTCTGCCGCTGCCCTCCTTTTCCGGGCGAGTTGCGGTTCCGACAACGATCGACATCATCTCCGGCGGCCAGCGGACCGAGGTCGGACAGGTCAAGCCTGGTGAATTCACCGTGCGCAACGTTCCGGTGGCGAGTGGCCGCGGTGAGGCCTCGATCGTCATTCGCGACGAACTTGGCCGCGAAAGCGTTCAGAAACTTCGGTTTTATTCGAGTCCGGAAATGCTCCCACAAGGCATCAACCAATTTGGTGCCAGCATGGGTTGGGTGCGAAGGCGTTACGGCGAAGATCATGACACATACGGCCAGTTTGCGGCGACAGGGTTCTACCGGCGCGGTTTGAGCCCCGGTGTCACTTTGACAGTCAGCGGCGAAACAGCCGGCGGAATGGTCAACGCGGGGACGCGGATTGACGCCGCTCTGGGCGGCGTTGCGCTTGCTACGGTGGAAACCCGGCTGAGTCGGGGACCGAACGGCTCGGGCGGCCAGATATCTGCGGCGATTGAATCGAGCGGAGGCGGGTTCAGCGGGCGAATGGCAGTCGTTTGGCCAACGAACGGCTTCCGCGACGTCGCCAGCGTGCTGGGCGATCCGCTGCCGACCAGGTCGGTCACCGCCTTTGCCGGCTACAACAGGTCGCGAAGCGCATTTCAGCTTTCGGGCGGGATCGTCTGGAATCTTCGCGACCCACTGCGCGGGACGACTGCGTTCCGATCTATTTTCGTAGACGGATCAGTACGTTACGAGGCTTCGCAGCGGCTGAGTTTCAGTACGGCGGTGACCTATCGCCATGGCGACAGCAACAATTTTGCCGCGACCTTCGGCATGACCTTGCGGCTTGGCCGCCAAGGCTGGGCGGGCAGCAGCTTGACGCATCGCACGGGGTATCCGTTCATCGCCAGCGCATCGTATCGCCAGATGCCGAGCGCAAGCAGTCCGATCGGCTATTATGGCGCGGCCGAATACGGGCGGTCGGGCCGGCTCGATGCGGGCGTAACCTGGCGCAATCGCGCGGTCGAAACCGAAGCCAAGGCGGAATACGAGAACGGCGATGCCGCGCTGCGGCTGAATGCGCGCGGTGCGCTGATCCTGGCCGGCGGCAACGTTTTTGCGCGCTCGCGCGCCGATGGCACTTATGCGCTGGTTCGCACAGGCCGGGTTGGCGGGCTGACCGTCAGATATAACAATCAGCCTGTTGGGCGGACCGGGAAGCGCGGAACCATGCTGGTTGACAACGTGATCCCCTATGTTGCCAGCAATTACGAGATCGACGCCGACAAGATCCCCTCGGATGTGCTCGCCAAGGTCTACGAACGCCGCATGGTGGTACCGCGGCGGACTGTGGGGCTGGTGACCTTGACCGCTGTCCGATTCATTCCGCATCCAGTGAAGTTGGTAGATGCGATGGGCAATCCGCTCGAGATGGGCACGCATATGACCGCCCGCCCCTCAGGTGACGATTTGGTAGTCGGCTTCGACGGGTTCGTCGAAACCAATGGAGCCGGTCCCGATCGCGCGCTCGAGGTAGATTTGGGAGCCCGCGGCTTTTGCCGCTTCACCTTGCCTCCCCCAATCAGCCAGTTAGTGCAAGAGGACGCACCAATAATTGGTTGCCGTCTGGGGATCCCGCCCGCGCAAATGCCGATTGCGCTGCGCGGCGATGAGCATCGCCGCGCGCAGCGTAACCACTGACATGAACTTCACCACCCGATCGCAAAGGGCTTTAAGCGATCGATTAAAAAGCGTTTCCCTTTCCGGTGCGAGAACCTAAAGATCGCATCAGATTAATTGGGGATCAAACCATGTCGCTCGATAACCTAGCGCGCACAGCATATAACGAAGATCACGAAGCGTTCCGCCAGACCGTGCGCAAATTCCTTGAAGCAGAAGTCGCCCCGCACCAAGCCGAATGGGCTGATAATGGCATTGTCCCCAAGGACTTGTGGCCCAAGGCTGGCGAGCTCGGGATGCTCTGCCCGACCGTGCCTGAGGAGTTCGGCGGGCTTGGGCTCGACTTCGGCTACAACGCGATCGTCGACGAGGAGAGCGCCTATTACGGCCGGGTCACCACCGGGTTTTCGCTCCAGTCGGACATCGTCACCAACTACATCGTCAAGTATGGTTCGGACGAGCAGAAGGCCAAGTGGCTGCCCAAGATGGTTGCGGGCGAAGTCATCACCGCAATCGCAATGACCGAGCCGGGCACCGGCAGCGACCTGCAGAGCATGCGCACCACCGCGAAGAAGGACGGCAACCATTACGTGATCAATGGGTCGAAGACTTACATCACCAATGGCCAGAACGCCGACCTGATCCTGGTCTGCGTCAAGACCGATACCGACGTTCAGCCGGCGTGGAAGGGCGTGTCGATCGTGCTGGTCGAGGCCGACCGTGACGGGTTCAAGCGCGGCCGCAACCTCGACAAGATCGGACAGGACGAAGCCGATACCTCCGAACTGTTTTTCGAAGATGTGCGCGTACCGATCACCAACTGCCTTGGCGAAGAAGGCAAGGGCTTCATTTACCTAATGAGCGAACTGCCGCAGGAGCGTTTGTCGATCGCAGTCTCAGCGCAGGCGAGTGCGCAGCGCGCGTTCGATGACACCGTGGAATTCACCCGCGACCGCAAAGCCTTCGGTAAGCCGATCCTCGATTTCCAGAACACCCGCTTCGTGCTCGCCGATCTCAAGGCCAAGCTGCAGGTTGGCTGGGCGCACCTCGACTGGGCGCTGGCGCGGCACCTCAAGCGCGAGCTGACCCCGGAAGAAGGCGCGGCGGCCAAGCTGTGGCACACCGATCTGCAATGGGAAGTGATGGACAAGTGCCTCCAGCTCCACGGCGGGGCGGGCTACATGAACGAGTACCCAATCGCGCGGGCCTGGCGCTCTGCGCGCGTCACCCGGATCTTTGGCGGGACCAACGAGATCATGAAGGAACTCATCGGCCGCAAGCTTTAGCAGATACGAAAAAGGGGGCCGCGAAGCCCCCTTGATCGTCACCGCTCCAGGCGGGGTCAGTAGATCCGCACGCGCTTGTCATGACGGGGAGCCGGGCGCGGTGCCACCGGGCGGCGCGGCGGGATAACGCGCCACGCCTTGGGTTGCCGCACTTCGGTGACATATTCCTCGGTGGTGACTGTGGTGGTGCACTCACGCTTGCCCTGGCTCTGCACGTAGGCGACCGGAACCATGACGGTCATCGGCGCATAGCCATAAGTAACCTGACCCGGCGAATAGCCCGGGGCAGATTGCCAGGTGGTATAGCGATCGAGATAGGCCTCGCAGTAATCGCGGGCGCTGCGCCGGTCGGCAGCATTGCCGATGGCCCCGCCGGCAACCGCGCCGAGCGTGCCGCCGACCACGGTCCCGACAACCCGGTTGCCGCGGCCCGCGACACGGTTGCCGATCACCCCGCCGATAACGCCGCCGACCAAAGCGCCGCCCACCATGTTGCCGTTGCCGTGGTTGCGGCGGCATTCGCCAAGCCAATCGGCGCGGGCCTGATCATAGGCCGCATGATCGTAACCGCCCATCTGGTCCCCAGGCATGCCCGGCCGATCACCGCGCCATTCGGGCCGGGGATCGGGCATCGGCGCGCCGTGCGGGTCGCCGTAATAGTTGCCGCTGGCATCGACCGTACCCATCGGCGGCATGCCGGGAGGTGGCGGCGGAGGCCCTGGTTGGGCCGAGGCTGGTGCGGCAAGGCCGAAAGCCAGCGCCGTCAGCAGCGAACGACGAAATGCGCGAGATATCATGGCAATCCCCTGAACAGGGCCGGGCGAGTCCGGCGTTAACCCGGAATTTAGCATCGCTAACCCCGCAGTTCCAAGCCGAAGCCCGAATTGTCTCGGCGGTGTCCCGTTTCGGTGCGGATCAGATCGCGCCAGCGATCACCGCTGCCAGCGCTTCGATCCCGCGGGCATCCTCGGCATCGAAGCGAGCGGCCAGCGGGCTGTCGAGGTCGATCACCGCGATCACTGCGCCGCCGCGCATGACCGGCACCACCAGTTCGGACGCGCTCGCCGCATCGCAAGCAATGTGTCCGGGAAAGGCGTGAACGTCGGTAACCAGCTGCGTGCAGGCGCTGGCCGCAGCGGTTCCGCACACGCCTTGGCCAAACGGGATACGGATGCAAGCGGGACCGCCCTGGAAGGGTCCGAGCACCAGTTCGCTGCCGCTCACCCGGTAAAATCCAGCCCAGTTAAGCCGGGGGACGAATTGCCAGATCAGCGCGGCCAGATTGGCCATGTTGGCAACCGGATCGGGCTCTCCTGCGACCAGCGCCCGCGCAGCCTCTGCCAACTCGCGGTAGAGTTCGGGCTTGGGCTGGGCCGGGTCCGGCGTAAAATGATACATTGTTCTGCCAAATATGTCGCAAGGAGTTGCCGCTGCCGCACCTTAGCCCTAAGTCTTGTGCCATGTCGACAAAACGCAAATTGCTCGTGGCCCTGGCGGTGTTCCTGCTCGTTTTCGGCGGGTTCTTCTATTGGGTCTGGCGGGGCACCCCCGCGCAGCACACGCTGGACGAGTTGTCGGGCAGGGATCCGGTCCTGGGCCAGCCGCGCGAAGAGATGATCCCATCGGTCTCGATCGCCAAACCGGTCGGCTGGGCGGCGAATGAAGCGCCCACCACGGCGCCGGGCCTGCAGGTGATGCGCTTTGCCGAAGGGCTAGATCACCCGCGAGTCATTTACCCGCTGCCCAACGGCGATGTGATCGTGGCCGAAGCCGATGCACCCAAGGGCAACATGAGCGGCGGCGTGACCGGCATGATTGCCGAAGTGATCATGCACCGGGCTGGCGCCAACAAAGGCTCGCCCGATGCGCTCATCCTGCTGCGCGACACCAACGGCGACGGCAAGGCCGACCAGCGCTTCGTCCTGCGCCAGGGTAACGGGCTCGCTTCGCCCTCAGGCATCGCTTGGCAGGATGGCACGCTTTACGTCGCCAATCACAATGCCGTGCTCGCCTTTCCTTACCAGCTCGGTGAGACGGCGCTGGCGGGTCAGCCGACCAAGATCATGGATATGCCCGGCGGCGGCAATCACTGGATGCGCAACATCCTGCTGAGCCAGGACGGCAAGCAGCTCTACGTTGCAGTCGGATCGTCGAGCAACATCGGAGAAAACGGCCCGGCAGCCGAAGAAGGCCGCGCCACGATCTGGGAAAAGACGCTCGGCAAGCCGGGCTATCCCCGCCAATATGCCAAGGGCCTGCGCAACCCTAACGGTCTCGCCTGGAATCCCTCGACCGGCGAATTGTGGGTCACGGTGAACGAGCGCGACCAGCTCGGCCCGGACCTCGTCCCCGATTACCTCACCAACGTCCCGGTTGGCGTGCACTATGGCTGGCCCTGGGTGTGGTGGAAGACGCACAACGACACGCGGGTGAGCTATGCTCCGCCTGAGTATCTGGACGATTTCGTCCGCAAGCCCGAATATGCGTTGGGCGCGCACGTTGCCGCACTGGGCATGGCCTTCGTGCAGGGCGGGGCCATGCTCGGGCCGAATTTCGCCAACGGAGCGGTGATCGCGCGCCACGGTTCGTGGAACCGCACCCCGCTATCCGGCTATGACGTGGTCTTCGTGAAGTTCGACGATAAGGGCAACCCGCTCGGCCTGCCGCAGCCAGTGCTTGGCGGTTTCCTTACCGGAAGCGGCAAGACCCATGGCCGGCCAACCTGGGTGACCTTTGCGCACGATGGCGCTTTGCTGGTCAGTGACGATACCGCCGGGATCATCTGGCGCGTCGTTGCACCTGGGGCCAAGCCCGCCGTGCCGATCGTGCCGGTGGTGTCCGAAAAGATTCCGCCGCTACGCAACATCATCGCGCCAACCGGCCAGTACACCGCCAAGCTCAGGCAAGACGAAACGGTCAAGCAGCACTAAGCCGTCAGACTGATTTCCCTACCGCTCCGGCGAGTTCGGTGACGAACTGCCAGGCCACGCGGCCAGAACGAGCGCCGTGGCGCTTGGCCCATGCGAGCGCGTCTGCTTGGGGGTAGTTCAGCCCATGGTGCCGGGTATAACCGGCCACGATGGCGAGGTAATCGTCCTGGCTGCAGGCGTGAAAGCCCACCGACAGCCCGAACCGGTCAGCCAAGGCGAGTTGGTCATCGACCGCGTCGCGCGGGTTAATCGGATCGTCCTGCTCAGACAAATGGCGCGGCACGATCGCGCGGCGGTTCGAGGTCACCGCCAGCCGGACATTGCCCGGACGCGCTTCGACCCCGCCTTCGAGCCACGAACGTAGCGCGCGCGGCCCGGCGGTATCGCCTTCCTCGAACCCGAGATCGTCGATGAACACCAAGAAGTGGCGCGGGACCGCCGCAAGCTCGCCAAACAGGGCGCTGAGGCTGGCGAGTGCTTCGGGAGCAACCTGCACCAGCGCGATTGCGGCGGGGTCGCGCTGCTGCGCCTCCACCACTGCCGCGCGCAGCAGCACCGACTTGCCGGTGCCGCGCGCGCCCCACAGCAACATGTCATGCGCGGCATGGCCGGCGGCAAAGCGCGCAACGTTGGCCGTCACCGTGGCCTTCTGGGCATCGATGCCTCTGAGCAGCGCCAAGGGCGGCGCTGCGATCCCATCAACCGATCGTGCAGCGCCGTCCCAGACGTAAGCCGGAGCGGCCAGCCAATCGGCTCCACTCGCCGGACGGCCGACCAGGGCCTCCAGCGCTTCGGCGATCCGCGCCAGCAGCTCGGCGTTTTCGCTCATCCGGCGAGAGTCTGCGCATCGAGTGCATATAGCAGCTCGGCGCCGCCCATCGCCGCGGCCTTAAGCCCGCGCGTTTCTGCCGCGATGTGTTCGGCGAAATAGCGCGCCACCACCAGCTTGGCTGAAGCTTGCGCGCTTTCTTCGCCGGCCAGCGTGCCGACCTGGCGGACCAGTTGCCACCCGGCAACGGCAACTGCGGCCATGGTGCAAAACGGCACGCTGCCGGCGAGCCGGTCATCGAGGCTCGCCGAAGTGCTCATCCAGTTTGTCACGTCGCGGCAGTCCTGCGCCAGCGCGGCGAGCGCGGGCCAGTCAGCGCAGTCGCGAGCCGCGTCGGCGAACAGCGACGTCACGACAGCGCCCTGCTCGTAGCCAAGCTTGCGGGTGACCAGGTCGGCCGCCTGGATGCCGTTGGTGCCTTCGTAGATCGGCGCAATGCGCGCATCGCGGTAATGCTGCGCTGCGCCGGTTTCCTCGATGAAGCCCATGCCGCCGTGGATCTGCACGCCAAGGCTGGCGACTTCGCAGCCGATGTCGGTGCCCCAGGCCTTGAGCATCGGCACCAGGCAATCGGCGCGGGCCTCTGCCGCGGCATTGCCCAGCGCGCCGCGATCGACTTGTCCGGCGGTGTAGTACAGGAGCGCACGCGCGCCTTCGGTCAGCGCCCGCATCCGCAGCAGCATGCGGCGCACGTCGGGATGCTCAATGATCGCGACCGAGCGCTTGTCCGGGGAGCCAGCGCGGGCCGACTGGACTCGTTCGCGCGCGTACCACTGTGCTGCCTGCAACGCCCGCTCGGCAATCTGCACGCCTTGGTTGCCGACATTGATCCGCGCCGAATTCATCATCGTGAACATGGCTTTCAGGCCTTCGTTCTCATGACCGATCAGTTCGCCGATGCACAGATCGTTGTCGCCGAAACTCATTACGCAAGTCGGCGAGGCCATGATCCCGAGCTTGTGCTCAAGGCTGACGCAGCGCAGGTCGTTGCGGGTCCCCGGATTGCCTTCGGCATTGACGAAGTACTTGGGCACTACGAACAGCGAAATCCCACGCGTTCCGGCGGGCGCTCCCGGCGTCCGCGCCAAGACCAGATGAATCACGTTGCGCGCAAGGTCGTGCTCGCCCCAGGTAATGAAGATCTTGATGCCCTTGATCAGGTACTTGCCGGCGTGTTCGCCTGCACCAATCGGTGTGGCCGTGCTGCGCAGCGCGCCGACGTCTGACCCGGCCTGCGGTTCGGTCAGGTTCATCGTGCCGGACCATTCGCCGCTGATCAGCTTGGCCAGGTACTGGTCCTTCTGTGCCGCGCTGCCGTGATGGCTGATCGCCTCGATCGCCCCGACGGTGAGCATCGGCAGCAGCCCGAACGCCATGTTGGCGCTGCCCAGGTTCTCGATCACATTGGCCGAAAGCGTGAAGGGCAGGCCCTGCCCGCCAAAGTCAGGATCGCCGGCGATCGCGTTCCAGCCCTGCTCGACATAGTGGTGATAGGCATCGGCAAAGCCGGCCGGAAGCGAGACAGTGCCGTTGGCCAGCACCGCGCCTTGCTGGTCACCGATGCGGTTGAGCGGCGCCCACTCCCCCGCGGCGAACGCGCCGATCCCCTCGACGATCGCCTCGACCATGTCCGGGCTCGCTGCGGCGAAACGCTCGCTTGCGGCAAGGTGGTCGATTCCCGCATTGACCCTGATCGCGAGGATCTGGTCGGCAGTATTGGCAACATATTCCATTGGCGGGTCCCAGCGCTTTTCCTTGGCTTTGCCCGCAAGGGACTATAGCGCGGCGGCATGTCCGGCAAGCATCTCGGCCCACAGATTGTTCCAGCCGATGCGGTCGGGATCGCCACTGCGGCCGTGCGAATCGTGGCGGGGGAAGCTGTCGCTGTGCCGACCGAAACGGTTTACGGGCTCGCCGCCCGGGCGGATTCGCCCGGTGCCGTAGCGGCGATCTACGCAGCCAAGGGTCGGCCCGGGTTCAATCCCTTGATCGTCCACGTGCCTGACCTCGTCTCGGCTGAAGCGATTGCCATTTTTGAAGACCGCGCTCGGCTGCTCGCCGTGAAATTCTGGCCGGGGCCGCTGACTTTGGTCCTGCCGCTCAGGGAGGATGCGCGAATCGCCCCCGCGGTGACCGCGGGCCTGCCCACGATCGCGCTGCGCTGCCCGGCTCATCCGGTGATGCGCGCAGTGCTCGATGCGAGCGGACTGCCGCTGGCGGCGCCTTCAGCCAATCGCAGCGGCGGGGTCAGTCCGACCAGCGCGGCACACGTCGCGCAGTCGCTGGCGGGGCAGATCGCCATGGTGCTCGACGGAGGCGATTGCCCGGCCGGACTGGAAAGCACGATCGTCGCGCTGCGTGCGGACGGGAGCTGGCAGCAATTGCGGCCGGGCCCGGTCACGCATGAGGACTTGGTCGATCTGTTAGGCGGCGAAGCCGAATCTGACTTGGCGCGCGGAATTGAGGCGCCGGGTCAGCTCGCGAGCCACTACGCGCCGGGCAAACCGCTGCGGCTTGATGCCAGTGCCGCCCATGCGGACGAATTTCTCATTGGCTTTGGTGCGATCGAGGGTCACTTCAACTTGTCGGCCAGCAGCGATCTGGCCGAAGCGGCGGCACGGCTTTACGCGGCGCTGCATCAGGCTGCAGCTGCGCCGCAGCCCCGTATCGCGGTTGCCGGGCTACCCCAAACCGGGCTTGGCGCAGCGATCAACGACCGATTGCGCCGCGCGGCGGCTTGATCAATCGGGCTGCACCGGAAGCTGCGGGCGGATTTCCTGCATCTCGGTCAGGATCGCTTGCTGGCGGGCGCACGATTGATCGCGCCCCTCGGCGCAGCGCGCTGCTTCCTGGCGGTAATCGCGTTCAAGCTGGCCGTAGCGTTCCTCGAGCTTGCGCAGTCTGCGGCCGCGGTTTTCGTCGGCCTCCGACTGGCTGGTGGTGGCCAGATCGATCGCCTTGCCAGTCACTCGCACCGGCGCGGTGACCACATTGAGCACGGTCCCGACGCCGCAGCCGCTCAGCGACAGCAAGGTCAAGACAGTTCCAAGCACAGGCCGCATCGCAAAACTCCCAGGTTGCGAAGGCATCCTGGGAGCAGTGCGATTGCCGAACCCTTAACCGGCTGTTCGGTTCGCCGCATTCGGGTCAGGTCGAAGGCGCAGCCGGCGGTTCCGGAGCCTTGGGCGGTTCAGAATTGTCGCCATCGCTCTTGGTAGCCCCGTTTTCGCAGATCAGCTGACCCGATCCGATCGCGCTGACCTTGCAGCGAGCGCGGCCTTTGACCGTGACCGAGCCCGAACCCAGGATCGTCGCGTCAACATCGCCGTCGGATGAAAAGGTTGCGCCGCCCGAACCGAGCACGCTAACCTTGGCGCTATCGACGCTGACATCGGCCATTTCGGCCGAACCGCTGCCCAGAATGGTGAGGTCGAGCTTGCCGACCTTGCCCGCCGCATGGAACGTGCCCGAACCCGGCAGGGTGACCTCAAGCTTGTCGCCCGAGACGCTCTGGGTATCGATCCGGCCCGACCCAAGGATCGTGACCTTGCCGCCGGGTGCCATGGCCGGGGCGCTGATCTTGCCCGAACCACCCATGGTCAGTTCGCGCGGGGCAGGCATGGTGACGTGGACCACGGCGGTCTTGTCATCGCCCGAGAACATCTTGCCCTCGCGCAGGATGCCCAGCGTGCCGTCCTTGAGCGTGAATCGCAGCTTTTCGACCGCGGCGGGATCGCCATCGACCGTGATCGCCAGCTTGTCGCCCTGACTGACCTGAACCTCGTCGGGGCCGAACATCACCAGTTCGTTGGGCGCGGCGCCGCTCATATCGAGTTCGGCGAGCTTCTTGCCGTGTTCGCCGTTAATCGAGACGTTCGCCCCGTCGCACCCGGAAAGTCCGGCCACCATCGCGACCGCAAGAACCGGGGCAAGTCCGGACAGGAATTGATTGAGCCTCATCGCATGCCTCCTAGCTGTGTGTTAATGACATAATACAGTATGGCAGCAAGTCAAGGGGGCGGATGACGCAAAAAGGGCCGCCCTTGCGAGCGGCCCCTGTTGATTTGGTTCTGAGCCGCAGTGATCAGACCGTTGCAGCCGCCTCGGCGTAATACTTCGGCGCATGCTCATTGAGGATCTCAAGGATTTTCTTGAGCGCCGAAGGCTCGTCGGTCTTCTCCATCGCTGCAAGCTCACGCGCGAGTCGCGACGAGGCGGCTTCGAAGATCTGCCGTTCCGAATAGCTCTGTTCGGGCTGGTCGTCGGCGCGGAACAAGTCGCGGGTCACCTCGGCGATCGACACCAGGTCGCCCGAGTTGATCTTGGCTTCGTATTCCTGGGCGCGGCGCGACCACATGGTGCGCTTGACCTTGGGCTTGCCGGTGAGCGTCGCCAGAGCTTCGCGCAGGGTCTTGTCCGAAGACAGTTTGCGCATGCCGATCGCCTCGACCTTGCTGACCGGAACGCGCAGCGTCATGCGCTCTTTCTCGAAGCGCAGGACGTACAGTTCAAGCTGCATGCCGGCGATTTCCTGCTCGAGCAGTTCGATCACCCGGCCTACGCCATGCTTGGGATAAACAACGTAGTCACCAACGTCGAAGGCCTGCGCCTTGATTACCATGTAAGGTCCTTTCACTTGCCGGTTTAAGACCAAGCGCCGGGCCAGCGGATCGCGGGTTGGGCCGCGGTCCGGGAATTGCACCAGTGCTGTCGCTAAGGGTCCGTCCGGTCTGCTTGCCTCGTTACCGCGGGACCGGAATCCCGCATCGCTTGGGCATTATATAGCACGTCCGCAACAAAATTACCAGCACCCCGGAATCGGAGCGGGCAAACTGTCTTGCGATGTCAGAATTCTCGCTTCGCGAGCGAGGGATCAATCGCCTTCGCCGGGCTCGGCCGAGAAGTATTTGTCGAACTTGCCGTCCTCGCCCTTGTGCTCGTCGGCGTCGGCCGGCGTATCCTTCTTGGTGGTGATGTTGGGCCATTCCGCCGAATACTTGTTGTTGAGCTCAAGCCACTGCTCCAGCCCGCTTTCGGTATCGGGCAGGATCGCTTCGGCCGGACACTCAGGCTCACACACGCCGCAATCGATGCATTCGCTAGGGTTGATGACCAGCATGTTGTCGCCCTCGTAGAAGCAATCGACCGGGCAGACCTCGACGCAGTCCATGTACTTGCACTTGATGCAGGCGTCGGTGACGACATAGGTCATGGCATTCTATCCCCTAAGGCAATGGTGTTTG
>JANYEY010000079.1 GCA_025359685.1 Sphingomonadaceae bacterium | reverse complement strand
CGTGGTGCATCGCGTGGATCACGGAGCCAGCGCCCAGGAACAGCAGCGCCTTGAAGAACGCGTGCGTGAACAAGTGGAACATCGCCGCGCCATAAGCGCCGACGCCGGCGGCAAAGAACATGTAGCCAAGCTGCGAGCAGGTCGAATAGGCAATCACCCGCTTGATGTCCCACTGCGTCGTGCCGACGGTGGCGGCAAAGATGCACGTGGCGGCGCCGATGAAGGTTACAAACGCCGAGGCATCCGGGCTGGCGTGAAACATCGGCGAAAGCCGGCACACCATGAACACGCCCGCGGTCACCATCGTGGCGGCGTGGATCAGCGCCGAGACCGGGGTCGGGCCTTCCATAGCGTCGGGGAGCCAGGTGTGCAGCCCCAATTGCGCCGATTTGCCCATCGCGCCGATGAACAGCAGCACGCACAGCACCGTCATCGTATCATACTGGTGGCCAAGGAAGTGGATCGTCGCGCCGTGCATCGAAGGCACCGCATCGAGGATCGCCGGGATCGAGACCGTACCGAACACCCAATATGTGCCGAAAATGCCGAGCATGAAGCCCAGGTCGCCCACGCGGTTGACCACGAAGGCCTTGATTGCAGCGGCGGCGGCGCTGGGCTTCTTGTACCAGAACCCGATCAGCAGGTAACTGGCAAGCCCGACCCCTTCCCACCCGAAGAACATCTGGACGAGGTTGTCGGCGGTCACCAGCATCAGCATGGCGAAGGTGAACAGGCTCAGATAAGCGAAGAACCGCGGCTGGTCCGGGTCCTCGTCCATGTAGCCCCAGCTGTAGAGGTGGACCACCGCCGAGACAGTAGTCACCACCACCAGCATCACTGCGGTTAGCGTATCGACCCGCAGCGCCCAGTCGAAGTTCAGACTGCCCGATTGGACCCAATGCAGCACCGGCACGACGTGCGGCTCGGCGCTACCGGTCAGGTAAGTGAAGAAGATCGGCCAGCTGAGGCCAGCGGCGATGAACAGCGCGCCGGTGGTCAGCGACTTGACCGCAAAGTTGCCGAGCATCCGGTTGCCCAGCCCGCCGATGATCGCAGCCAGCAGCGGCAGGAAAACGATGAAGAGGATCGGATCCAACGCGGCTTACCCCTTCATCCGGTTGACGTCGTCGACCGCGATAGTGCCCCGGTCGCGGAAATAGGTGACCAGAATAGCGAGCCCGATCGCCGCTTCGCCCGCCGCCACGGTCAGCACGAACATCGCAAAAATCTGCCCGGTCAGATCATGCAGAAACGCGCTGAACGCGACCAAATTGATGTTGACCGCGAGCAGGATCAATTCGATCGCCATCAGGATCACGATCACGTTCTTGCGGTTGAGGAAAATACCCAGCACGCCGAGCACGAACAGGATCGAGCTGACGATGACATAGTGTTCGATGCCGATGGTCACAGCTCAACCCCCTTACCCACGTCGGGCGACATGTTGACCGTCGCCTCATCCGGGCGGCGCGCGTTCTGGCGGGCAACGTTCTGGCTGCGCACGCCGCTGCGCTTGCGGTGGGTAAGCACGATCGCGCCGACCATCGCCACCAGCAGGATCACGCCCGCGACTTCGAAAAGGAACAGGTACTTGCCGTAAAGCAGCATCCCGATCGCTTCGGTATTGCTCTGGCTCGCGACAATCGGCGCGGTGCCATCCGCCGTGCCGAGCGTAATCCCGCCCGCCCCGACCGCGCCCAGTCCCAGCGTAATTTCCGCCAGCAGCACGCCCGCAAGCAGCAGCCCGAGCGGGAAATTCTTGATGAACCCGGCGCGCAGTTCGGCGAAATCGATGTCGAGCATCATCACGACGAACAGGAACAACACCGCGACCGCGCCGACGTAAACGATCACCAGCAGCATCGCGATGAACTCCGCGCCGAGCAGGACCATCAGCCCGGCCGCGTTGAAGAACGCCACGATCAGCCACAGCACCGAATGCACCGGGTTGCGCGAGGTTATCGTGAACGCACCCGCGACAATCGTCAGCGTCGCGAACAGGTAAAAGGCGAGGACGGTGACCATGAAGCCGCGCCCCTAACGATACGGCGCATCGGCTTCAAGGTTCGCGGCGATGGCCCGCTCCCACTTGTCCCCGTTGGCCAGCAGTTTCGCCTTGTCGTAGAGCAGTTCCTCGTGCGTTTCGGTCGCATATTCGAAGTTCGGGCCCTCGACGATGGCATCGACCGGGCAGGCTTCCTGGCAAAAGCCGCAGAAGATGCATTTGGTCATGTCGATGTCGTAACGCGTGGTGCGGCGCGAACCGTCGTCGCGCGGTTCGGCCTCGATCGTGATCGCCTGCGCCGGGCAGACCGCCTCGCACAGCTTGCACGCAATGCAGCGTTCCTCGCCGTTGGGATAGCGCCGCAAGGCATGCTCGCCGCGAAAGCGCGGGCTCAGCGGGTTCTTTTCGAACGGATAGTTGATCGTCGCCTTGGGCTTGAAGAAGTACTGCAAGGTCAGCCAGTGCGCCTTGAGAAACTCCCACAGGGTGAACGATTTGATGAGTTGGGGGAGGGTCATGAGGTTTTCCTCTTCCGCGAGGAAGCTGGCGCCGCGATCTCTTCACAGGTAATTTTTGTCGTCTTGGAACTGACTGTCGTCCAGCCATCAAATCGCAGCGCGGACGTAGGAAGCGCTGGATCTACCGCCTTGGAAGTTATGACAAAATCCGATACGCCTGTCGTGTTAGAGTAATCATTCCAATCAATTATTAGCGGCATAGGCCGTGGTTCGCCGCCCGGAGGTTGAGCCATCCGCCGTATCGATGGATTGGGCAGAACAACCAACGCCTTCAACCCAAGCTCTTGGGCGTTGAATAGGCGAAGGGACAAGTCTGTGTCGCCTTTCAAAATCTCAACCTTGAAGTCCGCAGATACGGCTTCACCGGTCGCTTGCTGGCAATGAAGCCATTTACCGTTCGACTGCGCCTGAGCAGGTGCACCGACTAACAGGACCGCGATGGCGGGAAGAAGGAGGAATCTCATGCCCCGTGCCTCCACATCAAATAGCCACTAACCACCACGACAAACCCCAGCGACACCGGCAGGAACACCTTCCAGCCCAGCCGCATCAGCTGATCGTAGCGGTAGCGCGGGACGGTCGCCTTGACCCAGCTGAAGATGAAAAAGAAGAACAGGATCTTGAGCGCCAGCCAGATGAAGCCGAACGAATAGAAATGCTCTCCGAGGTGTATGCCATAGAGCGGCGCCCAATCGAGCGGCGGGAGGTAGCCGCCGAAGAACAGCACCGCATTAAGCGCGCACATCAGCAGCACGTTGGCATATTCGCCGAGCCAGTAGAGCGCGAAGCTCATCGAGGAATATTCGGTCTGGTACCCGGCGACGAGCTCGCTCTCGGCCTCGGTCAGATCGAACGGCGCGCGGCCGGTTTCGGCCATGCCGCTGATCAGGAACATCACCCACATCGGGAACAGCAGCGGGTTGAACACGAAGCCATTCAATATCCACACATGGCTCTTCTGCGCCTGGACGATGCCGTCCAGGTTGAACGTGCCCGCCCACATCACCACGCAGATCAGGATGAACCCGATCGAGACTTCGTACGAAATCATCTGTGCCGAAGCGCGCATCGCGGAGAAGAACGGGTACTTCGAATTGGACGACCAGCCCGCGATCACCGTGCCGTAAACCCCAAGCGACGACACCGCGAGGATGTAGAGCAGCCCGACGTTGATATTGGCCAGGATCGCGCTCGAATTGAACGGGATCACCGCCCAGGCCATCAAGGCGACGGTAAAGGTGATGATCGGCGCGATCAGGAACAGGCCTTTGTTGGCCGCGCTGGGGACGATGGTTTCCTGCAGGAACACCTTGAGCCCGTCGGCAAAGCTTTGCAGCAAGCCCCACGGCCCGACCACGTTCGGCCCCCGCCGCAGCGCCATCGCCGCCCAGATCTTGCGATCGGCATAGATGATCATCGCCACGCTGAGCATCAGCGGGAGGGCAATGAGAAGGATGCCCGCGATGGTGGCGAGGAACCACGCCCATTCGTAAGACAGGCCCCAGGTTTGGAAGAGAGCGGTCATGCTGAAAACCCTGCGGAGCGCAGCGCAAGAATTGACTCACGCAAAGGCGCAAAGGCGCAAAGGTGTTTCGCTCTGGGCGAAGCCCCTGCAAATCTCAAGGTGAGCCCAAGCGGCAATGTTGAAAGAGGGAGAGTCGCCTGCGGCGCAACAACACCCCTTTGCGCCTTTGCGCCTTTGCGTGAGAAAACTTTTCTTCTCCGCGCCGCCGCGCCTCCGCGTGCGCCAAAATCTTCTGATACCCGCCTCATTCCGCCGCCTCCGCGAAGTCTTGCCCGTGGAGCAGTTCGGCCGAGCAGCGCTGCATCGTTACGCTGGCGCGGGCGACCGGGTTGGTGAGGTAGAAATCCTTGATCGGATAGGCGTCGATGGTGCCGCTCGCGGTGCCCTTGCCTTTCGGCAATGCGCCGTAGTCGGCGAGGCCTTCGCGGCCGAGCGCCGGGACTGCCGCGATCATCGCCGCGCGCAATTGCTCGAAGCTGTCGAACCCGACCGAGACCTTCAGTGCATCGGCCAAGGCCCGCAAGATCGTCCAATCCTCGCGCGCATCGCCCGGGGCGAACACGGCCTTGTCTGCGAGCTGCACCCGGCCCTCGGTGTTGACGTAGGTCCCCGGCTTCTCGCTGAACGCGGCGGCGGGGAGGATGATGTCGGCGGCGTGTGCGCCCTTATCGCCGTGGTGGCCGATGTAGGCGATCATGCTGCCGGCGAAGCGGGTGTAATCCACTTCGTCTGCGCCGAGCGAGATCACCAGTTTGGGCTTTGCCGCAGCGAGGTCGGCAATTCCGCCCTTCTGCGCATAACCCAGCATCAGCCCGCCCATGCGGCTCGCCGCCATGTGGAGCGCGTTGAAGCCATTCCAGCCATCTCGCACCAGCTTGTTCGATGCGGCGAAGGCGAGGCAAGCCGCCAGCGCGCCCTTGCCCAGCGCCGCGCCGCCCATGATCAGCGCCGGGCGCTCGGCCTTGGCGAACGCCTCAACTGCGTTCTTGGGCAGCTTGCCCAGCACGCCAAGATCATTGCCAAGGAACGTCGCAGGATAGGTGGTCTCCCACTCCGGCCCGACCACAAACACCTTGGCCCCAGCCTTGACCGCCTTGCGCAGCCGCGCGTTGAGCAGTGCAGCTTCCCAGCGGACATGGCTGCCGACGATCAGGATCGCGTCGGCGGTTTCGATCCCGTTGAAGGTCGAATTGAAATTGACCGCAGCAAGGCTCGAGCAATCATAATCGAGCCCGGTCTGGCGGCCTTCGAGCAGGGTGGAACCCAGCGCGCCCGCCAGCGCCTTGGCCGCGAACATCGTCTCGCAGTCCACCATATCGCCCGCTGCCACCGCGACCGACTTGCCCGGATTGACCTTGGCCATCGCCGCAAACGCCTCGTCCCAAGTCGCCGCGACCAGCTTGTCGTCACGCCGCAACCACGGCTGATCGAGCCTCCGCCGGGTCAGCCCATCGACCTGATACCGGGCCTTGTCCGACAGCCACTCCTCGTTCACGTCGTCATTGATCCGCGGCAGGATGCGCAGCACCTCACGCCCGCGGCTGTCGAGGCGGATGTTCGCGCCGATCGCGTCCGAAACGTCGATCGACAGCGTCTTCTTCAGTTCCCACGGCCGCGCTTCGAACGCGTAGGGCCGCGAGGTCAGCGCGCCGACCGGGCACAGGTCGATCACATTGGCCGACAGCTCATGCTTGGCCGCGCGCTCCAGATAAGTCGTGATCTGCATGTTCTCGCCGCGATAGAGCGCGCCGATCTCGTCCACCCCGGCCACTTCTTCCGAGAAGCGCACGCAGCGGGTGCAGTGGATGCAGCGGGTCATCGCGGTCTTGATCAGCGGGCCCATGTACTTTTCGGTGACCGCGCGCTTGTTTTCGTCATAGCGCGATTTGCCGCGGCCATAGGCGACCGACTGGTCCTGCAGGTCGCACTCGCCGCCTTGGTCGCAGATCGGGCAATCGAGCGGGTGGTTGATGAGGAGGAACTCCATCACCCCCTCGCGCGCTTTCTTGACCATCTCGCTGTCGGTTTTGATCACCTGACCGTCGGTGGCGGGCAGCGCGCAGCT
>JANYEY010000017.1 GCA_025359685.1 Sphingomonadaceae bacterium | reverse complement strand
AACCCCGCTTGCCGGTCAACCGTGTCCAGGCCTCGCGCCAGCCGAACTCGACGGGATCGATGCCATCACGGATCTCGCTCCAAGACATCGTCGCCCGTTCTTCCTCAGCATCGGTTAGCCGGTCCACGACTGCTCCCTGAACCTCAGCGAGTGTCCGACCATCATCTGTTTCGCCCATGATGGAGATGGCCCACGCGAGCAGTCCCGCAGCCGCGACCTGGAACAGGTCCTGGCACTGGTATGCCTCCCACAGCAAACGCTGCCCCTCGAGTTCTGGTGCCAGCGCGTACTCAGGCGGATCGAATAGCGCCCATCGCACGCTTTCGGGAGTCGGCTTGCCACCGTCGCGGGCGGCGACGTCCAGGATCAGGCTCAAGCTGGCGCGGCGGCTTTTGTCGGTCGCCAGCTTCTGCGGGCCGGCGGCGAAAAGCGTGTCCTCGTACATCGCTCGCTCGTCCGAAGGATCGGGAATCGCCGAGGGCACCATGGCGTGCAAGGTTGCCAATGTGGCCCGATCGACCTGAGCAGCATCGACCGCTGCAGTGAACAGGGCTTCAACTTCGGGTCCGATCGATGCGCGGAATGCACCCCCGCCGCCAGCCCGGCATTGCCGCTCACCCGCTGGATGCCGTTCGGACCCTCCTCAAAGAGCCCCATCTCCTTCATCTGGGTGTAGTATGCGGCACCGAACACGCCGAGATTCTGGATCAGGTATCGCGTGACGTTCTTGTCGGTCGATGCCGCAGCGGCGAAGTCGATGATTTCCTCGCCCAATTGGAGCCGTCGGAGCGCCCAATCAATGCCGCCGACGCCGCCATCTCCGGTCGCGTCCGCGCAAATCAGCGCATAGAGTGCTTCCGCACGGCGCACCCACTGGCGCCAGATCTCGAATTCGGTCGTCACCCCGCGACGGGCGTACACATCGCTCAGCCAGCAGAAGAAGCCGTAATAGCGCATGCGTAGCGTGATGTTGCTGATGCCCGGCAGAAGCGCCTGATACAGTACCACCCCGCTATTCTGCATTCCCAAAGGATCGAGGCCGCGCTTCTCTACCTTTGATGTCCACTGCGGCAACGCGTCCACTTTTCCCTCTCCCCTGGACACAATACGTCTGCGCCGTAACCTTCGAAGATACTTCTGATTCACGTAGTTGCAATTGGTAAGACGCCGCATCTCCAACAACGGGCATCGCTCATCGATGGCGAGCCGATGAGCATTCTGGTCGAGTTCGCGGCGGATGAGTGGCGCTAGGGTGACATGCGTTGTGTGATCGAGGGGGAGTAAACCGCGTTGATGCTTGGGCTGTCATCCGCCCCCTCAAATGAAGCAGGTAGCATAAAACATAAATTGACCGTTTTAATGGACACTAAATCGCTTTGTGACTATAGTAACGGTCAAGGAGGTTGATATGCGTACGACGCCACCTATGCCGCTGCCCGTCAAGCGCGCCCTGACAAAGCTGGGCGCAGACATCAAAGCTGCGCGTCTTCGCCGCCGCATCACGACGACGCTTATGGCGGAGCGCGCTTTCGTGGCGCGCAGCACCTTGCAGAAGGTCGAGCAGGGTGATCCCGGGGTATCGCTGGGGGTCTATGCCACCGTGCTTTTCATCCTGGGTTTGAGCGAGCGGATTGCCGACCTTGCCGATGTTGGCACCGATAGCGTGGGCTTGCAGCTGGACGAGGATCGCTTGCCCCAGCGGGTGCGGGCAAGCAAGCGTCGGAGTGCAGGGCAGCCATGAGCGACCGCGAACTCTTGGTTTATGTTGATTTGGCTGGCATCGCGCATTTTGTCGGTCGCCTGTGGGCGCGCCGTGCCCGCAATCGTGAAAGCGCCACCTTTGAATATGACGCAGACTGGCTTGCCAGTCCGGCGCGCTTTGCGCTGGAGCCAGCCTTGATGCTCGGCGGTGGTCCGCAGCATACGCAGCAGGGCCGCGCTTTATTTGGTGCGTTCGGCGATTCTGCACCCGATCGCTGGGGCCGCAATCTGATCCTGCGCGACGAACGCCGCCGCGCGCAGGCAGAAGCACGCCAACCCCGCAGTCTGGGCGAAGTCGATTTCCTGTTGGGCGTCGGAGACATTGCCCGCCAAGGCGCACTGCGTTTCAAGGAAACGGCCGAAGGCCCGTTTCTGGCGAGCGGCGACGGGGCCACCGTCCCGCCGCTCATTCGCTTGGGCGAATTGTTGAACGCCGCGATGCGCGTTGCCGCCGACAATAACGACGACGACGATCTACGCCTTATCCTGGCGCCGGGATCATCGTTGGGCGGCGCTCGCGCCAAGGCCTCCGTGCTCGACCAACAGGGCGAGCTTTCCATTGCCAAGTTCCCGCAGGCCGATGACCCCTATCCCGTCATGCAATGGGAAGCGGTGGCGCTCGACCTCGCCAGCCGCGCGGGCATCGAGGTGCCGACATGGCGGCTGGAACAGGTGGCCGACCGCACCGCCTTGCTGTTGCGCCGATTCGACCGTGATGGCGACATTCGCATCCCGTTCCTCTCGGCTATGTCCATGCTGGGCGCGGCCGACAACGAGGATCACAGCTATCTGGAGATCGTCGATGCGCTGCGCCAGTTCGGCTCGCAGCCCGAGCAGGATTGCGCGCAGCTATGGCGGCGCATCGTGTTCAATATCCTGATTTCCAACACCGACGATCATCTTCGCAATCACGGCTTTCTGTATGACGGTGCCGGGGGCTGGCGCTTGTCACCGGCCTACGACATGAACCCGACGCCGGTAGACGTGAAAGCGCGCGTCTTGAGCCTCGCCATCGACGATGCCGACGATACCGCCTCGCTAGACGTTGCATTCAGGATGGCCCGCCAGTGTGGATTGAAGCAGCCAACGGCCCGAGAAATCGTCGGGGAAGTCCAAGCCGCTGTCGCGCAGTGGCGCGCCTGTGCTGCGTCCTATGGACTCAACGCCCGTGACATGGCGCGCATGGCCTCCGCATTTGAACATGAAGAGGCTGAGGGCCTATGAAAGAGACATATATCTGGATGCGCGGCACCGACTTTAACGCATTTAACTAACGCATAAGTTGGAATATTGGAGATTTAACCATGATATTACAGTATGATATATGGTAGACGCCGGGGACTTAAAATCCCCTGAGCCTTGCTCGTGTGGGTTCGAGTCCCACCGTCCGCACCAATTACGGCCGCACTATCAGCCCGGTTTGAACAGCATCGCATCGCCGTCCATGCAGTAACGCTTGCCGGTCGGCTTGGGCCCATCGTCGAACACGTGGCCCAGGTGGCCGCCGCAGCGGGTGCAGTGAACCTCGGTGCGCGGGTAGCCGGTTTCCCAATCAGAGCTGGTCGCCACCCCGCCGGGCAACGGCTGCCAAAAGCTGGGCCAGCCGGTGCCGCTGTCGAACTTGGTAGCGCTCGAATAGAGCGCGTTGCCGTCTGCGGCGCAGACGAAGGTGCCCTTGCGGTGTTCATTCAGCAGCGCAGAGCTACCGGGACGCTCGGTGCCCTTCTGGCGCAGGATGTAATACTGCTTGGAGTTCAGCCGCTTTTTCCACTCGGCATTGGTGAAGTGTACCGGATAGGTCTTGGCCTCGGCCCGGCCGCTGCCGCAGGCGGCCAGCACCGCGCTGGCGGTTCCGGCGGCGAACAGGCGGAGGATCGAACGGCGATTGGTCGCGGCGGTCATGACGGAACTCCTTTGCGCGGCGCGGGATTCGAGTCCGCACTCAGCTGCATATACGTCAGCTGGCCGGCAAAGGTTGCAGGCTGCGCTCAGAATTTCTCCAGCGTGACGTCCATATGGCGGAACCCGTGGACGAAATTAGCCCGCACCCGCTCAACCTTGCCGGTGATGTTCACCCGCATCCGCCGCGCATGCATCTCTTCCATCAGGATCTTCAATTGCAGCTCGGCGAGTCGCGCGCCGACGCAGCGATGGATCCCGTAACCGAACGCCAGATTGCGCCGAGCATTGGGGCGCCGCAGGTCGATTTTGTCGGGATCGGTGAACACCTCCTCGTCGCGGTTGGCCGAAATGTACCACAGGACCAGCTTGTCCCCGGCCTTGATCTGGTGGCCGAACAGGTCGGCGTCGGCGGTCGCGGTGCGGCGCATGTGCGCCAGCGGGGTCTGGAAACGGATGCATTCCTGCACCGCGTTGGGGATGACCGAGGGGTCGCTTTCAAACACCGCGCGCTGATCGGGGAAAGTGTGGAGCGCGTGGACGATGCCCGACATGGTGTTGCGGGTGGTATCGTTGCCGCCGACAATCAGCAGGATCAGGTTGCCCATGAATTCCTGTGGGCTCATCTGGTTCATCGCGGCCGAATGGACCATGATCGAGATCAGGTCGCGGCTTGGCGGCTTGCCCATCCGGTCCATCCACAGGCTCTGGAAATACTGCGCCATCTCGCCGAAGATTTCCCAGCGCACGTCCTGCAGTTCGCGCGCGAGGCCCAATTCGACGTCGCCCGCCCAGTCCGACCAGAAGGTCAGCAGGTGGCGGTCTTCCCAAGGGAAGCCGAACAGGATCGCCAGCATGCCGGTGGTCAGCTCGATCGAGACTTTCTCGACCCAGTCGAACTCTTCGCCATATGGCAGGCTGTCGAGCACTGCGGCGGTGCGCATCCGCACTTCGGTGGCGAGGTAGTCGATCTCGGCCGGGGTGAACGCCGGGGCAACAGTGCGGCGCTGGCCGGTATGCTCGGGACGGTCCATCGCGATGAACATCGGCAGGCGGCGTTCCTGCAGCTCTTCAGGGGTGACATCCTTGGGCGGCTCGCCAATGGTGATCCCGCCTTTGTCCCACGAGGACGAGTAAAGTTCGGGCAGTGCCTCGACGTGCTGGATGGCCTTGACCGTGGTCACGTTCCAGAAATCGCCATACGGCGTGCCGGTTACCTTGTTGACCGGCTCGGTGGCGCGCATTTCGGCAAAGATCGGCTGCCAGCGGTCCTCGACATAGATATCCGACCGCGACACGTCCCGCGGGTGCGTGTGGACCGGCAGTTCCTTGCCATGATCCTTAAGCCAGCCTTCGAACGCATCGGTCGCGCTGGGCGCGGTGCGATACTTGAACTTTTCCGGTGCGTTCGCCTGGCTTGCCATGATCTCGGGCCTCTCCTGCCGCCGTATTTCGAAATCCGTTTCGACAAGGGACTTATCTCGCTTAGCTTACCCAAATGTCAATAGCGGCTCGGCGAACTGCAGGGCGGACGGGTCAGGCGCTGACAGCTGGCTTGCGCCGCCACCAGCTGCGCCCGCCCGCGCGCTGCGGCCCGCTTTGCATCACCCGCTTGCGGAACAAGGCCGCGCCAAGCTTGACCAGCACCGAGACGCAGACGAGCTGCCAGGCGATGGCCAGCGCATGCGGCCACAGCGCGCCGTCCTGCGCGGCGTGGGCCAGCATCGTGAAGGGCGAGGAAAACGGCACCATCATCGCCGCCTTCTCGATCCAGGTGCCCGGCTGGGCCATGGCAAAGCTGGCGAAGAAGAAGTTGAGCAGCTGGAGCATGGTCACCGGCATCGACAGCGTCTGCACCTCGCGCACCGTGGTGGCCATCGAACCGATCGCGAGGAAGATCGAACCCAAGAGCAGGTAGCCCATCGAGAAATAGACCACGCCCAGCGCAAAGAACATCGGCCAGCCCACCGCTGGCGAAGGATATTCGGCCAGACTGTGCCCGGCAAACAACCACACTGCCGACCCGGCCATCGCCCAGACTGAAATCCCGACCATCGACACCGCGAGCATCGCGAACAGCTTGCCCAGGAACACCGCGTCCATCGGGATCGCCGCGGCAAGCACCTCGATGATCTTGTTGCTCTTCTCTTCGACCAGGTTGGACAGCACCATGCCCGCGAGCAGCATGGTCAAGAGGAACAGCACGGTCTGGCCCAGCTGCGCAGTGAGCAGGCGGCTGTGGGTCTGATCGGCGCGGGTGTTGGCGATGCCAGCCAAAATGACTTGGGGAAACGTGCTTGGGGTCCGCTCCAGCGCATGCGCGGCCAGCAAGCTGACCCGGCCCTGCCAGCTGGCAATCCGCTCGGCCGAACCGGTCAGCACCGGGTGCGTGGGCGTTCCCGTAACGATTGCGGCCAGGTTGGCCTTGTTACTCTTGATCGCCGCCGCCGGTTCAAACCGTTCGCCTGGCTTCAATTCGCGCACCACCACAAGGTCGGGCATGTTCGGGCCGAGCTGGTCGGACAACGCGTGCGCCGCCTGCAGCATCCGCGCGGAATCGGGCGCGGTCATCGCCATGCCCAGCACTGGACGGTCTGCCGTCTCCTGAACCCGCTGGCCGATCCCGCCGGCGAGGCCGCCGACCAGCAACGGGAACAGCGGGCCGAGCAGGAAGAAGAAGAAACTGCGCGAAAACAGGATCGCGACGAAATCGCGCCGCGCCACCACGTAGGCGGCGGCGAAGGTCGAGAGGCGTCCGGTGGGGCGGCGTTGCGTATCCATCAGCGGAGCTCCTCGGGGCTGACCTCGAGCGCACGGGCCGCCGCCTCGCCCGCGATGGCAACAAACGCGTCATGCAGCCCAGCGCGTTCGATCGACAGCGAGAGGATCCCCGCCTCGCCCTCGATCAGCGCGCGAAGCAAGGGTTCGATCCCGCTCTCGGGCAGCGAGAAGTGCCAGAAGTTGCCCTCGTGACGGGTATCTGCGGGCAGCGCCTTGCGCCACAAGCCATCGGCCAGGCGGGTTTCGAGGCGGACTTGCGGGCGGATCCGGTCCCGCGCGAGATCAACCGGCCCGGCAAAGGGCACCTTGCCGCCGGCAATGATCGCCACTTCGTCGCACAGCCGCTCGGCATGGGCGATCACGTGCGTTGAGAATATCACCGTGGTGCCGCGCGCGGCGAGATTGCGGATCGTCTTTTCAAGTTTGCCCTGGTTGAGCGCGTCGAGGCCCGAGAACGGTTCGTCGAACACCACCAGCTTCGGTTCGTGGACCAAGGTTCCCAGCAACTGGACCTGCTGCGCCATGCCTTTGGAAAGCTGGCGGATGGTGCGGTCGATCGCATAGCCGAGGCCGTGCTCCTCAAGCAGCGCCTTGCCCCGCGCGCGTCCTTCCTTGAGCGGCAGCCCGCGCAGCGCGCCGAGGAAGGCGATCGCCTCATAGGTCTTCATCGAAGGATAGAGCCCGCGTTCTTCGGGCAGGTAGCCGATCGCATGCGCCACTTCATGCGGGCGGTCATGCCCCATGATCCGGCGCACCCCGCTATCGGGATCGATGATGCCCAGCAGCATGCGCAGCGTCGTGGTCTTGCCCGCGCCGTTGGGGCCGAGGATGCCGTAGATCGAGCCTCGGGGTACAGTGAGGTCAACCCCGTCGACCGCAGTGAAGCCGTCGAAGCGCTTGACCAAACCGCGCGCCTCGATCGCCAGCGGCGGGTCCGCCGCTGTTGGCGCGTTGCTCGGCATCTGCCATTCCCCTAGCTTCATGGAAATGCCGTTATGGCGCGGCCATGAACAGGAGCAACAGCAAGTTTGGTTAACGCCGCGGAAATCGAAGCCTTAAAGCAAGATCTGCAGGCCGAAGCGCTGCGGCTGGGGTTCGCGGCCTGCGGGATTGCGTCCGCGCGCGAGGACCCGCTGACGGCAGTCCGGCTCGAACAGTGGCTCGGCGAAGGCAGCCACGGCGCGATGGAATGGATGGAGACACGCGCCGCGCACCGGCGCAGCCCGCAGGGGCTGTGGCCGGAAGCGCAAAGCGTTATCGCGCTCGGCATGAGCTATGCCCCGGCGCAGGATCCGCTGGCGTTGGCGGGCCAGCCGGACCGCGCGCGGATCTCGGTCTATGCGCAGGGCAAGGACTATCATGACGTCGTGAAGAAGGCACTGAAGGCGCTGGCACGGTGGCTGGTCGCCGAAGCGGCGCGGCGCGGGCTAGGAGAGCAAGGGGTCAAGGTGTTCGTCGATACCGCACCGGTGATGGAAAAGCCGCTCGGCCAGGCGGCCGGGCTGGGCTGGCAAGGCAAGCACACCAACCTCGTCAGCCGGACGCATGGCTCATGGCTGTTCCTCGGCGCGATCTTTACCACGATCGGGTTCGCCGCGGACGCGGCGGAGGAGGATCATTGCGGTTCGTGCAATGCCTGCCAGTCCGCCTGCCCGACCAATGCTTTCCCCGCGCCATACCGGCTCGATGCACGGCGCTGCATTTCCTATCTGACGATCGAGCACAAAGGGCCGGTCCCGCTCGAATTCCGCACGGCGCTGGGCAACCGGATCTACGGCTGCGACGATTGCCTGGCGGTCTGTCCGTGGAACAAGTTCGCCGAAGAAGCCGCCGCGATGCGCGCCTTCGTCCCCCGCGCCGAACTGGTCGCGCCGCGGCTGGCGGAACTGCTCGCACTCGACGATGCGGGCTTTCGTACGCTCTTTTCCGGCTCGCCGATCAAGCGCATCGGGCGGAACCGGTTCGTGCGCAACTGCCTTTATGCGGCGGGCAACAGCGGTGATGCGGGTCTGCTGCCACAGCTCGAGGCGTTGGCGGGTGATCCAGATCCGGTGGTCGCCGATGCGGCGCGCTGGGCGTTGGAGCAGCTCCCTTAACGCCCCAGCAGGTTGCGCGCCTGGCTGGCGATCTGCGCGAGCATTGCGGGCGCAACCGGCATCGCGCTTTGCGCGCGGGCGATCACGGTGCGGAATTGTGCAATTGCCTGGGCTTGGGTTTCGGCCCAGCTTTCCACCGCCGCTGCCGCCTGCTTGCTGCCCCGGCGGCGCAGGAAATCGAGCCGCATCTGCTGAAAATCGCGCGCCAGACCGTTGATCAGCAAGCGCTCCCACGGGTCTGACGGGCTCATCCGCGCGGCGGTCTGCTGCGCCCAATCGAGCCCGAGCCGCGCGCCGAGGTCGCTGAACGCGGAGGTCAACGCCCGCGTGCCAAGCTTCTGTTCGCGGGCCAGACTGGCCAGACCGATCGCGCCGTCCAGGTCGAACAGCTTGGCGACCGCTGCGGCGAGCGGTGCCGGAGCCCCCGCAGCGCCGAGCCGGTGAACCATCGCCAGCGACTGCGAGCGGCCTTCACCAGCGAGCAGACTGCCGGTGTCGTGCGACAGGTCTTTCACCCCCGGCGCGAGGTCAGCGACCAGCTTCGAGGGCACCAGCGTGCCGCCGCCGACGCGCAGGAGATCGGCGATATGATCGGACATCGCGGCGGCCGTGCAATCGAACAGCACAATCCGCGCGTCCTCGCTCATCGCGCCGGTTTCGATCGCCTGCCACAGCGGGGCCAAGTGGAGCAGCCGTTCGGCGGCGACAAAGGCCGCGGCGACCTGCGCCAGCGTGGCCCCTTCTTCTTCGGCCAGTTCATACGGATGGATCACGCCCAGGCGGTTGATCATCCGGTTGGTCAGCTTGGTCGCGATGATCTCGCGGCGCAGCCGGTGCGCGAGGATGTCCGCTTCAAACTTGCCGCGCATCGGCCCCGGGAAGGCGGCGAGCAATTCGCCCGCCAGTCCCGGATCATCGGGCAGGGCCGAGGCTTCGAGCGCTTCCTGCATCGCCAGCTTGGCGCAGGACAGCAGCACCGCCAGTTCGGGCCGGGTCAGTCCGTAGCCGTCCGCAGCGCGGCGCAGCAGCGTGTCGGCATCGGCCAGGCCTTCGGTCTTGCGGTCAAGCTGGCCGAGCGCTTCAAGCCGTTCGATCAGGTGCAATTGCGCGGGCACCGCCTTGGCCCCGCCAGCCTGCGCGATCGACAGGCCAAGCGCTTGAAGCCGGTTGTCCTCGAGCACCAGCGCAGCCACTTCGTCGGTCATCTTGACGAGCAGCTTGACCCGTGCAGGTTCGGTCAGCCGTCCGGCGCGCTTGGCTCCCGCCAGCGCGATCTTGATGTTGACCTCGTTATCCGAACAATCGACCCCGGCCGAATTGTCGATGAAGTCGGTGTTGATGCGCCCACCCAGGCCACCATTGCCGTGCAGCGCAAATTCGATTCGGCCGGCCTGGGTGGTGCCAAGGTTGGCGCCTTCGCCGACCACTCTGACGCGCAAGTCCGCGCCGTCGATCCGCAGCGCATCGTTGGCAGGATCGCCGACGGTCGCGTTATTCTCGGAGCTGGCCTTGACGTAAGTGCCGATGCCGCCAAACCACAGCAGGTCGGCCTCGGCCTTGAGGATCGCGGTGATGAGGCCATCAGGATCGATGCTCGCGGCTTCGATGCCGAGCATCGCGCGGACTTCCTTCGATAGCGGAATGTCTTTGAGGCTGCGCGCGAAGACGCCGCCGCCCTTCGAGATGAGCTTTTTGTCGTAATCGTCCCAGCTTGAGCGCGGTAGCGCGAACATCCGCGCGCGCTCCTTCCAGCTCTTGCCCGCATCGGGTTCGGGATCGAGGAAGATATGGCGGTGATCGAACGCGGCGACCAGCTTGAGCGACTGGCTGAGCAGCAGGCCGTTGCCGAACACGTCGCCCGACATGTCGCCGCAGCCCACCACCCGGACCGGGTCTTTCTGCACGTCGGTGCCCATTTCGAAGAAGTGGCGCTGCACCGAAAGCCACGCGCCCTTGGCGGTGATCCCCATCGCCTTGTGGTCATAGCCCTTCGAGCCGCCGCTGGCGAAGGCATCGTCGAGCCAGAAGTCGTGTTCTTCGGCAATGGCGTTGGCAGTGTCGGAGAAGGTTGCGGTGCCCTTGTCGGCGGCGACCACGAAGTATGGGTCTTGGCCATCGCAGATCACCACGTTGCGGGGATGCACCACCTTGCCGCTCACGATATTGTCGGTGATCGACAGCAGGGTGCGGATGAACAGCTTGTAGCTTTCCTTGCCCTCGGTCAGCCAGCCATCACGGTCACGCACCGGGTCGGGCAGCTGCTTGGGATAGAACCCGCCCTTGGCCCCGGTCGGTACGATCACCGCATTCTTGACCCGCTGGGCTTTCATCAGGCCGAGCACTTCGGTGCGAAAGTCGTCGCGCCGATCGGACCAGCGCAGGCCGCCGCGTGCCACCGGCCCGGCGCGCAAGTGGATCCCTTCGACCCGCGGCGAATAGACGAAGATTTCGCGCCACGGCAGCGGCTTGGGCAGGCCCGGAACCAGCGCCGAATTGAGCTTGAAGGCCAATGCTTCGTCGCCTGCGGGGGCAAAGGCATTGGTCCGCAGCATCGCTTCGACCAGCGAGCGGTACAGCCGCAGCAGGCGGTCGTCGTTGATCGCCTTGACCTCGGCCAGTCCGGCGCGAATGTCGGCCTGGGCGACCACTTCGCCCTTGGCGCGGTCGCCGTGGTGCGCGGGATTGTGGCGGATCCGGAACAAATGGATCAGCCCCTTGGTCACTGCGGGCGCGTTCTGCAGTGCGTCGACCGCCGTGGCGATGCCATAATTGACTCCGGCCTGGCGCAAGTAGCGGTACCAGGCGCGCAGCCAGTTGGCTTCGGTCGCGGTCAAGGCAACCCCGGCGATCAGGCGGTTGAACGGATCGTCTTCGGCCGCCGCGTTAAGCACTGCCGCCAGTGCGCCTTCGATCGTCTCGCTGCGCGCCAGCAGGGCTTTGGGCTCAAGTCCCGCAGGCAGTGCCAGGGTGAAGTCGTGAATCGTGCCGAGCCGTCCTTCATCGAGCGCGGTTGGCTGGTCTTCGATCACCCTGAAGCCGAAGTTTTCAAGCGCGGGAACGACATCTGACAGCGCCAGCGAACCATGCCGCTGATAAAGTTTGAGCCGCAACGTCCCCGGTCCGTCGCCAGCCAGGCAGTGCAGCCGCGCGTCGCGTTCCTTGCCGGGCGAGGACAGGCGGCGCAGCCGCGAGATGTCGATGGCCGCTTCCGCCGGACCGTAAAGCGAGCGGTAAGCCATCGGGAATGCTTCGGCATGACGCGCCGCGATCGCTGCGGCGCGGCCGGCATCTTCGGTCTCGCGCGCTGCAATCTCGTCCTCGACTGCGTCGTTCCAGCCGCGCAACATACCCTGCAAGCGGGCGTCGAGCGCTGCTTCGTCGGGCACTTTGGCAACTTCGGGCAGGTCGAGCACATAGCGCAGCAGCGCCAGGTTACCTTCGACCTCAAGGCTCCAGTCGAGCACTGCTGACTGCGCCGCATCGACCAGCAGTTTCTCGATCTGCATGCGGGTGCCGGTCGACATCACGTCGCGCGGCAGCCAGACGAAGGCGTGAAGATGCCGGGTCAGCGAACTCGGCACCAGTGCCAGTTTCGGCCGGGGCCGGTCGACCAGGCTCATCGCGGTGGTGGCGACCTTCTCGATCTCGGCATCGGAGAACCCGATCATGATATCGTGCGGCAGCTCGGTCAGCGCATGGACCAGTGCCTTGCCGGCATGACCGTGCGGCGCAAAGCCGAGCTTCTTGGTCAGCGTGTCAAGCTGAGCGCGCATCTGCGGCACTTTGGTTGGCGGCGCGAGCAGCGCGGCGCTGGTCCACAGGCCCATGTGCGCGGACAGCGCGGTAACCTTGCCGCCTTCGATCACTGGCACGATGAACAGGTCGAGCGGGGTGCGGCGATGAACGTTGCTGATCCGGTTCGACTTGACCACTAGCGGCAAGCGCTTGTTTTTCGGCTTGCCGTCAAACCAGGCAAAGGCGCGGTCCCACGAAACCGGGCCGAGCAGGATCTTGGCGCTGCGCCGGCAGACGCCAAGCGCGCCCGATTGAGTCCCGTCGCGGTGATGGACCGCATAGCCCAGCTGGGTCAGCGCGCCGTCCTTGAACCAGCGCAGCAGCTCGGCACCCTCCTTGTCTGCTTTGGCGCCATCGGCCAGCTGGTCGGCATCTTCGGCCATCCGCGCCTGCATTTTCGGCCAGTCGGTAACCGCCACCCGCACGTCGCCCAGCGTTGCGCGCAATGCCACTTCCAGCGCGCGCCGCGCCTTGGCATCGGCGCGCCCGGTTTCGAGGTAGATCATCGATTCGCGGGTGCCATCGGCCGGGTCGCCAAGATCGACCAGCTTGCCCGTGGCATCGCGCCGCACGGCCACCACCGGGTGCACCAACCGATCGATTTCGAGCCCTTCGGCGAAGATCGTGGTCGCAATCGAATCGACCAGGAACGGCATGTCGTCATTGATCACCGCGATCCGCATGAAGCGCTCGGTCGCGGTGCCGGAAACGGTCTCGATCGTGATCGTTGCCTCACCCGGGTCGCGCTGCGCGGCGGCAGTGGCGACAAACCCTGCGGCGCTTTCCAGTCCGCTTTTGCTGAACGGAGCATCGCCCGGAAGCATGCCCGCCTTGAGCTGCTGGGCCAGCGCCTGGGAAAGGATCGAACGGGCGCCGCTACGGGCAGTGGAAGAGGCCATCGTGACGTGCGCTCCTTGCGGCCGATGCCGGCCAGTCCTGCGAGTTATATTATTGCCAATTTATGCAGCATTCGTGCGCACTGTAGAAGCAAGGATGAGCGAGTGCAACCACCTGCCCCTAGGGAATAGGCCTTAATCGAGCGCTTCCATGGTGAGGGTGAGCGAGCGCCGCCGTGCCGCAGGATCGAAAGTCGCGCCCGATACGATGATCTCGTCGGCCGTGGTGCGTTCGGCAAATTGCGCGATGGCGGCGGCGACGGTTGCCTTGCTGCCGACTGCACTCACTTGCCGCATGTGTTCGAGCATCGCGAGCTGTCCGGGCGGCAGGGTCTGGCGATAGCCGGGCACCGGCGGCTGCAACTGCTTCGGATTGCCGCTGCGCAAGTTGACGAACCTCTGGTCGATCGAGGAGGCGAGCAGCATGGCTTCCTCGTCGCTGTCCGCCGCGATCACATTCATCGCCGCCATCACGTACGGGCGCTCCAGTTCGGCCGAGGGGCGGAACTGGCGGCGATAAATCTCGAGCGCCTGATCGAGGTAGTCGGGCGCGAAGTGCGAGGCGAAGGCATAGGGCAGGCCCAGCGCCGCAGCGAGCTGCGCGCCGAACAGGCTCGAGCCCAAGATCCACATTTGCACCTTGGCCCCGTATCCGGGCGTCGCGCGGATGCCGATGTCGGGCTCGCCGGTAAACAGCGCGCGCAGTTCGACCACATCCTGCGGGAAATATTCCGACGTCTGCCCCAGGTCCTTGCGCAGCGCCTGACCGATCCGCATGTCGGCCCCCGGCGCGCGGCCAAGTCCAAGGTCGATCCGGCCCGGATAGAGCGCGTCGAGCGTGCCGAACTGTTCGGCGATCACAAACGGGCTGTGGTTGGGCAGCATGATCCCGCCAGCGCCGATGCGGATGGTGCGGGTCGCCGCGCCAATATGGGCAAGCACAACCGAAGTAGCGCCGCCGGCAACGCCGTCCATGCCGTGATGCTCGGCCACCCAGAAGCGGTTGTAACCAGCAGTCTCTGCCGCCTGGGCCAGCGCCGCGGCATCGGCCAGCGCCTCTGCCGGGGTACCGCCTTCGCGGACCGGGACAAGGTCGAGGACGGAAAGGGCGGGCTTGTTCGGGCTGGTCACTTGGCGGGTGATGCGCGCGGCGGGCCCAGCTGGTCAAGATAACCCTGCGCGGTCTTGGCGAATGTACTGCCCGGCGCGGCTACAATCACCGATTGCCAGCTTTTGCGCGCCGCATCGTCGCGGCCGGAAAGCACTGCGATCACCCCGGCCTCAAGCCCGATCTCCGGATCGACCGGCATCAGCGCAGCGGCGCGCTCGATCTGGCTCTGTGCCGCTGCCAGTTTGCCCTCGCGCCGCGACAAGGTCGCCGAGAGGAGCCAGGCCTGATAGTTGTCAGGCAATTCATAGCGCGCTTCTTCAAGCGCGGCGGAGGCTTCGGCATCGCGCTTCAACGCCACCAGCGCCCGTGCGCGGTCGATCTGGATAACCCCGTTGAGCTTGTGATCGTTGGCACTGTGCGCTTCGCCATGCGCGTGATCGAGCGCGCCCAGTGCGGTCACCGTATCGCCCGCCACCAGCAACGCATTGCCCGCCAACGCGCCGAGCCGGGCGCGCTCGCCGGGCTCGTTCGCGGGCGTGTTGTCGCGCGCGGCGAGGAAGAGCGTTCCCGCCTCAGCCCAGCCTTCGGTGCGGATCAGGGCGAGCGCCTTGCATTGCTGCGCGCCGGCTTTGTCCTTCATGGTCTTGGCCGCCGCCAGCCAGCCTTCGGCCTCGTCGATCGCGTCGGACGGGTTTTCCTGCGCGAGCTTGAGGCAGTTCTGCAGCTCGGCCGACAGGATTGTGGCAGGGGGTGAGGTGGGTGCGGTCTGGCTTATTGCAGCCTTCGCGGTCCGAACCGGCAACGGCGCTTGAGGCAGGGCGCCGCCGGGCCCGACCTGGGCAAGCAAGGGCAGAAGCAGGGTCAGCGGCATGGAATTCGGTTCCCGATATCAGGGCAGGGCAGCGATCGTGCGCAGCAGGAGGGCGATATCCGCATCGCGCGAGAGCCGGTGGTCGCCGTCCTTGACCAGCATGACCTGCACATCGGCTGAACGCAATCGCTGCGCCAGGCGCAAGGACAGGTCCCACGGCACATCTGCATCGGCTTGCCCGTGAATCAACCGCACCGGGCAAGTCAACGCGATCTCGCCGCCGAGCAACCGCTGCGCGTCACCGTCGCGCCAGAACGCGGCATGGGTCGGCGTGGGTTCCGGGCCATAGGGGTTGTCCTCGTAGACCGACTCCCCCGCCGCCAGCTGCGCCTGCTGCGCCTCGTCATAGCCCCAGTCGGTAAAGTCCGGCGCCGCCGCAATCCCGGCCATGGCCGCCACCTTGTTTGGCGCGGCCAGCGCGACCAGCAGCATCAGCCACCCGCCCATTGACGAGCCGACCGGCACCACCGGGCCGGTGCAACAGACGTCGATCAGGGCAAGCACCTCATCACGCCAGCGGCTGAGCGTGCCATCGGCAAACTCGCCGTCGCTCTCTCCGCAGCCCGAATAGTCGAGCAGCAGGCAGGCGCGGCCCTGCTCGCACGCCCAATCGTATAACGCGGTGGCTTTGCCGCCGGCCATGTCGCTCATGTAACCGGGCAGGAAGACCAGCGCCGGCCCGTTGCCCGGCACAAAGCGAAAGGCGATCCGGCGGCCGTCAGTCAGGGTGTGGAACCGGGTTTCGCTCATGTGGGGCGAGCATGCCCAATCGGCACCGTTCAGTCACGCTGGAACACGTCTTCGATCGTCATTTTGAACAAGTCGGCGATGCGGAAGGCGAGCGGGAGCGAGGGATCGTACTTGCCGGTCTCGATCGCATTGACGCTTTGCCGCGAGACCCCAAGCCGTTCGGCCAGATCCTGCTGGCTCCAACTGCGTTCCGCGCGGAGGACTTTGAGGCGGTTGTTCATGGCCCGTGGTCGCGCTTGGCCTGAACGAAGCTACCCATGCCGAGTCCGATTGCCCAAACAGCGACGGCCCACCAGCCTTCGGCATGCGGAGCAATTCCGAAGGTTTCGAGAAAGCCCCAGACGGTCGCCACGACCAGCAAGAAGCCGGTAGCAAACATGCCCGCCTGCATCTGCCGCATGCGCAGGTATTCGTCCTGCTCATCGCGCAGGTACTGGCCCATCGCCCAGACGTAGTAGATGATCGGAAGGCTGGGCAGGAGTGCCAGCAGCCACAGCACCGGTCCCTGCGGTTGCCACGTGTTGCGCACGGTCAGGGCAAACCCGAGCAGTACGATGTAGGACAGCGCCCAGATCAACGCCCGGCGGTTGTAACGCCGCATCGCCGCCGAATCGACGCCGCAGTGGATCGAGCGTTGGCGCATCGCCACCGACATCGGAATCAAGCTGGCTGAAAACAGTGCCACCAGCGCCAGATTCCAAGGCCAGGCCAACCAGTGGTATTTCTCCAGCCACGCCGTCAGCACCATTCCGCCGCCGAACACCGCACCCCAGATTGCGGGATGCACGCCAACCAGCCGCTTCGCGCTCATATCCGGGCTCACGCTACAGCTTTCGGTCGGCACGAAAGCCCCAGTCCGCCGGTTGCCACCCACAGCGCAGGCAGCACGGCAAACATCGTTGTGGCATCCTTGTCGGCGATGAGGCCAAAGCGGTTGGCGAGCGCGAGCAGAATGAAGGCGGCGGCCCAGATCAAGCTGGTGCGGATAGGGGTCATGGTCAAGTGTCCTTGCTATGAAGTAAAGGTAACTTGTCATGATTCGGGAGATTGTCAAGTGAACTTGTCATTCAGGCGTGAACGCCGACATTGCCCTGTCACGAAACCGCGCTAGGCTGACGCAAAAATCAGGGAGATAGCGATGTCGATGTACCCGCCCGAACCGGCTCCAGTCCTGCCGACCAGCCGCCGCGCCGCGATGAAGCTGGCGGTGCTCGGACTGGCCGGGGCCGGGGTGCCGCTACTCGCGCAAACGCCCAAGGGCTTTTCGCACGGCGTCGCCAGCGGTGAGCCGGGGGCAACGCGCATGCTGCTGTGGACCCGTTACGTCAGCGGCGGCGAAGCCAGGCTGCGTTGGGAAATGGCGAGCGACGATCAGTTCGCGCATGTTGTCGCGCATGGCGAGGCGCTGGCTTCGCCCAATTCTGATAGCTGCGCAAAAGGCTACGTTACCGGGCTGCGGCCCGGCACCTGGTACCACTACCGGTTCATCGCGCCCGACGGGACCAAGTCGGTTACCGGGCGCACCCGGACGCTCCCGGTGGGCAAGGTCGCCAAGTTCCGCATGGCGGTGTTCTCATGCTCGAACTTCGGGTTCGGCTGGTTCAACGCCTATGCCCATGCGGCCGAGAGCGGCGATTTCGATCTCGCGGTGCACCTCGGTGACTATTACTACGAGTACAAACGCGGCGAATATCCGAGTGCCAAGCAAACCCTTGAAGGCCGGGTCCTGCCCGTGGACGAAGCGGCGACGCTGGCCACGTACCGCGAACGCCACGCCACTTACCGCGCCGATCCGGACCTCCAGCGGCTGCACCAGCTGCTGCCGTGGGTGCTGATGTGGGACGATCACGAAAGCGCCAACGACAGTTACCGTGACGGCGCGGAAAACCATGACCCCGCCACCGAAGGCCCGTGGGCCATGCGCAAGGCCGCCGCGCGCCGCGCGTACCGCGAATGGCTCCCGGTTTCGGACCACGACTGGGGCACTTACGAGATCGGCCAGCTGGCGACGCTGTTCAAGATCGAAAGCCGCCTCACCGCGCGGACCAAGCAGCTCGACCTGCAGGAAGCGGTCAAAGGCCTGCCCGAAGATAAAGCGGAGGTGGCACTGGCAAAGTTCCGCGACGGCACCTGGCGCGATCCCGCGCACACGCTGCTTGGCGCCACGCAGGAAGCCTGGCTGGCCAGCGCACTCAAAACCTCGGTCAAGGCGCGCAAGCCGTGGCAGGTCGTGGCGCAGCAGATCGTGATGGGCAGCATCGCCATGGGACCCGACGTGATCGCCGGAATGCCCGCCACCACCTCGAACTTCATCAAGGAGCGCCTGCTTGTCGATGTCGAGGCGGGCAAAGTCGACTTGCCGCTCAACATGGATGCTTGGGACGGTTATCCGGCCGCACGGGACCGGCTGTTCAAGTCTGCCCTCAATGCCGATGCCAATCTGGTGGTGCTGTCGGGTGACAGCCACAACGCCTGGGCCTTCGATCTTGACCGCAAGGGCACACGGGTTGGGGTTGAAATGGCCGGGCAAGGCGTCACCTCGCCTGGCGCGGAAAGCTCGATCCGCTGGATCAAGCCCGACGACCTCGCCAAGGCGACAGTGGCGCGCAATCCGCAGCTCAAATGGTGCGATATGTCACAGCGCGGCTACATGGCGGTTGAACTGACGCCAGCATCGGCGACCAGCGAATACCGCTTCCTCGCCACCGTGCGCCAGCGCAGCACTGTGCTCGCCGGGACCAAGCGGATGACCGTGCTGGCCGGGCAACGGAAGTTCGAAGCCTGATCCTCCCCGGCACGGGGAGGATGGCTTAGTTGCGTCTTAACTGCCGCGCTGCTAAAGACGTGGCGATGACGCAGCGCTTCGCCTCGACACTGACTACCACCACCCGGGCAACCCCGGGGCTGGCCGTCTTCGCCTGAGCCGAAGCCGCGCCGCCGCCCTGGGCCAGTAACTGGTTCGGGTGGCTGGCGTCTCCTCCCGAACCTGATCGATACCGACGCCGCCCCTTCCGGTGCGCGGCCGCTTGTGCCAAAGCGCCGCGCAGAAACGCGAAAGAGTGAGCATGTCAGACCAGTTCAAGATCAGCCTGCCCGATGGATCGGTTCGCGAAATGCCGCTGGGATCGACCCCGGCTGATGTTGCCGCAGCGATCGGACCGGGCCTCGCCAAGGCCGCCTTGGCGGCGCGGGTGGACGGCGAACTGGTTGACCTGTCGCGTCCCTTCACCGCCGATGCGCAACTCGCGCTGGTCACGTCGCGCGACGAGGCCGATGCGCTTGATCTGGCTCGGCACGATTTTGCCCACGTTCTGGCCGAGGCGGTGCAGGCGCTATTCCCGGGGACGCAGATTACGTTCGGGCCTTCGACCGATGACGGGTTCTATTACGACTTTGCGCCGAAAGACCGCCAGCTCACCGAGGACGACCTGCCCGCGATCGAAGCCGAAATGCGCAAGATCATTGCTGCCGACAAGCCGTTGCGCCGCGAAGTGTGGAGCCGTGAGCAGCTGATCTCGCGCTGGCAGCAGCAGGGCGAAAGCTTCAAGGCCGAATGGGCAGCCGAACTTCCGGGCGACGAGGATCTGACGGTCTACTGGTCGGGCGAAGATTGGCTCGACATGTGCCGTGGGCCGCACTTGCCCAGCACCGGCAAGCTCGATCCCGCCGCGTTCAAGCTGACGCGGGTGTCGGGCGCGTACTGGCGCGGCGATCAAGCCAACGCGATGCTCAGCCGGATCTACGGCACCGGCTGGCTCAACAAGAAGCAGCTCGCCGAGCACCTCACGCGGCTGGAGGAAGCAGGCAAGCGCGATCACCGCAAACTCGGCGCGGAGATGGACCTGTTCCACCTCCAACAAGAGGCACACGGCTCGGTCTTCTGGCACCCCAATGGGTTCAAGATCTGGCGCGAGCTCGAAGCCTATATGCGCCGCGCGATCGACGCCGCGGGCTACCGCGAGGTCAAGACCCCGCAGGTGATGGACGCGCGCCAGTGGGAGCAGTCCGGCCATTGGGGCAAGTACCGCGAGAATATGTTTGTCATCCCCGACGAGGTGCCCAACACCGAAGATGATGGCCCAGTCATCTCGGGTGAGGCCGACTGGATGGCCTTGAAGCCGATGAATTGCCCGGCGCACGTCCTGATCTTCCGCCAAGGCATCAAGAGCTACCGCGACCTGCCCTTGCGGCTCTACGAGAACGGCTGCTGCCATCGCAACGAGCCGCACGGCGCGCTGCACGGGCTGATGCGGGTGCGCCAGTTCACCCAGGACGACGCGCACATCTTCTGCCGCGAGGACCAGATCGTCGAGGAAGCCCGCGCCTTTTGCGCGCTGGCCGACCGGATCTATCAGGATTTCGGTTTCACCTACGCGGTCAAGCTGGCGCTGCGCCCCGATCAGCGCTTCGGTTCGGAAGCCGATTGGGACAAGGCCGAGGCCGAGTTGCGCGAGGCGGTGGTCCGCGCGGGCATGGCGACAGACGAATACGGCTGGGAGGAACTGCCCGGCGAAGGTGCGTTCTACGCGCCCAAACTCGAATGGCACCTGACCGACGCGATCGGGCGGACCTGGCAGGTCGGCACGCTCCAGTCCGACCGCGTGCTGCCCGAACGGCTCGATGCGAGCTACATCGGCGAGGACGGCGCGCGGCATCGCCCAGTGATGCTCCACCGCGCGATCTTCGGCTCTTACGAACGCTTTATCGGCATCCTGATCGAGCATTTCGCGGGCAAGCTGCCGGTCTGGCTCGCCCCGGTGCAGGCGGTGGTCGCGACGATCGTTTCGGATGCCGATGACTACGCGCGCGATGTGGTGCGCCAGCTCGAAGCTGCCGGCATCCGCGTCGAGGCCGACCTGCGCAACGAGAAGATCAACTACAAAGTGCGCGAGCACAGCCTCAAGAAAGTCCCCCACCTGCTGGTGCTGGGCAAACGCGAGGCCGAAGAGGGTACCGTCGCGCTGCGCTCGATGGACGTGGAGCACCAGAAGGTCATGCCGCTCGCCGAGGCGATCGCCATGCTAAAGGCTCAGGCGACGCCGCCGGATGTGCGCGCTACGATCTGATCGAGATTGCAAAAGGGGGGATCGATGGACTGGTTGATTACGCTTTCGCTTGTTCTCAATGTGGCGGTCCTGATCCCCGTCTGCGCCAGCATAATCGCCAAGGCGCGCTGGACTGACACGGCTTATGGTCCGCCCAGTCCGGCGCGCGGCATTCTGCTGTCGATTTATCTGGCGATCCTGCTGGTTTCGGCCGCTCTGCTGCTGCGGCCGGTGGCGGAAATGGTGGCCGCGCTGCTGATCGTCCAGATCGTCTACAAGGTCACCACACCGATCACGGTGCGCAACTTCGCCAACCCGGTGGTGCTCAGCAATCTTGCCATTGCCGCGGTTCACGCGGTGACCGTCCATGCGATCGCCGCCGCGCAGGGCTGGATCTGAGTGTCCGGGATGGCGGAAAGCATTCTCGGCGGATTGTCGCTGGTGCAGATTGCGGTCGCGGTGGCTGCGGCGCTGGGCGCGGCGTTTGTGCGCGGCCTTGCGGGGTTCGGCATGGCTATCCTGCTGGTGCCGGTGCTGGGCCTCGCAATCCCGCCGCGCGAAGCGGTGGTGGTGGCGAACTGGCTCGGCCTGCTGATCGGGCTGGTCGGCCTCAAGAAGATTCTCGGCGCGAGCGAACGGTCCGCGTTCCAGATTGCGCTGATCGCGATGGCAGCAACCCCGCTTGGGGTGTGGCTGCTGGCGCTGGCCGACCCATCGCTGGCGCGGCTGCTGATCGCGCTGATTGCGTTTGGATCGTTCCTGCTGGTGCTGCTGCCCAAAAAGCCGGCGCATTACGCGCCCAGTCTGCCGGAAACCGGCGGCACCGGCCTGCTTTCGGGCGTGTTGACCGGGTTCGCGGGCATGCCCGGTCCGCCGGTGGTGCCGTACTACCTGCGCCGCGAAATTCCGGCGGGTCTGGCGCGCGCTTCAATGATGACGATCTTCCTGGCGACGTCCTTCGCCGGCGTGGTTTCGGCCACGGCACTCGGGGTGGCGACCCTGCGCGAGCCCATACTGGCGGCGATCCTGTTCCCGGCGGTGCTGCTCGGCAACTGGCTCGGGCACATGGCGTTCGGCAAGATCAGCGATAAGGCGTGGCGCGGATTTACTGGCGGGGTGCTCGCGCTGTCAGCGCTGGCGGCGTTGTGGAAGCTGTTACAGGCCTAGCGGAACGGCCGGGCCGGCCAGGATCAAGGCCAGCGCGCAGCTGACCACCATCGCTCTGCGCAGCAGCTCGGCCGGTTCGGGCAAGGTGCGGTCAAATACTAAGGCGAGCGCTTGGGCCATTCCGCATTGTCGCGCTTCGGGCTTACCAAAGCGTAAACGCGCCCGCGGCGCGGCATTTTCCTACAGCACGATGTTCGGCTATGGCGGCGCTGCCGTTCGCCAAGCACGGTTGTAATTGGCCCGAACCCGCTCCAGATGCCTCGAATTTCAGCCAAGCTATTGAAATCGCGTATCAAGTGCAGAGAATTTCTGACGACTTGTAACGCTGGTTGACCTGTTTTTGCTGCACTTGTGCACGGGTGTTACCCGCCGAACAGCCCTCTCAGCTCCTTCTTCAAGATCTTGCCGTTGGCGTTGCGCGGCAAGGTTTCGGGATGGAACAGGATCCGCACCGGGACCTTGAACGCGGCGATCCGCTCGCGCACGAAACTGCGCAGCTCGTCCTCGCTGGCCGCGGCGCCGGGGGCGAGGTGGACCACCGCCGCCGGTTCCTCACCCAGCGTGCGGTGCGGAATGCCCACCACTGCCGCGTCGGTGACCGCCGGGTGTTCGTACAGCACGTTCTCAACCTCGGACGAATAGATGTTCTCGCCGCCGCGGATCACCATGTCCTTGGCCCGGTCGGCGATGAAGCAGAAGCCTTCCTCGTCAAGCCAGGCGAGGTCGCCGGTGCGCACCCAGCCGTCGACGAAGGTTGTCGCCGTGGCTTCGGGGTTTTGCCAATAGCCGGCCACGATCATCGGCCCGCGCGCCCACAGCTCGCCCACTTCGCCGCTGGGCAGCAAGGTCACCCCGTCATCGCCGCGGATCTGCAGGTCGGCGGCGGCCACTGGCGGCCCGCAGCTGGTCGGGCGGCCCAGGTAATCCTCGGCCGAATGGGTGGTGACCGTGGCCGAGGTTTCGGTCATGCCCCAGCCGTTGCCGGGCAGCGCTCCGAACACCTCGAAGATCTTCTTGACCAGCTCAGGCGCGCTAGGCGCGCCGCCGTAGCCGATCGTCTCGATGCTCGAGAGATCGTACTTGTCGCGGTCGGGATGCTCGAGCAGCTGCCAGGCGATCGTCGGCACCCCGCCGGTGGCGTTGACCTTTTCGCGCTCGATAATCCCGAAGGCCTGAACCGGGTCCCACTTGTACATCAGCACAATGGTATGCCCGCCTGCGATCGCGCCCATCAGCGTGGCCGAGCAGGCGGTGGCATGGAACAGCGGGATGACGGTGAGCAAGACCTTCTTGGCCGGTTCGGGCAGCGCATGCTCGCGGCGCAACACGCTGCGCGCCGCAGCATAGCCGCCCGACATGATATTGGTGGTAAGGTTGCGGTGCGTGCCCAGTGCGCCCTTGGGATTGCCGGTGGTGCCCGAGGTGTAGAGGATCGTCGCCGGATCGTCCGAAGCGATCTGGGTGGGCGGCAAGTCGGCATCAGGCAGGCCGGCCCACTGGTGCGAAGTGCCGATCAGATCTTCGAGCCGCAGCACGCCGGCAGGCGCCTCGGCAAGACGCGAGACAATCACCGTCGCCAGGTTTGGCAGTTCGGCCAGGTGCGGTTCGATCCGGGCCAGTCGCTCGCCGTCGCAGACCAGTACCTTGGCCCCCGAATTGGATAGCCCGTAGCTGAGCTCCTGCCCGGTCCACCACGCATTGAGTGGCACACAGATCGCGCCCAGCACGGTCGTGGCGAAAAACACCACCGGCCATTCGGGCAGATTGCGCGAGGCGAGCGCGACGCGGTCGCCCTTGCTCACGCCAAGCTGGGTGAGTTCGTGCGCCAGCGCGGCCACCGCCTTGTGCCAGGCGGCAAAGGTCACCCGTTCGTCTTCGTACACCAGGAAAGTCGCATCGCCGTGGCTGCGTCCCACCGCCGCGAGCGCGGCGAGGCTGGCGGGGGCGTTCTTCCACACCCGGGTCGGCACTCCGCGGATCTCGACGACCTCCATTTCGAACGGTGCGCCGGGTGCGCACAGCAGCGCCTCGATCTCGCCCAGCGATCGCACCGGCCAATTGGCCGGCACTTCCAGTTTCGATGCCATTCCTCGTCTCCACGTGGCCGGTTGCCAGCCTTGCCCGCAACCTAGCGCAATGCCTGCGCCACTCAAGCGCATGCAGACATGCGCCGGAATTTACCGGAACCAACTGTTCGACTTGCTCGTTTGGAGCTTGCGCGGAACTGATCCGGACAGCCGGACGCGGTTTTTGGCCTGCGAATTTTCGCAGATTGCAGCGAAGATGAGGCGTGAGATTTGCGGAACGAAGCGACTGAAACGCACGCGGGCGAAAGCGAAACTCGCCTTGCTGCTGAAACCGGCCTTGCCGCGAGCGAAGCCAATTTCGCGATTCTGACCAACGCGATGCCGCAGATGGTCTGGTCCACGCTCCCCAATGGCTATCACGATTATTACAACGACCGCTGGTACGAGTTCACCGGCGTCCCCCGAGGATCGACCGATGGTGAGGAGTGGAACGGCATGTTCCACCCCGAAGATCAGGAGCGGGCCTGGGCGAGCTGGCGTCGCAGTCTTGAAACCGGCGAGCCCTACGAGATCGAATACCGCCTGCGCCATCACAGCGGACAATACCGCTGGACGCTTGGCCGGGCGCTGCCGGTGCGCGGTGCCGAGGGGCAGATTACCCGCTGGATCGGGACCTGCACCGATATCGACGAACAGAAGCGGATTGCCGAGGACAACGCCTTGCTCAGCCGCGAGCTGTCGCACCGGATCAAGAATATCTTCGCGATCATTTCCGGGCTGATCAACCTGACCCGGCAAGTCGCCAAGGGGCCGCAACCGGAACTGGGCGAGCTGGCGCAGCGGGTCGCGGCGCTGGGCCGGGCGCACGAGTTCGCCCAGCCGCACAGCGATCAGTCCGCCCCGAAGGCGCCGACCGGCACACTGCGCGGGCTGATCAGCCAGATTGTCGAGCCTTATCAGTTCCGGCACATCGACCGGATCGTTATCTCCGGGGACGATGTCGCCATCGACGATCGCGGAGCGACCCCGGTTGCCCTGGTTATTCACGAGCTGGCCACCAATGCCGCCAAGTACGGTGCCTTGCTGACCGAAAAGGGGCAAGTTACAGTCGACACCGTCCGCGTTGGCGATGATCTGACCATCACCTGGACCGAACGCAATGGCCCCTATCTGGCGGGCGCGCCGACCGTCACTGGCTTCGGCACGCGGCTCGCCGAACTGAGCGTCGAACGCCAGCTTGGCGGCAAAATCGATTATCGATGGGATCCCGAAGGGTTGCAGGTCCGCCTGAGCCTCAAATGCTCGCGGCTGCACCGTTAGGCAGTATCAGTCGCGCGCGGCGGCGGCGATTTCTTTGAGGTCGCTTTCGCCCCACGGCTTGCTCTTCACGCCGAGCAGACCTTCGAACGGCTCACCCGCTTCGCGCGGATTGCCGGTCAGGTAATAGACCTTGGTGCCATAACGATTGGCCAGTTCGCGTGCGATCTTGGGGCCGGTAAAGCCGTCGCGCAGGTTCAAGTCGACAACTGCAATCGTGGGCTCCTGCTTACCAAGTTCAAGCGCGGTTTCAGTGTCGGGCGCAATCCCGATTACGTCGCATCCGAGGTCTTCGAACGCTTCTTCGAGATGCATCGCGACAAAAATTTCGTCTTCGACAATCAGGATCTTCACTGCGGTTTTGCCTTATGTTCCGCCAGTTCCAACCGACAGGTCTGGATTGGGTTCCCGAATTTCCGCCAATCCGGCGGAGATTCTCGCGCGCCGAGCCGTAACCAACCACCGGCTTCGCGTTAGCAATGGTTGCGGCGCCCTAGGGTGCGCGGCGGCCGCCCAGGGCACGCAGCCAGGACTTCAGCCGTGACCAACGCGACGGTCTTGGGTCATCCTCGAACCATTCGGGTTCGGCTTCCCCGGCCATAGGTGCTTCGACCGGAGCTTGAATTTCCTGCTCCAGCCATGCCGGTTCGGCGGGCAGCTCTGCTTGCGGTTCCCCGTCGATCGATGGTTCGGGCAGGCGCTCGGCTTCGGCGGGGCGCGGAGCGTGGGTGGCGAGCAGGCTCTGCAAGCGCTGCTGCAAATCGCCGTCGCGCGGGGTGAGCATGTCGCGAAAGTCTCCGCTGGTCTTGGGCGGCTTTTTGGCAAGTAGGAGACCGCCTGCTTCGTGCGCCAGGACTGGTTCCGGTCCGGGAGCATCGGGTTCGAAGCGCTCCGGCACCGGGGCCGAAACAATCGGTGCTTCAGGCTCGGCGCCATGCAACTGCCGCAGACCGGCGAGCCGGTGCGCCGTCTCGTCCTCGTTTTCGTTCAGCACCAGCACCGCGCGTTTGCGGGCTCGGGGAATGCTGGTCACCAGCAGGCTGGAGTAGCGCGGAACCGGGACACCCTGATCCGCCGGGACCATGTCTTCATCATTCTCGCTAGCCTTGAGCACTTCGGCCGGCATCCCGGCAATCGGGGCGTCGAAATAGGGGTAGACCCCGTTGCTGCCGGCGGTCACGCAGACCGGACGCGGCAGGCGGTGGTTAGCGATCTGGACCTTGACCGCCTCGATCAGCAGGGCCGAGAGCAGGCAGGCGCCGATCGATCCAGCGATGAGCCCGGCTTCATCGGGCTCGTCGCTTGCCAGTAGATGATCTTCCAGCGCGGCCAGCGCACCGTAAAGATCATCGATCCCGTGGAGCACCAAGGCGGTATCGACCGCCAGATTATCGCCGCCCCAGGTGCAACCTTCCGACGAATACCCATCAAGCAAGTCATCGCGGCTACTTTGCGAGAAAGGGAACGAATCATCGTTGAAATAGGCGGTTTCAAGATAGGGTTGCAGCCGTCCTTCGGCGTCGGGCTGCGGTACGTCTTCGCCAGCCCAACCAAAGGCGATACCCAGTGCGGTGACCGGGCGCCCTGGACGATCATGGCGGGCGATGCCATCGCCCAGGCTTGCCCAGCCCGAGAATATCAGTTCAGCCGGGGCCACGGTCAGGAAGCGTTCGGGCAGCGGGCCTTCAGGTCCGGCGTAGGGCGCCAACAGCGTGCGCAAACGCGCGATCGCCGGGGCGACTCGGCCCTCACGCAATCTGTTTTGGACCGAACGGCGGAAGTCTTCTTCGTTCAATCCATCGATGACGATGGTGGTCACACGCATTTCCCGGACTTGGCGGAAAGACCATTGTGCGCGGCAATGGTTTATTTGTGGTTACGCAATCTCGGCAGATGCCTGGCCGCCGCCCGGGCGGCGGGGAACTTCCGACCGGGTTGCGGGTTAACCAGCACATGGAAAATACACCCCGCCTTCCCCAAGTGGCGCGGCTCCTGCCATGAAGGGCCCATCTTTCGCGCAGCTGGCTTCGCGCTGTGCCACCCTGATGGGCCGGCCGCAGGCATTTCTCGGCGCGACCGCTGCTTGCATTGTCTGGGCGGTAAGTGGCCCGCTCTTCCATTATTCGGATACCTGGCAACTGGTCATCAACACCGCGACCACAGTGCTGACCTTCCTGGCGGTGTTCCTGATCCAGAACAGCCAGAACCGCGACGGTGCCGCGATCCAGGCCAAGCTCGACGAAATCCTGCGCGCGATCGCCGATGCGCGCAGCGGGTTCGTGGGGATCGAACGGCTGGAAGAAGCCGAAATCGAGCGGATCAGGACTGCGCTGGAACGCGAAGTGACCGGCGCTGCCGAACCCGCCGAACCGACCGATCCGGACCGCGCCCGATCGGTCGATGAGCTTCTTGCGGGGAGGGCCGATGGCGGGGACGCCGCATTGACAGAGGCCGGCAAGGCTTGATCGGCATGCTGCAGCTTACGGCTTTACCATGACACGAATGGCCTGACCCAACAGGACAACCGCCGTCACGCTGGCGGCCCAGATCGCCACGAACCACCCAAGGCGCTGCCACCGCGCCATCAATGGTAACCGTCGCTGCCGACCTTGCCGCGAAAGACCCAATAGGCCCAGGCGGTGTAGGCCAGGATCACCGGGACCAGCACAGCGGCGCCAACCAGCATGAACACCTGACTGCGGTAGGGTGCGGCAGCTTGCCAGATGGTCACCCGCGCCGGGATCACGTCTGGCCAGATCGAGATGCCCAGCCCGACCAGGCACAGGCCGAACAAGCCGAGTGCCCAGAAGAACGGCTGCGCATCGCGGCGCCGGGCCAAGCTTCGATAATACATGACCGAGACGATCAGGGTGGCCAAGGGGACTTGCGCCGTGGCGACAATCCCGGGCCAGGCGAGCCAGCGCTCGGCATAGCGCGGCTCAAGCGTCAGCGTGGCCAGGCTGACCGCAGCTATCACGGCGAGCAGGACGATGCCGAGCCGCCGCGCATAGCGCGCACATTGATCTTGCAGGTCGCCTTCGGTCTTCCAGTTGAGCCAGCAGGCACCCAGCAAGGCATAGCCAGCAACCAGTCCGGCGCCGGTCAAAATGGAAAATGGCGAGAGCCAGTCCCACCAGCCGCCGCCGTAAGCACGGCCGACGACCGTGATGCCTTGCAGCAAGGCACCCAGCGTCACGCCTTGGGCAAAGGCGGCAACCAGCGATCCGGCGGTGAAGGCGATATCCCACAATGGGCGATGCGCCGGATCCCGCCAGCGGAATTCAAAGGCAACCCCGCGCAGCACCAGCCCCAGCAGCATGGCCATCAGCGGCGCGTAAAGCGCGGGAAGGATGATCGCATAGGCCAGCGGGAAGGCGGCGAGCAGCCCGCCGCCGCCCAGCACCAGCCACGTTTCATTGCCGTCCCACACGGGCGCGATGCTGTTCATCGCGGTATCGCGCTTGCTGCCCACCTCGAACAGCGGGAACAGGATGCCGATGCCCAGATCGAAGCCGTCCATGATCACATAGGCGGTAATGGCGAAGCCGATGATCCCGGCCCAGATGACGGTGAGATCCATCATTCGGTCTCCTTGTCGTGCGCGCCGGGCAAGGCATCACCTTCGGCAACCTGCGGGGCCGGGGTGATGCCCGCGCTTCTGATCGGAGCCGCCGATGGCGGGGCTTCATGCGCTTCGGGGGGCTTGTGCATCAGCCGTAGCAGATACCAGATGCCGGTTCCAAACACCGCGAAATAGACTGTCGCGAAAGCCGCGAGCGAGGCCGCCACGGCTGGCGCGGCAAGCGGCGAGACGCTGTCCGCGGTGCGCAGCAGGCCATAGATCGTAAATGGTTGGCGTCCGACCTCGGTAACGATCCAGCCGGCCAGCACCGCCACGAACCCCGCCGGCCCCATCGCCAGCGCAGCGCGGTGCAGCCAGGTCCAGTCGAACAGCTTGCCCCGCCAGCGCGCCAGCAAGCTCCACAGTCCCAGCCCGAACATGGCGAGGCCAAGCCCGACCATTACCCGGAACGCCCAGAAGACGATCCCGACCGGCGGCCGGTCAGCTGCCGGGATCGTGTCGAGCCCGGCCAGCGGCGCGTTCCGATCGTGCTTCAGGATCAGCGAGGAGGCCTGGGGAATTTGGATGGCGTAATCGACCCGCTGCGCCTTGCTGTCGGGGATGCCGAACAAGATCAGCGGAGCGCCGTGCGGGTGGCTCTGGAAATGGCCTTCCATCGCCATGACCTTGGCCGGCTGATGCTCAAGCGTGTTAAGTCCGTGCAGGTCACCGGCGAAAATCTGGAGCGGGGCGACCACGGCCGCCATCCACATGGCCATGGAAAACATCTTGCGCGCGCCGGGGTTGTGGCGGTCCTTGAGCAGGTGCCAGGCGCCGACCCCGCCCACCGCGAAGGCGGTTGTCAGGTACGCAGCGAGTACGGTGTGCACCAGCCGGTAAGGAAGGCTGGGATTGAAGATGATCGCCAGCCAGCTCGGGCCCGGAACGAACTGGCCGTTCGGCGCGATCTCATAACCTGTCGGGGTCTGCATCCAGCTGTTGACTGCAAGGATCCAGAAGGCCGAGATGAAGGTGCCCACGGCCACGGCCAGAGTGGCGACAAAGTGCAGGCGCGGCCCGACCTTGTTGATCCCGAACAGCATGACGCCAAGAAAGCCCGCTTCAAGGAAGAAAGCGGTCAGCACTTCGTAAGCCATCAGCGGGCCGATCACCGGACCGGCCTTGTCAGAGAAAACCGACCAATTGGTGCCGAACTGATATGACATGACGATGCCCGAGACGACGCCCATGGCAAACACCACCGCGAAGATCCTCAACCAGTAACGGTAGAGGTTGGCGTAGACCCCGGCCCCGGTCTTGAGCCACAGCGCCTCGAGCACCGCGAGATAGCTCGCCAGGCCGATCGAAAACGCCGGGAAGAGGAAATGGAAGCTCAGCGTGAAGGCGAATTGCGCCCGGGCGAGCAATAGTGCGGTCATGACGCTTTCCTCCGGGCAAGTGGCCAATCGTAGCCCGCAAACCACCCGTTCCCCTTACAACGAGCGAGGCCAAGTTAACGTTGCAAACAATGCACCTGCTATGCGCATTTTCGCTTGGCCCCCTCCTCGCTGTTGACCTTGCCAATAGAAAAGGGCGCCCGATCTACACCGGGCGCCCTTGTTCCTTGATCCGTGCCGGACTGCGTTAGAAGCGGAAGCCTGCGCGCAGGCCGAAACCGGTGGTATCACCCACGTTGGCCCAGGCGCTGATCAGCGGCCCGCCCTTGTTGCCGCCGCCGATACCGGCTTCGATCCGCGCCCAGGTGCCCTTGTTGGCGCCGTCGAGGGTCGATGTCGCGAGCCCGCTCTGCAGCAGGTAGCTGTTGCTATCACGGAATTCGTGGAAACCGCGAACTTCGATGAACGGTGCAATCGCGCCCGAGAACGTTGCCCGGGCATGGGCCTGGCCGCGCTCGCTGGTCAGCTCGTCGCGGGCGAACGCGATGTTGCCGAAATTGAACGCATCGAATTTCGAATGGACGTAGGCAAAGCCGACGCCGATGTCGAAGTTGATGTTGTTCATGCCACCGGTGCGCAGGCCAATTTCGCCCTCGATCCCATCAGTGTGCGATTTCGGTGCGGCAAAGCCGTTGGCGATCGCCCCGTTGCTGTAGGTGGTGCGCAGATCGTCACGCTTGACCAGTACCCCGGCATAGAAGCCCGAGGTCATGCCGAACTGGGCATAAGCGCCATAGTTGTGGCCTTCGGTGCGGACCAGCGAGGCGTTCGGGGTGATCCCCTTGGCGCGTTCGTAGCCACCGGTGACGCCGATCACGAAGTTCGAAGCACCGAAGTCAAGACCGCCTTGCGCACCTTCGATGTTGGTGCGGATGCGGTCGGACACGGTGAAGTTCGAACCGAACGCCGATACCGCGCGGCTATTGTCGCCCGATGTCTGGCGCTCACCGTAAAGCTGCGCCCAGATACCCAGCGGATGGCTGCGTTCCTGGCCATAGCTGATCCGGCGGGCCGTAGCGTATGAGCTGTAGGCATCGGCCGAGCTGTACCACAGGTCGCGCATCTGGCGGCCGATGAATACGGTGTCAAAGATCCGGGCATCGGCGGTCGAGACGAGATAGGCGTCACCACCGCGCACCTGGATGCCGTAGTTGATCAGCCCCTGGTTGACCGCACCGCCGAGCACGAACTGGCCTGCGGTCAGGTTGTTGAGCGACGAATCAACGATCAGCGGCCCGGTCAGGTCGATCACCGGGTTGACGAAGTTCGCCAGCACGGTGGTGGTCCCGGTGGTGGTGCCGCCGATGATCAGCTTGTCGGCCAGGTTGACCCCGCCGCTGCCGACCACGTCGATCCCCAGCGAAGCGTTGCCGGTGGCGACGTAGTTGGTGCCCGTCAGGGTAATCACGTCATTGGCCGCGCCATCGCGCATGTCGATCAGTCCCGAGTTGTTGAAGGTCTCGAGACCGAGGATCGAGGCGTTCCCGGCAAAGCCGGTCAGCGTGCCCGAATTGTTGAGCACGTCGGCGCCGGCCAGGAAGTCGAGCGACAACGGCAGGGCGTAAGTGCCCTGGTTGTTGAACGTGTCGTTCCCGATGGTGAAGGCCAGCGGACCGGTGATCGCACCGGCGCTGCCCAGCGTCAGGGTGAACTGACCGCCCGCCAGCACCGTGTACGGCGTGGTGCCGCCGGTGTTGGACAGCGTACCGTTGACGATCAGGGTGTTGCCAGCCGTACCGGCCAGATTGACGCCCTGAATTCCGGAGACGGTATTGCCCGCAGCGATGTTGACCAGTGCGGTCCCTGCAGTGGTTGCCGTAATGCCAGTGCCGGTAGTCGAAGCAACGTTGCCGGTGGTGTTGACCGCCACGTTGGCTCCGCCGGTTGAGCTGGCGACAACAGCATTGCCGTTAGCCGTAACCGCGCCGGTGTTGACGGTGACCAGGCCGGTCGCTGCCGGAGCCGAGGAGGTAACCACGATGCCGCGCGAGCCGAGCCCGGTTGCAGTGGTCGTGCCGCCGGTGAAGGTGGTCGTACCAGCGGTGTTGGTGATCGCTACGCCATCGCTGGCAGCACCGGTGGTGCTGACCGTGCCGCAGGTCGTGGTGGTGGTGCCGTTAGACAGTATCGCAACTGCCGGGCTGTTCGATCCGGTGGTCGAAACATTGCCGCAAGCGACCGCCGCAGTGGTGACACCGTTGATAAAGATCCCCGCCGAGCTTGGCCCGGTGGTGGTGATCGATCCGGTGTTCGCGAAGGTCAGCGGTCCGGTGCCGCTGATCGCCACGGCGGTACCTGCATTGGTTGTCGCAGCGCCAGCCACGGTGGCGTTGATCGCGCCCGCTCCGCCTGCGATGCGCAGCGCAGGTGCGCCGTTGGCGGCCTGCTTGCCGCCGTTGAAGTTGATCGCGCCGGTGCTGTTGATCACCGTGCCGGTGGCACCCAGTTCAGTCGCAGTGACCGTTCCGGTGTTGAGCGTGACCGCGTTGGCACCCGCATTGACCGTCAGTGCGTTGCCGGTGGTGGACACGTTGCCGACCGTCAAGTTGACCGGGGCCGAGGCCGCGGTGATGAGCGCGCCCTGTGCGCCGAGACCGGTGGAGGTGATATTGCCCAAGTTGCCGGTAACGCCGGCTCCGTAGATCAGCGCGCCAATCGTTCCGGCGCCGTTGGTGCGGATCGTCGATCCGGCGCCGCGCAGGTTGACGGACCCGTTGGAGAGAATGTCGAGCGCAGCTGCGGTATTGCCGCCGCTGAAGGTGCCCGAAGTCGTGATGTTGCCATAACCGACATCGACCGCGCCAGTGTTGGCACGGCTATAGATGCCGGTCGAGCCAAGCCCGGTGGTGGTGATGTTACCGGCATTGATAGTGACCGTACCGGCACCGGTGGTATTGGCGTTGATCCCGTAGGCGCCAATGCCAGCCGTGTTCACCGCGCCCGTGGTGACCAGCATGTTGCCGCCGTTCGAGGCGCTGAAGACGCCGTTGCTGTTATCGCCGGTGGTGGTCAGCGCGCCGCAGTTGATCGTGACCGATCCGGTTCCCGTGGACTGGCCGATCACGGCAGTTGCATTGTTGCCCGAGGCCGTAACGCTGGAGCAGCCGCCGATATCGACCGCGCCGGTGAGACCCGCCGAAGTGGCCAGGATTCCGAAACCGTTAACAGTGCTGACCGTGCCGGTGCGCACCGTGGCGTTACCGGTCGAAGCCTGCGCCGCGACGCCATAGCCACCCGGGGTGGTGCCGCCGTTGGTCGAGGTCGCGATATTTCCGGCGGTGACCGAAACGGTGCTGCCATTGGCCAGGATGCCCCGATCACCGGTGGTAACGTTGCCGACCACGATGGTGTTGGTGCCCGTGGCCGCTGTGCGCAGCCCGCGCCCGTTGGCGATAATGTTGCCTGCAGTGATGTTGATGTTGCCGGTCTGTGCAACAGCATCGATCGCCGTGCTGCCTGCGCCGGTGACCGAGATATTACCAGTCCGCAGCGTCAGGTCGGTGCCGCCAGTGGCGAACACGCCGTACGAGTTCGTCCCCGTGGTCGAGATATTGCCGACGGTGACGGTAGCCGCTTGGCCAGCGGTGTTGAGCACGAGGCCATTGGCACCGGCACCGCCAGTGGTGGAGATGTTGACAGGTGCAGTCGAACCAGCCGGAGCGAAGGTCAGTGCGCCGCCGGTCGAGGTCAGGTTGACCGCAGTCACGCCCGTGGTCGCGATCGGACCGGTTGCGGTGTAGGTGACGTTCGATGCGCCGGTGAGGTTGGTGGTGACCAGCCCGGGTCCGGCGACAGTCGTGGTGATCGGATCGGTGGTCGCGGTCAGCACGGTGGTGCCGTCTACGCAGGTGATGTTGGTGGTGACCTGCGAACAGGTTGTGGTTTGGGCCTGAGCGGCCGCTGGCGCGAAGAAAATTGCAACTGCTGTGGACGCACTGCTGAGCAGCGCGAATCGCGCTTTCGAATTGATCATGGAAAAAGTCTCCTGTTGCAGGCGCACACCAAAGAGACGGCGCGACCCGATGTCGCTGGAACCAACCGTATCAGGATTGGTTCCTTAAACATGTGAAATTTATAAAAATTCTCCGTCCATTTCCGTCCGGACTTGGCGTGCCGAAGGGCGCCTGTCCTGAATAGCGCGCCGTTTTGCTAAGTCCGGGTTAGCGAATAGCCAAGGCGCGGAACGTGGACCTGGACCAGTCCGATGCCCGGGACATCTCGCGAACCGCAAGGCTGTAGAGTGTCGAGCCCGCAAAGCTTCCGACAATCGGGTCGCGGCCATAGTCGGTGGCTGCCAGGGCCACCGATTTGCCCGTCAAGTCAGCCTCGGCCGCCAGCGTCCCGATCTCTTCCGGCTCCGCAGTGGCCGCCGCTTGAAGCGCTTGCGCTGGCGTCATGCCTGCGCGGGTGCCGTGGCCGATCGCGGTGACGCGGTCATACCAGGCGTCGAAGTTAGCGAGATCGGCGAACCGGTCGGCAAGCCCGGGGCAGAAGGTGCGAATGAACCAGAAATTGTAATAGGCCGCTGCATCCGCGAGGCATGGATCTTCACCTGCGAAGAACGCGCGGCCATCGGCCAATTGCTCAGCCAGCAATGCGGCATGCGCCTTGATCTGGGTGATGGCGAATGGCGCCAGCGCTTTCATGGCCGCAATGTTGAACGGCTGGCCGCTCAAGGCCTCACGATCCTTGATGAACGCGGGGTCGACGCCGTCACCGATGGAGCCGAAAATTGCCATGACGGCCGACTGGAACAACCCTTTGTCGCACCATTGTTCGAACCCGATCGCCAGACCCTCGCTGCCGCGCGGAAAGAGCGGCCTGCCTGGAAAGCGCCGATCAAGCTCGCGCACGATCAACTGACTGTCGCAGTAAATGTCGGCACCGATCTGCATCACCGGGATGCGGCGATATCCGCCGGTCAGCGGCACCAGGTCGGGCTTGGGCATGATGACCGGCTGGTCAACCGCGCTCCAGGCCAGACCCTTGATGCCCAGACAGATCCGCACCTTCTCGGAAAACGGCGAGCTATCGTACTGGTGGAGAATGACCTCTGGCATCGGACGCGGTTCCTTGTTTGCTGGTCCAGCGGAACCAGATGTAGGCGTGGTTCGAACCGGGCGACATATCTCGTGCTACGGCGTTGCCCCCAATTCGTCAGCGGGCGTCCGGATCACCATCCGCGATCCGGCGGATTTCCTGCGCGATCGCTTCGGGCGAAAGGATGTAATCGATGCACCCGCTGTCGATGGCGCTTTGCGGCATGTCAGGCTGCGCGGCAGTATCGATCTTCTGGGCGATCGTGAGGCCGCCGACTTCGCGGATACCGCACAGCGCGGCCGCCCCGTCGCCATCATAGCCCGATACGATCACCGCGATCAGTTGACCGTCCCAGTTGTCGGTCAGTGAGCGGAGGAAGACGGTGATGACATCGGGCCAGCCCCGGGGCTTCGAGATCGGTTTCAGGCGAAACTCGCCGTTCTCAACGTGGAGATCGCGCTTTTCCGGAATGATGAACACGCAGTTCGGGCGCACGTCGAGCCGGTCCGAAATCAGCTCGACCGGCATAGCCGTGTAGCTCGGCAGGATCTGGTGCAGCATCGTCGATACGGTGCGCAGGTGATTTACGATGACGATCGCGACGCCCAGGTCGGACGGCAGATTTTTCAGCAGCCGCGTGTATGCGTCCAGCCCGCCAGCAGAGCCGCCGACACAAACGATGGGAAAATCTTTCGCCATAACCAGGATCGCCTCTGCCAACCGGCAGAAAATCTGCCCGGCGCGTTCTTGTTAAACGGAAATCGCCGCTCTGGCGCATAAATTGCGAATTGCGGTATCCAGTTGCTCGGCGGTGAAGGGCTTGGCGAGAAGGGCCTCCCCGTGCAGTCGGTCGGGCAGGGTCTGCCGGTCATAACCAGTCATCAACAACATCGGCAAGCCGCGCTCCTTGAGAATGTCGGCGACTGGATAAGAATGTCCGCCGCGGATGTTGATGTCGAGGATCGCACAGCACAGCGCTTCGCTCCCCGCCACATCCAGCGCCTCGTGAAGCTCGGCGATCGGACCAACGACTTCATGGCCAAGATCTTCGATCGCGCCCTCGATCTCCATTCCAACCAGCGACTCATCCTCGACCACCAGCACTCTGCGCCGTGCCGCTGCTGGTCACGAAGCCTCGTCCGCAAGATCAGCCGTGCGCAGGCTGCCGATGTCGCGGGTCAGCGGCACCAGAATTTGGCAGCGTACTCCGGCTTCAAGGAATTCGCGGGTTACTGTGGCGCCCAGCCCGCGAACCAGGCTGAGTTCGATCAGTTTGGTTCCATAACCCCGGCCGGTGGGCTGCGAAACGGGCGGCCCGCCGGTTTCCAGCCAGACCAGCTCGAGCTGCTGCGCGTCGTTTGATCCCGTAACCCGCCAGGTCACATCGAAATGCCCGTCGTCGGTCGAGAGCGCGCCATATTTAACCGCATTGGTCGCCAATTCGTGGATCGCCAGGGCCATGCTCAGATTTGCCCGCGAGGTCAGCACCACATCGTCGCCCGATGCTGTAACGTTCGCACGCTGATTGAATGGCTTGAGCTCGGTCGCCACGAGTTTGGCCAGCGATCCGCCAACCCCGCCAAGTTCGGTCAGCAGCGCATGCGCGCGTGAAATCGCCTGGATCCGGCCTTCGATCTCGGCCCGTGCGGACTGGGCCGAGCCGCCCGCCTTGAGCGTCTGGGAGACGACCGAAGAGACGACCGCCAGAATGTTCTTCACCCGGTGATCGAGTTCGGCCATCAGCATCTCGGAGTGCTGCTCGGCGATTTTTCGCAAGGCAATGTCGCGCGCGACAGCCGATGCCCCGATGATCGCACCTTGCGCATCGCGCATCGGCGAGATCGTCAGCGACACGTAAATCACCCGGTCACCCTTGGTCACCCGGCTGATGTCGATATCGGTGACCGGCTCGCCCTGGCGCAAGCGGATCAGATTGGCCGGCCATTCATCGATCTGTATGTCATCCAGCAAAGTGGACATCGGCTGACCGATCATCTCATGCACCGCATAGCCGTAGATCTTTTCCGCACCGGCGTTCCAGCTGGTGATCTTGCCATCAAGGTCGTGGCTGATGATCGCGTCTTCCGAAGAGGCAACGATGGCCGCAAGGTGCGCCTGATCGCGTTCCAGCCGTTTGCGTTCGGAAATATCGATCAGCGTGATGACCACGCCGTCGATGACATTGTTGAGATCGCGGTATGGCTTGACCCGCACCAGGTAAGTGGTTTCAGCATCCTCCGACGCGGCTTCGCGTTCCACCGACCCCAGGTCACGCAGCACCGTCGCGATATCCTGCGTCAGCGCAGAGCCGGCCAGGCGCGATGAAAAATCGCTGATCAGCCGTCCTTCGTCGCCTTCGCGGACATTGAAAATCTCGGTGATTGCCGGTGTAAACCTGCGGATATGCGTTCTGTTATCGAGGAACAACGTCGCGACAGAGGTGTTATCGAACAGGTTGGCCAGATCGCTGTTCGACCGGACCAGGCTGTCGGCCCGGTTGTTCAGCTCGGCGTTAACGGTTTGCAGCTCTTCGTTGATCGACTGGAGCTCTTCCTTGGAAGTCTCCAGCTCCTCCACCGTCGAATGCAGTTCCTCGTTCGCGGTCTCCAGCTCCTCGGTGATCGTCTGAAGCTTTTCGCGCGCGGCGATCAGTTCGGAATGTTCGGGATCCACCGAGGGGCTTTGGGCGGGCGTATCCGCTACCCCGGATGCGGTGCCCGGCGCGAGTTCCTGAAACGCCAGCAACAGGCAACGCTGCCCGCCAACCGGTTCGGTCAGCGGCTCGGCGATCAGATTTATCATCTGAGTCTGGCCAGCGACATCGAAACTGACGGCTTCCTGGATTGGTCGTTGCTCTTCAAGCGCTCTGCGCGCGAGGCTGCGGACGTGCGGGCGGAGCTGGGCGTGCAGCATCCGGAACAAGTTCAGGCTGGCGCCGCCGCTGACCGGCTCCATGAATTTCGCGACCGGCCCAGAGAACCGCTGAATCTCGTTCTGACTGTCGAACACGATGTAAGCCGGTGTATATTGCGCCATCATCCGCGTGGCCTGGGTATCGATGCTATCGGCTTCAACCCCGCGCTGCGTGGGGGAGGCGGGGCTCATCCGGCTGGTCGCCGGGGCTCGCGGGACTTCAGCGGCGCCGTCGACCCGCCTGAAGATCCTGCTGCGCTTGTCAAACGACTTGAACAGCCGCGCGCTCGCCGCGATGGTTTCAGAAGGGCCGAGCCACAGGAACCCATTGGGTTTAATTCCGTAGTGAAAGGTTGCAATGACGCGCTGCTGCAGCGCTGCTTCAAAGTAGATCAACAGATTGCGACACGTTACCATATCGAGCCTTGAGAACGGCGGATCCTTGACCAGGTCATGCGTGGAAAACACACACATATCGCGAATGTGTTTGGCAACCCGGTAGCGTTGGCCTTCTTTGACAAAGTGCTGCTCCAGCCGCTCTACCGACGCATCGGCCTCAATGAGATCGCTATAGAGCCAAGTGCGGGCGATTGTGACGGCCCGGTCATCGATATCGGTTGCAAAGATCGTTACGACCCGCGTGGATTCCGCAGCCGTCAGCGCTTCTTTGAACAGGATGGCGAGCGAATAGGCCTCCTCCCCTGTGGCGCATCCCGCCACCCACACGCGGATCGGTTCGTCAGGCCCGCCGCTGGATATCAGCTCGGGCAAGACGGTTTCGGCCAAGGCTTCAAACATCCCCGGATCGCGGAAAAACCGGGTTACGCCGATCAGGATTTCCCGAAACAGCAGATCGGGTTCATTCGGCAGCTTGCGCAGCTGCGTGATTTATTCGTTGGGGTCTTCGATATGCAGCACCTGCATCCGCCGCCGAACGCGGCGCATCAGTGTGCTCGATTTGTATTGCCCAAAATCGCGGCCTAGGCGGCTGTTGAGCACGGCGCAGATCGTGACCAGATGATTGGCCCGGCCCGTTGCCGATGTTTCAGACAGGCCAAGGGCCGCGTCTTTGAATTTGAAGTCGCGATATTCCAGCAGGCGCGCCGGCATCTCATGCGGCTGGAGGACATAGTCGACAAAGCCGCCGGCGGTCGCGCTTTGCGGCATGCCAAACTTGGCGTGATGATCGAACGCGGCTTCGCTCAGCGTCAGTCCGCCGGCTTCCTTGATCGCCTCGATCCCGATCGTGCCGTCGCTGCCGAACCCCGACAGGATGATTCCGACGGCGTTTTCACCCTGATCTTCGGCCAGTGACACCAGGAAGGTATCAATCGATGACCGCCGCGCGGTCGGCGTTTCGGGCAAGGCGACCCGCAGCACCCCGCCTTCGATTTTCAGAATCGCGTTTTGCGGGATCACGGCGACGGTGTTGGGCGCAGCGATGGTTCCGTCAGCGGCCTTCACCACCGGCATTGCGGTGCATTTACCAATGATCTCGGCCAGCGCGCTGTTGTAATCGGGGTCCAGATGCTGGACCAGCACGAAGGCCATGCCGCTATCGGTTGGCATTTCCGAGAAGAACGACCGGAAGGCGTCAAGCCCGCCGGCCGAGGCACCGATGCCCACGATCATATGGCCAGCCCGCTGTGGGCCGCTATCGTCTGGGCCGCTATCGTCCGGGCCATGATCGTTTGGGCCGATATCCTTAGGGCCGTTATCCTTGGCGCCATCGCCCGACTTAGCCTTAGCAGCCGATGGCGGGGTCGCCGCAGCTTTGACGTGCCGAGTTGATCGAATCCTGCCCCTGCCCATCAATGATCCCGCAAAACCGAAAATGCAAAGGCCGTCGGCTTTGTCAGTCGGTGAAGCTACGATCAGTTATGTAGCACTCAGAAACAATAAGTCGCGGTTTTTCTTGATTTATTGCGCCCTCGACGCGGTGCCAGTTTGAACGGAGGGAATTAGCGGATCGTTCGGCTAACCGCCCAACGCCGCAGCGATATGGTTTTCCGCTGCTGTGGCTTCGGCGATCAGCAGCCGGAGCGCGTTCGCAGCGTCTTCCAGCAGACGCGCGCTCACCGGCAGCTCCCCGTTGATAAATCGCCGGATGGCTCGTTCGTCGATACCGAGCCGCCGCGAGGTTGCAGGAATGCCGCCAAAAACCTGGACGCAATGGGCAAAGTGGTCTTGCGATTCCTGCGTTGTGATTGACCCGGTCATCGTTGTTCCATTCGTTTCTGTACCCGCCGATGGTTCAGCGTTGCTTCTTGGCCTGCGGCGCGGTGAAATCGGGATCCTTGTTCGCCACCCAATCGACGAATTTGCGGACCGCAGGATTATCCAGCAGGCCTGTCACATCCATCCCATAGCGCTGCAGCTCGGAATTGGTGAAATTGGCGATCAGGGTCTGCTGGCAAACGGGGTGCATGGGCACAACGTCGCGCCCGCCCCGGCTTTTGGGCACGGGATGGTGCCAGACAATGGTCTTGCCAGTTGGCCGTCCGCATAACCAGCAGGGCACAGTCGCCGCCGGAGCCTCCTCCTCACCATGCGAGTCGCCATAAGTGCCATGTTTGGAATGTTTACGGGCCATTGGTCTGCCTGATCTGCCTGAACTTGCGCTGCCCACCTAAAGCGGTGCGATCGGAATTACCACGCATGTCCGCCACCCGATCCCGAAAGGTTGGGCGGAACCCGGGGGCGAACGTCCGGTTCATTAACAAGCACAACCATGAGCAGCTCCCGACCAGCTATTGATGCTCAAGTGGCCACTCTGGAAAAACGCCAACCGCGCAAAGCGATCAGCGGGTTACTTTCATCAATGTTCGCGGCGAAACCTTGAGGTGCTTGCGCACGAACCGGCTGAAGACGCTCACTTCGGCAAAGCCGAGCCGGGCGGCCGTCACGGTTGCGCTGACCGCTTCGCGGCCAAGATAGTCGCGAGCGAGTGCAATCCGGGTTTCGGCGAGGAGGCGCGAGAAGCTGGTGCCAGACTGCCGCAGTTTACGCTGCAGCGTCCGGGGATTCATCGCCAAGGACTCAGCGACCTCGTCGATCGTGGTTTTGCCGTCCGGCAGCAACATCCGGATCATGGCTGAAACCTTGCCAACCAGGTCACTCTGGGCGACGGCGGAGGCGTGCTGTAGTTGCCGCCGCACGTCCATTCCTTGCGCTGCGGCGCGCCAGAGCAAGTCTTCGGCGCTGAAGACGATCGCGTTGTAGCCGGCACGGAACACGACCTCGGTGCCAAAGGTGCGGGCGTAGTCACCCGTTCTGCCAAGCTGGTCATGCGCGAACAGCACTTTGCTCGGCCGCCAATGCACACCCAGAAATTGGGGGAAAGCACGGATGTGGATGGCCAGCACAGCTTCGGCAAAATGGCGCGGCTCATGGCGCCCGCGTGAAATGATGCGCAACCGTCCGACCCCGCCGAACGCATCGTGATCGAGCGCAAAGGAATAGCCGGTGGTGTGCTGCCCCAGATGGGCCTGCAACAGCTCATAATATTCGGGGATCGAGCGGCACTGTTCGGCGATCAGCGCGGGCAGGCCGATGATGCGGGGTTCGACCCGTTCGGCCATGAGCAGCCCGAAATTCGGCGTTCCGCTGGTCGCTGCCACCCATTCAACGCAATCGATCACGGCGGATGCCGGAATCAGTCCGCCACTGATTGTCGCCGCCTGAAGATCAAGACCGATGGCGTCGCAGATATTCTCGGCTTTGATGCCCAGCGTGGCGGCAAAGCGGAACAAAGGCTCAAGACTGGTGTTCTGCGCAAAGTGCGGCATGGCGCAGATGATCAACTTAATGTCGTGATAGGTCAAGTATCAAAGCCAATCCTGCGGCTAAACCGCCAGAAGTGCCACAAGGCTCGATGAAGGGGATGAACCGATGAAACGCCTAGCCACAGGACTACTGGTTTCGACAGCCACGTTGATGTTCACGCTGGGCGGGGCAGTTCGCGCCCAGGACATGCAGATGCTCCACTTCGGTGACGACAGTATCGAGGCCGCCGCACCCGTCTCACCGCTCGTCGAAAAGGCTCTGCAAGCCTATGTCTATGGCTACACGCCGGTCTATTTCGACGTCTCGATGAAGACGTATACCAATGTCGCTGCGCCCAGCGAAAACCCCAACCAGATGTGGGCGCCGCTCAATCAGTTCTTCCATGGCCGCCGCCAGCAGACCGCCGAAAACACCATGGGCGTCGCCCCCAATTCTGACACGCTCTACACGATGGCCTACCTCGATGTGAGCAAAGAGCCGATAATCTGGCACTTGCCGGCCTGGGCAGGTCACTATTACGTCTGCCCGATCCACAACCAGTGGGCGGACAATATCTCGGTTGGCAACCGCACCAACCCCGGACCGATCGAGGTCGATTATGCGGTAACGGGCAAGGACTGGCATGGCACCTTGCCGCCCGGCGTTCGCCGCATCCAGATGGACAGCGATCATGCGATGATCCTGTGCCGCATCCGGCAGGATTTCGATCCGGCCAGCCTGACCTCCGCCCACCGATTTCAGGATGGCATGGCTCTAACGCCCCTCTCAAAATGGAAGCGGGGGCAAAATTATGTCCCGCCCGCCGGCAAGGTCGATCCGGCGATCAGCCCGTGGATGCTCTCCACCGTGCCCAAGCAGATCATGGCGATGGATCCGCAGACATTCTACAGCCGCATGGCCGCTGTACTGGCGATCAATCCGCCGACCCAGGAAGACAGCGAAGCGGTGGCCAATCTGCGCAGCTTTGGCATTGTCCAGGGGCAGCCGTTCGATTTTGCCGCGCTGCCGGCTGACAAGCAGGATGCGCTGCGCCAGGCAATGGTCCTGGGCCCTCCGATGCTGCGCCGGGCACTCGGCAATCTGGGGCCGCGCGTTAACGGCTGGCCCTACGCACTGGTAGTGGGCCGGTATCAGGAACACTATCTGAAGCGCGCTGCTGCCGCCCAATTCGGGTTTTCCGGCAACATGATGGAAGACAATATGCAGTCGATCAATTTGCGCGACGCCGCAGGCGCGCAATTGAACGGCAGCCACCGCTACACCATCCATTTCGACGCGGGCAAGGCGCCGCAGGTCGATGGCTTCTGGTCGTTCACGGTCTACACTGCTGGCACTTATGATATCTTTGCTCCCAAGGGCCGTAACCCGATCGGCAACCATGACCGCATCAATCCGCTGCATTTCAATCCCGACGGCTCGCTCGACATCTTCGTCCAATCCGAGCCTACCGGAAATGCTGCCAAAGATCACAACTGGCTCGCGACCCCCAAAGGCGTGGACTTTATGGTCTATTTCCGCACTTATGGTCCGCACCCCGAAGTCTACAGCTTCAACAGCGCCGCCGGCCAGCCGGGGTATATCGTTCCAGCCCTGGTGCGAACCGGTGATTGATCTGCGGCACAAATGAGCGAAGACTGCCGCTGCCTACCAGACGGAGAGCCAGCCATGACCCCCGAGTATGATCTCGTCATTCGCGGCGGCACGCTTGCCGATGGAACCGGCGCGGCGCTGCGCGAGGCGGACATCGCGATCACGGGCGACCGGATCGCCGCCGTGGGCGCGGTTAGCGGCTGCGGGCGAGAGGAAATCGACGCCAAGGGCCAGTTGGTCACCCCCGGCTTTGTCGACATCCACACCCATTACGATGGTCAGGCGACCTGGGATCAGCAAATTGCCCCGTCAAGCTGGCACGGCGTCACCACCGCCGTGATGGGCAATTGCGGGGTCGGCTTTGCGCCAGTGCGCCCTCAGGATCACAATCGCCTGATCGAGCTGATGGAGGGGGTCGAGGATATTCCCGGGGCCGCATTGCACGAGGGGCTAAGCTGGGACTGGCAGTCGTTCCCCGAATACCTCGATCGGCTGGCCGAGCGGCAGTTCGACATCGATATTTGCGCGCAGCTGCCCCACGGCGCGCTGCGGGTATTTGTGATGGGCGAGCGTGGGGCCAATCTGGAACCCGCAACGCCCGCTGAGATCGGCGAGATGCGGGCCTTGACCGAGGAGGCGATGCGCGCGGGCGCAATCGGGTTCTCCACCTCGCGCACGATTAACCACCGCACGGTCACCGGCGATCCCACCCCTTCGCTGCGCGCGACCGAAGCCGAACTGATGGGCATCGCGATGGGCATCAAGGATGCGGGTTCGGGGGTGATCGAGATGATCTCTGATTTCGATACGCCCGATCAGGCGAGCGAATTTGCGATGATCCGCCGGCTGATCGAAGCATCGGGTCGTCCGCTCTCGCTGTCGCTGGCGCAAACCCACGGCGGGCCGGAAGGCTGGCGTTCGCTGCTCGGATTGATCGAAGGTGCTGCGGAAGACGGCTTGCCGATCTGCGGTCAGGTCGCACCGCGCCCAATCGGCGTGCTCTATGGATTGCAGGCGAGCCTCAACCCGTTTGCTTCGCTCATCGCCTATCGCGAAATCGCGGACCAGCCGCACGCCAGCCGCTTGGCCGCGCTGCGCGATCCCTCGTTCCGGGAGCGTGTTCTGACCGAGGCTGCGACGGCAAGAGCGAGCGGACCGGCGCGCCGCCTGATGGCGTTCGACCGAATGTTCGCACTGGGCTCCGCACCCGATTATGAGCCTTCACAGGGGCAATCGATCACCGGCATTGCCGCGCGCGAGGGCCGCCCGCCCGAGGCCGTGGCTTATGATTACTTACTCGAAGACGACGGCAAGTCCTTCCTGTTCGCGCCGTTCGCCAACTATGCCCATTTCAACCTCGATGCCTGCGGCGAGATGATGGCGAGCAAGCATACGGTGATGGGGCTGGGCGATGGCGGGGCCCATGTTGGCCTGATCTCAGATGCCAGCTTCCCAACCTATCTACTGTCGCACTGGGGCCGGGACCGCGCCCATGGCCGCTTCGATCTCGCCTGGCTGGTCAAGCGCCAGACTGCGGATACCGCGCGCGCAGTCGGTCTCATGGATCGCGGCATCATCGCGGCTGGGATGAAGGCCGATGTTAATGTCATCGACTTTGACCGGCTCGCGGTGGCCGCGCCGGAGATGGCATTCGATCTGCCCGCTGGCGGCAAGCGTCTGCTGCAACGGGCGCACGGCTATACCGCCACCATCGCTTCGGGCGCGGTCATTTACCGCGATGGCGAGGCCACCGGCGCGCTGCCGGGCCGGCTTGTGCGCGGCCCCCAATCCGCGCCCGCGCAGCATTGAACAGGAGAAAGCCCCGTGACCTTTACACCCCAGCCGCTCGATACCCATGTCAACTGGTGCTCCTCGGACGTTGCCGATCCGGCCAGCTGGACGGTTGAGCTTTCGGCCAGCGATCATGCCGAACTCGATGTCGCGCTCCAGTGCGCAAAGGCCGCGTCCGCCAACATGCTCGAGATCGGGCGCGATGATTTTCCGCTCGATGGCCTGGTTGCGAAACTGGCCGCCGCCGAACAGGAACTGATCAATGGCCGCGGCTTTGTCAGGATCAGCGCGCTCGATGTTGAGCGCTATTCGGATGAAGATCTGACCCTGCTTTATTGGGGGATCGGCATGCACCTGGGCGATCCGTGGCCGCAGAACAAATATGGCCACATGATGGGCGACGTCACCGATCAGGGGAAGGCTGCCGACGATCCGACAGTGCGCGGCAACGAGATCGGCCTGGTCGGCCTCGACTATCACACCGATGGATCGGATCTGGTTGGCCTGATGTGCTTGCGCAGAGCAAAGAGCGGCGGACTGTCCTGTGTCGCCAATGTCGTCGCAATCTACAATGAAATGGTGCGCACACGGCCCGATCTGGTCGCCGCGCTCTATGAGAAGATGCCGTGGGATTATCGCGGTGAGCAGCCGGAGGGCGGCAAGAGCTATTACATGCGCGCGGTCTTTACCGAGCACGAAGGTCGCTTGTTTAACTTCTTCGTGCCGCAATATATCAAGGCGTCGCAGCATCACGCCGATGCGCCGCGGCTGACGGCTTTGCAGCGCGAAGCCATAGATACGATGAGCGAAATGGCCCGCGATCCCAACTATAACGTCTATATGGAGTTACCGCCCGGCTCGATGCAATTCATCAACAATTACCATGTGTTGCATGGCCGGATGGCCTACGAGGACGATGTCGCGAACGGCTACAAGCGTCACCTCAAACGTCTCTGGCTGGCCACCCGGACGCTGACCTCGCGCCCGGCGGATTTCGTTAACGGCGCACAGGGACACTGGGCCAAGAACCGGTCGATCAGCCAGATTGCGACCATCGACAGGCCGCTGGCCAGACAAACCTATCCCAGCGGCTAATTTCTACGGCGAGCCGGAGCATAGGTCAGCACGACAAAGCTGCCAGCGTAATGGCCATTGGGGTAAAACGCCGAAGGGCCTGAATTAACGGGTTTGGCAGGGTCAAGCACGCCTTCTGCTGTCACGCTGAAAACCCTCTGCCGGTCTGGATCGTAAGCCATCGTCCTTGCCTGCGGCCTGGTCGTGATCGCCTGCTCCATGCGGTAATGATCGGCATCGTCTTGTCGGAAGATGACGAGATTGGCATCGACGCCATTGGTCGTGAAGATGCGTTTGCGTATTGGGTCGAACACAACGCCGTCATTGCCGCGGCCCAATGGCAGGGTCATGATCGTGGCCCCGCTATCGCCATCCACAATCGCCAGCACCGGGTGCTCGCCCCGGCAGCCGATGAAGGCGCGGTGAGCGGCTTGGTCATAAGCGATGCCGGTCGGCTGGGTGCAGCCGGTGATCGGCCATTCGGCCAGGATCTTCATCGTTCTGGCATCGATCTTCAGCACAGCGTTGCGGTCGCGTTCGTTGAGCAGGATCGCGCCGCGTCCGTCGGCGGCCGAACCATCGGCCCGTTCGGTTGCGAGGGCGACCGCGCCGACCACGGCAAGGCTGCGCGGATCGACGAATGTTACCTTGCTGCTATCTGACGAGACCACCGCGATCCGGCCACTGACCGGATCGTAGCTGGCTGCGTCGGCATCGGCGGCGATGCGAACCCGCTTCAGCGGGGCAAGGCTCGCCAGATCGAACATGGTGATTGATCCGTCCTCGTTGATTGCGAAGCCGCGATTGAGCACGGGCACCAGCAGCGCTGCACCGGCCCCTTGGGTCTGTGCGATCTTGCGGATGAGCTGCTGCTTACGCGTGTCGAACACCCACAGCCCGGCATCGCGGTGGGCGATGAACAGACGCGCGTGCTGCCGGTCGTATGCCAGATAGTCCCAGTCGGGCTCTGCGCCAGGCAGTTTGACGGCGGATTGCAGGCGGAAAAATTGTGACGGAAGCGCGTCCTTCCGCGCCAGCGCCGAACTCGGCCAGCAGGCGATCGCGGTCAAAACGGCACATGCGCCGAGCGCGATGAGACGAGCCGAAAAGCGCGAGATCATGCCGGAAGGTCCAGTGGTGCCGCGCGGGAACTTGCGTGTGACCTGCGGGCCAGCACCGCGCCGATGATGCTGACAGCCGCTGCAAAAGCGAGCCACGCCGCCGGGATGGCCTTGTCCCCGGTTTGCTTGATCAGCGCGGTCGCAACCAGCGGAGTGAACCCGCCGAACACAGCGGTAGCGAGACTGTAGGCCAGCGAGAACGCCGCCGTGCGGATCTGCGGCGGCATGAATTCGGTGAGGAACGCCACCATCGAGCCATTGTAGATCCCGTAGAAGGTCGAAAGCACCAGCACTGTGATCAGCAGTCTGGAGAAGCTGGGGGCGTCGACCAGCCAGGACATCAACGGATAAGCCGCTAGCATCGCGGCGATGGGCATGGCGAACAGCATCGGAAAACGGCCGATGCGATCAGATAGCGCCCCGCCGATCGGAAGCCACAACAAGTTGGCCAAGCCCACTGCGGCGGTAACTCCAAGGACGGCGTTCGGGGCGAGCTTCAGCTCCGCCTTGCCGAAGGTCGGGGTGTAAGCGGTGATCATGTAGAACGAAGTGGTGGTGAACGCGACCAACATCATGCCGATCAGAATCGGCCGGAAGTTTGCGACGAGCAGCGCCGAAACCTCGCGAAAGCTGTGCGGACGGTGCTCCATATGCTCGAACACTTCGGTTTCTTGCAGTGACCCGCGCAGCCAGAAAATCAGCGGGATGATAGCGCAGCCCACGCCCAACGGAATGCGCCAGCCCCAGTCCGCCATCTCGGCCTCAGACATGTTCAGGGTCAGGGCAAAGCCGAGCAATGCCGCCGCCAGGACTGCTACTTGCTGGCTGGCCGACTGGAACGAGACGTAAAAGCCGCGCCGGCCTGGTGTTGCGATTTCGGACAGGTAAACTGAAACGCCGCCAAGTTCGGCGCCAGCCGAAAAGCCTTGAAGCAACCTGCCAGCCAGAACGATCATCGGGGCCAGCAAGCCGATCCGCGAATAGTCCGGCGTCAGGGTGATCGTCAGCGTTCCGATCGCCATGATTCCCAAGGTCACCAGCAGCCCCTGCCGCCGGCCGACGCGGTCGATATAGGCGCCCAGCACAATCGCGCCGATCGGGCGCATCAGGAACCCGATCCCAAAGGTTGCCAGCGATAGCATGATCGAAGCGGTTTCGCTGTCGGTGGGAAAGTAAGCTTTGGCGATGTAGGTCGCGTAAAATCCGTATACGAAGAAATCGTATTGTTCGAGGAAGTTGCCGCTGGCGACCCGCAGCACTTTGCCGATAATAGTGGCACGTGCCGGAGCCGCGCCTGCAGATGATCTGGTCAATTATCTTCTCCGCCGGTTAAGCTATCGACCGGTCCTCTTTTATGCGCCACGACGCTTATGGGCCGGTCCATGACTGGCCAATCCGCCAGATGACCTATCGGGCGCATTCAATCGAACAAGCCAAGCCTTGCTTAAGACGGGACACGGCTTCTAAAACGACTGCAATCGGGGGAGGATGTCAAACTGCGCTTGTTGAAGATCATTGGCGTGCTTGTGCTGCTGCTGGTGTCCGTTCCAAGCAGTGCAGCGCCTGTGCTCGATCGTCTGGTGATCATCGTCCCCGCGTCGGCCGGCGGCGGCTTTGACAAGACTGCGCAATCGGTGGCGAAGGCGCTGATGGCTGAAGACATTGTGCGGACCGTGGAGATACGCCGGTCCCCTGGCGCAGGCGGTTTGATCGGGCTTGCCCAATTCGAAGGCCAGCCCGTTTCATCTGAGCCGACAATCTTTATCGGCGGCGTGACGATCCTCGGGGCCGAAGCCGAAAACCATTCCACAGTATCGCTCGCTGACCTTGAGCCGGTGTGCCAGCTCAGCGAAGTAGCCTTGGCGATCGGGGTGCGCGATGACAGCCCGATTCGCTCGGTCGGCGATTTGATCGAAGCCTTGCGAGCCGATCCAGACCGACTGACATGGGTGGGCGGCTCTCCCGGCAGCGCCGACGAAGTGCTGTTGTGGGCGATGGCTGCGAAGCTTGGCATCGGCCATGACCATTTCCGGTTCATTGCCGTTCCGGGTGGCGGTCAGCAAGTGCTCGACCGGTTGTCAAATGGTCCGCAATTCGTAGCCATTCGCAGCTACGAGGAGTTTGCTTCTTATCCGGGCCGCGGCAAGCTACGCGTGCTGGCGATTTCGACCGCGGAGCGGTTCCCCGGCATCCCCTTGCCAACGCTGCGAGAAGCCGGGTTCGACTTGGTAGTGACGGACTGGAAGGGCGCGTTTGTGTCACCCAAGGCACCGCTTGCCCAGCGCCGGGCAATCGACCTGGCTTTCGCTCGGTTGATAGCCAGTCCTTCCTGGGCGCACGAACTCACCGACCAGAATTGGCGATCGCCGAAAGACCCGCAAACCGGCTTCAAGGCCAAGATCGCGGCCGACCGCCGGATGGTAAAAGAGCTGCTGTCCGGTGCAGCTCCTGACTCGCGTTGGGATGGCGGATTGCGTGATCTGCTGGTCCGGCCGTGGCGCTATGCACTGCTTGGGTTCGCAATTGCTGCGTCGTTGGCGCTGGCAGTAGCGTGGCAGCGGCGCTCCGCCAAGGTCAAGGCCGGCGAGCTGAAACGCGCGCTCGAAGCCCTGAGCGAGATACGTGCTCAGATGGCCACGCGCACCCAAGCAACGGATCAGGACAATGAGGGCGAGCGGACCGCCATCGCCCGGCAGATGGAAGCCTGGGGACTGTCGAGTGCCGAATTGGAAATCGGCTGGATGATCCTCAAGGGACTTCAGTTCAAAGAGATCGCCGCCGCTCGCGGCACCAGCGAGCGCACCGTCCGTCAGCAAGCTCAAGCGATTTATGCCAAATCCGGGATTCCTAACCGGTCGGAATTCTCAGCTCATTTTCTGGAAGATTTGCGCTTCTGACCACCGCTCCGTCATCCGCCGGACAATTAGCCCCCACAAATGGCTGCCTGAGACATATGACGGATTGAGGCCGGGCACCGACCACCGCAACATCCCCCCGTCAATCTTGACCAGCGTTAAGGACCACAAAGGTCCAAACGGGAGGGAACCATGAACCGAGTTATTTGCCGGACCTTGCTTGCTTGCAGTGCGAGCGCGATTGCGCTTGCTGGGCTCGCCGTCCCCGCCCTGGCGCAAGACACGCCGACCAAGCCAGCCGACCAGACGGCGACCAGCGCCGATGATTCCCAGCCCGAAGCCAGCGAAATCATCGTCACCGGTTCGCTGATCACCAGGCGCGACTTCAAATCGGAAAGCCCGATCTCGACGATCGACAGTTCCGCGATCAAGGCGGCTGGCTCGCCTTCGCTTGATGGCGTGCTCGGCCAGATGCCGCAATTTGCGGCCAGCCAGGGTGCCAGCGAAGGCAGCGGCGACGTGCAGGGCGCGCTCGGCTTTGCCGGCGGGCAATCCTACAGCGATTTGCGCGGCCTTGGTCCCAACCGCTCGCTGGTGCTGCTCGACGGACGCCGGCTGGTCTCATCCTCGCCTGGTGGCGCGATCGATCTCAACACAATCCCGACTGCTTTGATTGAAAATGTCGAGGTGATCACCGGCGGTGCATCGGCGGCTTATGGTTCGGATGCTGTTGCGGGCGTCGTCAACTTCAAGCTCAAGCACAAGTTCAGTGGCATCGAGCTCGATGTCCAGCACGGCGCTACGACCAGGGGCGACGGCGCGACCAATCAGATCAGCGGCATCGTCGGAGGAAGCTTCGCCGATGGGCGCGGCCACGCCATGCTCTCGTTTGGCTATTCGGATCGCGCGACGGTGCGGGGATCCGACCGCGCCTTCTTCACCGATACCCGCGAACTCGCCCGTCCGCCCGAAGGCATGATCAATGCCGGCAACTATGGCGGCGGTGCTCCCACGATCGCCGCCGTGAACGCGGTGCTGGCAGGTTATGCCGGGACTACGCCGATTGCCGGGTCCGGCACGTTTAACGGTTCGATCGGGGTGAATACCGACGGGACCATCTTCACCACCAAAGCAGCGCCGAACTGTGTCCAGAACTACAAGGGGCTAGGCACGGTCACCGGCGTGAACATCGGTAACGGTGACCGCGATTCGCGCTGCTACAAGGTGCAGGTGGCCCTGGGTCAGCTGTTTGCGGTGCAAGTCCCGCTGACCAAATACAACGTCTTCGCCAACGCCGATTATGACCTGGGTGACCACGTCACCACTTACGCCCAGTTCAACTTCATGGAATCCTCGGCCGTCGATCAGACCGGTCCGGGTTCGACCAAGGAAGCCGGTGCGCTGACGTTGAGTGTTCCGCTCACCAACCCGTTCATCTCGGGCAACGCGGCTTTGATGTCGATCCTCAACTCGGGCACACCGGCGACCGGCAATCTCAAGGTCACCGCGTTGCTGGCTCCGTTTGGCAACCGGGTCGAGACGTTCAAGTATGACGTCTGGCAGGCGGTCTTCGGCCTGAAGGGCGATATCCCTGGCACCAGCCTGAAATGGGATGTCTATGGCTCGCTTGGCCACACCCAGTTCGTCAACAACACCGCGGGAGATGCGAGCAAGTCGGCCATCGCGACCATGCTGAACGGCACGGCCAATTACACCGGCAACGCGGGCACTTGCATCGGCTATGCGTGGAACCCGCTCGGCAACCATCCGCTCAGCGCCGGGTGCCTTGAATATGCCGGCCGCACCGATCACAACATCAACACCCAAACCCAGAAAATCGTTCAGGCTACTTTGCAGGGTTCGCTCTTGAAGCTGCCGGCGGGCGACCTGAGTTTCGCTTTGGGTGCGGACTACCGCGAAACCAGCTTCAACTATCAGCCAGACAACGCGTTTATCACCAACGACTCCTTGCCGTTTGGATCGATCTCCGCCGCCTCGGGCAAGCAAAAGGTCAAAGAGGTCTTTGGCGAATTGCTGGTGCCAATTTTCGCCGATCAGCCTTTTGCCAAGGAACTCTCGCTCGATCTTGGCTATCGCTATTCAAAGTATGACACCTTTGCTGGCCAGAGCACCTGGAAGGCCGATCTGAGCTGGGCTCCGATCGAGCAAATCCGCTTCCGCGGCGGTTATTCACGGGCCATCCGCGCGCCGAGCCTGGGCGATCTGTTCGGTCCTACGACCAACACCCAGCTCAATATTGGCAACGCACCCACTGCAGGTGACCCGTGCGATGTGGGCAGCACCTTCCGTACCGGTGCCAATGGCGCATCGGTCAAGACGCTGTGCCTGGCGCAAGGGGTGCCTTCGGCGCTGATCAACTCCTACACCTATGGCTCGCCGTCGGTGCAGGGGACCGACGGCAGTAACGCCCTGCTGACGCCCGAGAAGGCCAATACCTGGTCGGTCGGGGTAGTTATCGCACCCAAATCCAGCAGTCCGATGTTCCGGAATTTCCAGTTCTCGGTAGACTATTACAACATCAAGATTTCGGATGCGATCGGCTCGCTTGCGCTCACCTCGATCTTGCCGCGCTGCTACAACTCGGACGGGATTAGCAACCCGACCTATTCGGCCAGCAATGCCTATTGCCTGCGCATCCAGCGCGATGCGGCAACCGGCACGATCGTGTCGAGCCAGCAGGGCTTGTTCAACTTCGCCAAATATACCGTGAGCGGCATCGATACCCAGATCAACTGGAGCTTCGGGCTCGATGCTCTGGGCATGTCGCCGGGCGCGGGCAAGCTGTCGCTCAATTCGGTGGTCTCTTACCTCAAGGATTACAAGGTTGCCGGGCTGTTCGGCTCGCCCACACTCAACTATGCGGGCAGTGTTGGTTTTGACAACGGCAGCGGCGACATCTCGCACCCCAAATGGAAAGCGAACACCGCGCTAACCTATTCGAACGGCGGATTTGCGGGCACCTTGCGGTGGCGCTATATCGGCAGCATGATCCACGTCGACCGGGTCGTGAATCCCTTGGCAACCACGGCCGGGGTCGCTGCCTTCAGCTACTTCGATTTTGATGCTCGCTACGCATTCAACGAGCATTTCTCGATTGGTGCCGGGGTTACCAACCTCACCGACAAGGCCCCGCCGTATGTAAGCGCGGCCTCACTTCGCACCGATCCGGCGCTGTATGACATCATCGGACGGACTTGGTTCGTTTCCGCCAAGGTCAAGTTCTAAGACAATCGATTCGATTGTTGAGCGTCCTGCGTGCAGTGCCCCGCCGCAGGACGCTCAGCTTCGGGAGCCAAGTGCCGACCCCCGCGTCGATGGAATGCATGCGGCTTTTACGCATCGCCAATTCGACTACAGTGTTCCTGAACCAGAATTAGGAAGCCATTGATGACCAAAAGCGACGCCCTGACCAAAGTCCCTGCCGTCACACTTGGGTTCTGGATAATCAAGATCCTGGCCACCACGCTGGGCGAGACCGGCGGCGACACTGTGTCGATGAGCTGGCTGGGTGAGACCACCCCCGATGCGGGCCAAGCCGGGGTCAACGGTTACCTGGTTGGAACGGCGATATTCGGAATAGTGCTGCTGGCTCTGGTCTGGGCCCAGATCCGCGCCCGGCGCTTCAACCCGTGGCTTTACTGGGCAACGATTATCGCCTCGACGACCGCAGGCACCACGCTTGCCGACTTCTGCACGCGCTCGCTTGGCATCGGTTACTTTGGCGGCTCGCTGCTGCTGCTCGGCTGCGTGCTGGGATCATTGCTGGTCTGGTATCGGGCGACCGGCTCGATCTCGGTCAACTCGATCGTCAGTCCGCGCGAGGAAACGTTTTACTGGATCACCATCACCTTTTCGCAAACGCTGGGGACTGCGCTGGGCGATTGGTTTGCCGATTCCGGGCTAGGCTATGGCGGGGGCGTTGCAGTGTTTGGCGCTGCGTTGCTGGTGCTCGCAGCGCTTTACTACCGGACCGCAATCAGCCGGGTTGGCCTATTCTGGGCGGCCTTCATCCTGACCCGGCCGCTGGGCGCCACCGTCGGCGATTTCCTCGACAAGCCGATTGCCAAGGGCGGCCTCGCCCTTAGCCGGCCGATCGCAACAGTGGTTCTTGCTGTGGCAATCCTGGCGCTGATCGTCATCCTGCCACAGCGCGCTGGCGAACACCCAGGGGCCGGCCAGGGAGCGGTGAGCTGATCTGGCACCGCAGACCGGCGCCGATTGCATTGGGGGTAGTTGCGGCATTGCTGGCAACTGCTGCCCAAGCCGGCCCGCCATTCCTCACTGACGACCCTGAGCCGACCGAATCCGGGCACTGGGAGGTCTATGCCCCGTTGTTCGAGGCCGAAGGCAGCGGGAATGACTTTGAGGGATCGTTCGGGGCTGAGATCAATTATGGCCCGGTGAAGGACGTGCAGCTGACCCTTGGTCTGCCATTGGCCTATACGCACGATGCAACTGGCTGGACTTCGGGTGCAGGCGATCTGGCAGCTTCAGTCAAATACCGGTTTTACCACAACGAAGCTGCGGGCGTGCAGATCGCGGCCTTCCCCGGCATCACCCTCCCCACCGCGAGCAAGGGGCTGGGAGCTGGTCATGTGACAGCGCTGTTGCCGATCTGGGCGCAAAAAGATCTCGGCAAATGCTCGGTATTCGGCGGGGGCGGGTACGCAATCAATCCGGGGATCGGCAACCGCGATTATTGGACCGGAGGCATAGCTCTGACCCGCCAGTTCGGAGGGAAACTGCTCGTCGGTGTGGAAGCCGACAGGCAGGGCGCCGATATCGTGGGCGGCCATGCGACTACCAGCCTGGGCTTGGGCGCGATCTACGACCTGCCCGGCCCATTCCGAATACTTGCCTCTGGCGGACCGACCTTCGAAGACCGCGGCAGCAGGTCATTCCACGCTTTCGCTGCACTTGGCATCGATTTCTAGGGCGCGCCGTCCCTGCGGTCGCGATCGGATTGTCCGCTGTTGGTTGGGATTGCGCGAAAGCGGACATTGGGTCCGCGGCAATTGGGCCGATTGACGACCTGCGGCTTTCAGTGGTGGGACGCCGAAAGACGTTGCGGGCGCCACCGCGGCGATGAAGCAAAACGCAAATCGGGGCAGAGTGAACGCCAGGCTTGGTGATCGCTGCCACCTGAGAGTTCGCAGAAGGGCGGGTCGGTGGCGGTGCTGTCAGTCTAACCGCAACTCGTCTCTGACAGGCGCAACTACCGCAATCACACGTAACTTCAGCTCACGAGCGCCTGCCACTCGGCCAGTGCGGCCGAGCGGCGTTCCTTGAAGGTCTGGCGATCGACGAGGTGTCGTTCCTGGTTAAAGTGGTTGTGGACGTTGGCGTGGACCGAGGCGAACTTCTGTAGCGATTTCATTTGTCGGAATCGCAGCATAGCCCGCTCTCTTCGTCCGAAGGGCAGGTGACTGTTCTCGACCCTATTGTTGGCCCAGCGGCCGATGTCCTGCTTGGCCGTGTTGCCAAGAACCTTCATCGCCGCTTTGTAGGACGCCAAGCCATCGGTCGTGATGGCCTCGGGCGAGCCGTGGCGCTTGAGCGTCCTCTTCATGAACGACAGAGCCGCGGCCTTGTCGCGGCTCTTGGTAACGTAGCTCTCAAGCACTTCGCCTTCGTGGTCCACTGCGCGCCAGAGGTAGTGCATCTCACCGTTGATCTTCACGTAGACCTCGTCGAGGTGCCAGCGCCACTGCCGGAAGCCGCGCATGCGGCTCACCCGCTGCCGGCGAATGTCGCTGGCGAACAACGGTCCAAACCGGTTGCACCACATCCGCACCGTCTCATGGCACAGGTCGATCCCGCGCTCGAACAGCAAGTCTTCGACGTTGCGCAGCGACAGGGGAAACCGCACGTACATCATCACCACCAGGCGGATCACCTCGGGCGAAGAGTTGAAGCAGCGGAACGGACTGGCGGGTTTGCGGGGGCGTGGCATGCAACCCTCGTTAACCGGCCAATCCTAACGCGAGGTGCATTTGCTTTGACAGCACCGCGGGGCATGCCTTGCGCCCTAGCTGTCACTCCCCATCACTGCCAGTCGGTGCATTTGCTTTGACAGAGCCCTCGAGCAAATTACCGGGTTGAGTCTAATACGAAGGGGCGAACCTTGCGCCTGGTGTCCAAGGCGACCCCGCTTTAGCAAACCGGTGAGACCGGTTAACATTGCTGTGCGCAAGCTCTCGCTGTCTGCAGCGCCAGTTTATACATTCGTTCTGCAACAGCCCTGCCAAGACAAGTCTGAAATGTCACATTAAACACCGTTCCTTGTCGCGTATTTGCAAGTCAGGGGACCACCTGATGGGCACAAGGCGCGCAGGCTGCTCGCGCTGACCGGCTTTGTGGGACCAAACTGATGAAAACTATCAGCATTCTGAGTAGCACCGCTGCCGCCATGGCCGCTTGTGCATCATTCGCCGCCTCAACGCCTGCCAGTGCCTCCCAGATCGGTGCCTGGGACTATGAGCCGAGCGCGAAATCTTGCTCGATAGGGACAAGCGGCAGCCCGGGCAAAATGATCATGCTGTATACAGCCAGCGGTGCCAGCGGCATGCTGGTGGTTCCCGATGACCAGTCTTCAATCTCCCCCGACCACGACTACCCGGTAAAGATCAGCCTCAATGGATCGGCAGATCGGGATATGACTGCCTCAGCCATTAAGTTCGGCGGAGCGAATGTGTTGCTTATCGAAATTAAGGCCGCTGCGATTGCCGCTGGCGAAACCGATGGGTTTGCGATGCGGGTCAAAATGAATGACAAGGTGGTGTTCGACAAGGACATGCACGGCTCTAAAGATGCCTTCGCGGCTTTCGTCGGGTGCACGAAAACCTTGACCAAGTGATGGCTTCGCTCAGCCGGGCATTGCAAGGCGCGCTTCTCGGATTGTGCGCAGCATTGGCAGCGGTACCCGCCAGTGCCGGGGAGAAGGTGTTTGCCGGGATCGGCCCGGAAAATTATGGAAAGAAATGGTCGTTCAACGATTGGCGCGTTTGGGCTTTGCTTAATGGCTCGTGCCTCGCTCTGGAAGAGGTTCCGGGGGCAGTGCCGTTCGGCTTCTGGGGCTTCCAGCAATCGCCGGGATCGCGGGTGCAGGTCATGTTCGGCAGCATTGAAAATGCCCGGCCGCAAACGGTGCAGATGTCGTTCAACAACGGCGGCAAGTTCGATTACCACGCCGATGTGCGGCGGATGTCCGATTGGGATGCCTACGTCATCTCGCTACAACCGGACGCGCTTTCGATCCTTCCAAACCGGCTGATAATCGAGGCCGATGTTGGCGGGTCACAAGTGTTTTTGAACGAATACAACGAAATGGACCGCGTCTATGGCAAGATGGCAGATTGCCTTACCTGGCAAGAGACGCATTGATACGTGACCAGAATATGATTTCTGCCTGAAAACCAGATCGTTGAAAGGACAACCCATGCGCAAATATCATCTGACCGGTCTGCTGGCCGCCTCGCTCCTCGCCGCCCCGGCTCAGGCCGGCGATACGGCTTTTACCCAAGATTCCGCCGCAACCTGGTCGGTGCGGACCATACGCATGGCGCACGTCGTGGACCTTGCAAATCCAAGGCAGTTGACCAAAAACGATTTCAAGATGGCTTGCGATGGTCTGACCGGCGAGCAAATGAAGCATGAGTACGGCAAGGAACCACGTTGGGCGCTATCCGCGCAGCTTACTATTTGCAGCGCCTTTGATGGGTGGGCAGGAAAATTTCAGGGCTCGAAATCGCCTTGCAAAACGCTTGAAAAGGGCTTGAAGGACCTCGATCACGCGACCGCCGATGCCGCTCCGCCGGAGGTTGTCGCTGCCGCTCAGGCGATGCGCGCAACCGGCGAGCATATTTTGCTGGCCTCCAAAGAAGCTAATGCGTGCAAGGTTTAAAGCCGCCCGCTCTTCCACACCACCCGGCCGATTACATTCACTTCCTCCAGCGATAGCTCGAGCGTGCGGTAAGCAGGATTGTCGCTGACCAGTGCGACCACTCCGGGGCGGCCGATATCGAGCCGCTTGACCAGCAGCGCGTCACCGACGCGGACCACGTGGATGCCGTCGCGCGGCACGCGCGGGGTGCGGTCGACCAGGATCTCGTCACCGTCACGAAGCGTGCCTTCCATCGAATCGCCCTCGACCCGGATCGCGGAAAGCTGCGCCGGGTCCAATCCCTGTTCGCGCAGCCACCGCGCGCCGAAGCGGAAAGCGCCGATCGCCAGTTCCTCGCCCCCCAGCAGCCCTGCCCCGGCGGATGCGCCAAGCGCCAGGCGCGGTACGTCGACCCAATCCCCCCGTGGGCGAACCGCAGGAACTGACGAGGAATTATCCTCCGTAACGCGCAGCTCGCTTTCATCGATTCCGAAGAACTGGGCGAGCGTACGACGGTCGTTTTCCTCCAACTTTCGCGGGCTCCCCTTCCGTATAAACTGCTGTAGATACGTTGAATTACGTCCGATCAATTCGGACAATCCAGCCAAGCTGGCACCGTGCATATTGACCAGGTGCAGCAATTTCATGCGCGGATCGGTGGTAACCATCAAAATCACTTACACGATGTATTTTTCCTAGACAAGTAGGATTTCGCAGGAAAGAACAGGATTATTCCTACGGCGATTCGCTGAAGAAAGGAGGGACCAATGTTGATTACCCGGATCGAGCGCTTCTTGCGTGAAACGGGAATGCCCTGGACCAAGTTCGGTCGGCTTGCGACGCACGACCCGCGCTTTGTCCAGGATCTGCGCAACGGCCGCTCACCTCGTGTTGCAACCACGAAACGTGTGGAACATTTCATGAACAATTACCGCGAGGATGCCCGTGCAAATCAATTTTTCAGCTGACGCCGCCATGCTATCCGCCAGCCGGCGCTCGTCGCGCCGCACGCCCTGGATGCCCCTTCTTTCCGCCCTGCTTGAACTTGCCGAGGGCAGCGCCGAGCTGGTTCGCCACGCCGAGCGCAGCTGGGCCAGCGTAACCTTTTCCGGCGCCCGGCACACCGTGGTGCTGAGCTTCACCGGAGCCGACGCGGTTGCCGCCGGTGAACGCTTCATCGATGCCCTGCCCGAACACGAATTCGCGATCCCGCGCCACCTGGTGGCCGATGCAGCGGTGAGCCGGGTCGATCACAGCCTCTTGCCCGACCCGCGGCTTGAAGTGGAAGTCCAGTTGCTGCTGCTCGACGAGGCTTGATCCGGCAGCGGCTTGCCAGCACTTCGCGGGCTGGTTAGGCCCCGCAGCATGAACGCTAGCCCCGCTCCACACACACTGGTCATCGACGCATTTCTGCCGGACGACCTGCACGGCCGTTTGCTGGCCTTTGCGCTGGCCCGCAAGGCGGCGTTCAAGCCGACCAGCGTGCGCAACGGGCGGCACGACGTGATCGACCACGCGGTGCGCCAGTCGCTGCGCTGCGATGGCGGGTTGGGGCCGTTCGAAGAGGCGTTCACTGCGGCTGTCCACGCCCGCCTGCCCGAACTGTGCGATGGTTTGGGCATCGCCCCGTTCGTCATTGCCAAGACCGAACTGGAACTCGCCGCGCATGGCGACGGCGGGTTTTACAAGGTTCACTTCGATACCTTTACCCAGGACGCGCGGCTGGCAGCAGACACCGACCGGGCGGTTTCGGCGGTCTACTATTTCTACCGCCAGCCCAAAGGCTTCAGTGGCGGTGAGCTGCAGTTGCACCGGTTCGGCGGCGGGCTCGCCGAAAAACTCGAACCGCGCGACAACCGGCTGGTCAGTTTCGCGTCGATTGCTCCGCATGAGGTCTTGCCGATTGCCTGCCCAAGCGGCCAACTAGAGGATTACCGGTTCGCAGTGAATTGCTGGCTGCACCGCGCGCGCGGTCAATAACCAGCGGCGTAGTCGACCGTGGGTTCGAGCGGCTCGCCCGCACGGTAACGCGCCAGGTTGACGAGGAACCGCTCAGCCGAACGCTGGAACATCAGCGTCTGCGCGTTGCCCGACAGGTGCATCGTCACTTGCGCGTTATCGAGCGTCCACAGTGGGTGATCTTCGGGCAGCGGCTCGGGCGTGGTCACATCGAGCAACGCGCCGCCGATCCGGCCGGCGGCGAGCGCATCGACCAGCGCATCCTGATCAATCACGCTGCCCCGTGCGATGTTGACGATCACGGCATCGCCCTTCATCGCCGACAGTTCAGCAACGCCAATCATGTGCTGCGTTTCGGGCGTCGCCGGGACCGCCAGCACGATCCAGTCGAACCGCCCCAGTTCGCCGCGCCATTGATCCGGACCGAGCGCGCCTGGCCCGGTGGTGCGGCGGACCTTGGTGACCTTCGCCCCAAACCCGGCCAGCCGCGCTTCAACTTCTTGCCCGATCGCGCCATAGCCAAGGATCAGCACCTCGCTGCC
>JANYEY010000073.1 GCA_025359685.1 Sphingomonadaceae bacterium | reverse complement strand
TGCTGCGCTATGGCTTCATGGAAGAAGTCGACGTACCGCGCGATCTCGCGCTCGTTTCGGGGCTGGGCGCGCCGTTCAACATGATGGCGACCAGCTTTTTCCTCGGCCGCCAGAAGCTGGTTGCCTCAAAAGACCAGCCCGGCATGGCGCTCTGGCGCGAGCATCTGTTCGCATGGATGAGCAAGAGCAGCGAAAGCGCGATGGAGTTCTTCAAGCTCCCAACCAACCGCGTGGTCGAGCTGGGCAGCCAGGTGCAGATCTGACTTGTTAGCCGCACGCGGACGGGTGTATCTGAGCTGGATGGCACAGCCAGAGCACCGCCGCCTAAGCAGGGTGATCTCGGCCTTCGTGGTCGCCGGACTGCTGTTTTCGGTCAGCCAAGTGGCGGGCGCCGCACGCGACCGCAAACCGGCGGCCGAAGTTCGCAGGATGCCGCCGCTGACCCCGGCGGTGATCGATGACAGCCTGGCGATCGGCGGCCAGGAACTGGAAGCCCGCAAGCTGGAATCGCGGCTCACGGTCGAGGTCGGGGTCAACGGCAGCGGGCCATACCGGTTCGTGGTCGATAGCGGGGCCGATACCTCGGTGATCGGAACCCGGCTGGCGGGCGCGCTGCATCTTCCCGCGGGACAGCCGGTGATGCTCAACGGCATTACCGAATCGCGCATGGTCGAACGGGTGCTGGTCGATAGCCTGCAGGTCGGCCCGACCGCATTCAACGCGCTCGAACTGCCCCGGCTTGATGAACGCGATGTCGGCGCGACTGGGATGATCGGGCTCGATGCGTTAGTGGGTCAGCGTCTGATGCTCGATTTCGAGAAGAAGAAGGTTTCGGTCGACGATGCGACGCTGCCGGCACCGCGGCTGGATGGCGAGATCGTCGTCGTCGCCCGGCTCCGGCGCGGGCAGCTGATCCTGACCCAGGTGCGGGCCAACGGCTTGCCGCTCGAAGCGGTGATCGACACCGGCTCCGAACTCACGATCGGCAACACCGCGCTGCGCAAACAGCTGTTCCGGCGCAGCCACCGCGCAGTTCAGAAGATCGAAGTGATCGGCGTCACCGGGGTAAAGATGGACCTTGACCTGCTGGTGGTGGACGAATTGAAAGTCGGCGGGATCGTGCTGACCAATGTGCCGATCGCCTTCGCCGACATTCCTCCGTTCCAGGTCTTCTCGCTCGACCAGCATCCCGCCTTGCTGCTCGGCACCGACCTGATGGAGAGCTTCCGCAAGGTCAGTCTGGATTTCCGTGCGCGCAAGGTGCGCTTCCAGCTGCGCCGCTGCACCAGCGACGGGATCATCGTGTCAACGTCGCGAGAGTTGAGCCGTATTTCTCCCGACCACGGCAACACTGCGGTCTGCAGCCGGTAGACGATTGTTGCATCGGTCCTTAACCGATCTAGGTTATCGAGCGATCAAGTTGAAGCTCGGGCTAAAAGGGGAAAACACGTGTTCGAAATCGCAATGCGGGCCAAGGAACTTGCGGCCAGCAATTTGAACAGCCTGATCGACAAGGCATCGAACCCGGCCAAGATGCTCAAGCTGCTGCTGACCGAGCTTGAGGAATCAGTGATCACCCTTACCCGCGATGCTGCCGCGCTTGACCGCAGCGCCGCCAAGCTCACGCTTGAGGCTGAGCGGTTCGATGCGGCGGCGGTGAACTGGGAAGACAAGGCCAAGCTTGCCATGTCGCGCGATCGCGACGATCTTGCCAAGGGCGCGCTGGCAGAGCGGAACGCCGCTCGCGATGCCGCCGATGCGCAGCGCGAGGCAGCCAAGGCGGCGCAGGATGAAGCCGCAGCCTTGCGCGCCAGCCTGCGCGAACTGGAATCCAAGCACGGCGAGACCAAGGTGCGGCTATTGAAGGTGATGTCCGAGACCGCGCCTGCGGGCGGCGCAGCAGGGAAGGCAGTCAAGTCGCACGGCAAGACCGCCGCGCTGATGGACCGCTTCGCCACTCTGGAAAAGCGGATCGACTACGCCGCGGCCAAGACCGTGACGCTGGACCAGGAACTGGCCGCGCTGGCCGACGAGGCTGCGCTTGAGGCTGATCTTGCGGCGCTGCGCAAGAAGGCCGATAAAAAGAGAAAGTAGGCGGCGGCGCGAACCCGCGCCGCCCCACTTTGGCTGACTGGATTACTTGACCAGTTCGACCTGTTCGAAATCGAGCTCGACCGGGGTTGCGCGGCCGAAGATCGAGACCGAAACCTTGACCCGGTTCTTGTCGAAATCGAGTTCTTCGACGGTGCCGGTGAAGGTGTTGAACGGACCGTCGAGCACCTTGACCACATCGCCGATTTCGTAATCGACGCTGACGTGCTTCTTGGGCTCGGCCGCGGCGGCATCGCGCGCGCCAAAATAGCGGGCGGCTTCGCGGTCGGTAATCGGCTGCGGCTTGCCATTGGGGCCGAGGAAGCCGGTCACCTTGGGGGTGTTCTTGACCAGGTGATAGACATCGTCGTTAAGCCCAAGCTTGGCGAGCACATAGCCCGGCATGGTCTTGCGTTCGGTCTGAACCTTCTTGCCGCGCTTGACCTCGGTGATCATCTCAGACGGAACTTCAACCGCCTCGACCAGGGCGTCGAGCCCCATGCGCTGCGCTTCGGACAGGATCGAATCCCGAACCTTGCCTTCAAAACCGGAATAAGCGTGGATGATGTACCAGCGGGCCATAGCGTAGGTGTCTCTGCTTGTTTCGCTTCGCGCCGTCAGGCCAGCGAGAGGAGGAACTGGACGATCTTGCCGAAGACCGTGTCGACACCGAGGAAAAACAGCGCCAGCACCAGCATCATGATGCCGACGAAAATTGCCGTGGTGGTGGTTTCCTGGCGCGACGGCCAGACGACCTTGCGGGCTTCCGCCTGAACCTGCCGGACAAATTCGCCGGGATTGATTTTCGCCATGGTCTTGTCACTCACCTGTAGAGCCAATTTCCTCGCACCTTCCGCCAAGGGGATAGCGCCGCCCGGCGGCTGCTGAGCAGCTAGGCCGGAGGGGCGACTGATTCTCCTTGTGTCGGAAGACACCGCGGCACTTAGCTATGCGGCAAGGGATTTGCAAGACGGTGGATTTGTTCCAGCTCTGGCCGGTGCAGGAAGCCCGCCCGAACTTCCCTACAACTCGTCCGCCGGGATCACCCGCCGCGCCAGGATCCAGTGGTGACCGCGCCGCACTTGCACAAAGCCGTAAGGCAGCCGCACCGGATCTTCCTGCGCCATGTACCAGAACCAGTCGGCGTGCAGCGCGGGTTCGTAGTAATAGGTATCGATCGGCTTGCCCGCACGGTGGTTGAGCCGGTGGAACGGATCGCGGAAATAGGCGCTGTCTTCGTTGATCGTCAGCATGTGGATGCCGGGCAGCGCAAAGTTGCAGTTGATGAAGGCGTCCAATCGCACCACCGCATAGCCGCAGATGTGTTCCTGGCTGTTGAAGCCCCATTCGCCCCGCTCGGTCACCATGTAGCTGGCGATCCGCGCGCCTTTGGGCAGCCCGTCAAGCGCGCTCAGCATCTCCGCTGTTTCGCGGCTGTCACGCCGCCAGTCCATCGTGGTGTAGCCGAGCCGGCCGATGAACAGCAGCGTCGCCGCCATCACCACCCAGCGCGGTGCCTTCCATGCCAGTGACAGCGCGCCAACCATCAGCCCGGCTGAAATCATCCGCGCATCGACAAGGTCGCCGCCGAAGATGTGCCGGGGCATGGCCAGTGAGGCGGCGAGCATCAGCAGCGCTGCCCAGCCCACCCGCCAGTCCCACCGGCGCAAGGCAATCGACAGCGCAAGCATCACGCCGATGATGATCGCATTGCCATAGTCAAACCAGCGCCAGGTGCCGCGCATCGCCTGCTTCCAGATCGCCCACTTGTAGATTTCCGGGCGCGGACCATAGCTTGGCGGCTTGCCCACGCCGCCACCCGCCACCAGCGCGAGCAGCGGGAAGAACAGCGGCCACGGCGCGATAAATGCGCGCCACGAACGGTCCTTGTGCCATTCAAAACCGAACACCATCAGCCCAAGTATACCCCAACCCGAAACATGCGCGAGCCACACGATCAGGCCGATCGGGATGAACAGCGGCGCCCGCCACGGCTTACCGTCAAGCCGCACCCACAGCGCAAAGGCGAACAGCGCCATCGCCTGCGCCAGCCCGAAATTGAGGAAGCCGAGCAACATCGAGGGTGACCAGACAAAGGCAAAGGCCAGCATCGAAGCCAGACCGATCCGCCCGCGCAGGGTCCACTGCACGGCCATGATGCCCAGCGCGGTCAGCGGCGGGATCAGCGCCGCGATCAGCCAGCCAGCGGTTTCCAGCGGCATGAACCACGATAACGGGCGGATCAGTATGTCGGCGCCAAGGTTGCCCATCCAGTGCCATTCGAACCCGTAATACTGCTGCAGGAACGGGCTTGAAGCGCGGTTCAGCATGACGTGGAACCGCGCCAGATGCGCCGGGTAATCGACCATCTGCGGGTACGGCGTCATCAGGAACGGCAAACTGGCGAGCAGTGTGAAGAACAGCCCCAGCCACAAGCCTTCGCGCGGCGCAGGCGTGTCGAGCAGGAAGGTGCGCAGCCGCAAC
>JANYEY010000067.1 GCA_025359685.1 Sphingomonadaceae bacterium | reverse complement strand
CTGGATCTCTGGATTGGCAGTGCGATTACGGTGCGGAGGTTACTCTCCCTTGGGTGCCGCCAGGTGCCGCCCAAGTGACACACCAGCTCACGCCCAAGGGCGGATAAGTCGCAGGGTAAGGCCAAGCAGGGTCTTCATGGGGTATAGCCTATGGCCAGATGCTTGCGGCTTGTAAAGCGGCACTTGCGCCGTGCCGCGCCACCCGCCACAAGTTGTTTCAAGCAACCGGTTAAACTGCAGGATTCAAAACATGGCCGACTATTCACGCACAATGACGGGCTTCGACACGGCGCGACTTGCGCGGATCGATTCGTTCGTGAAAGAAAATTACCTCGACAACGGCAAGCTGCCCTGCGCCCAGGTGCTGGTGGCGCACCGGGGTGAGATTGCGCATTTCTCCTCGCAAGGGCCGGCGCGCGAAGGCGGCCAAGCGATCGATGAGAGCTCGCTGTTCCGCATCGCCAGCATGACCAAGCCGGTCACCTCGATCGCGTTCATGATGCTGCTCGAAGAGGGCAAGGTCGCGCTCGATACCCCGGTGCACCGCGTACTGCCCGAATTCCGCGAGCTTGGCGTTTACAACGGCGGCGGGGGCGGGGTGCCGTTCGCGATCAAGCCGCTCGCCCGGCCGATGCTGATGCTCGACCTGCTGCGGCATACCTCGGGGCTGACCTACGGCTTCCAGAATCGCGGCAACATCGATCTCGCCATGCGCGAGGGCAAGTTCGAGAACTGGCATGGCAACCTCGATCTCGACGGGTTCATCGCCGCGCTGGGCAAGCTGCCGCTGGAATTCTCGCCGGGCGATGAATGGAATTATTCGGTGTCGACCGACGTGCTCGGCGCGGTGGTTGCGCGGCTTGAAGGCAAGACGCTCGACCAGGTCTTCGCTGACCGGATATTCAAGCCGCTGGGCATGGATGACACCTTCTTCGCCGTGCCCGACAGCAAGATCGACCGGCTGACCGACTGCTACGCCTTCGTCCCCGGCAAGGGCAAAGTGATGTACGACCGCGGTGCAGAAAGCGCGTGGAGCCGCATGCCCAAGCTGTTATCCGGGGGCGGCGGGCTGGTCTCGACCGCGCTCGACTATCACAAGTTCTGCCGCATGCTGCTGAACCATGGCGAGCTTGACGGGGTCCACATTGTCGGGCGCAAGACGCTCGAACTGATGACCATGAACCACCTCCCAGGCGGGTCGGACCTCTCGACCATGTCGCGTTCGTTGTTCAGCGAGGCGGCCAATGCCGGGACCGGGTTTGGCCTCGGCTTTGCGGTCAACCTCGATCCGGCCAAGTCGATGGTGCCCGGCTCGGCGGGTGAGTTCTACTGGGGCGGAATGTTCTCGACCGCGTTCTTCGTCGATCCGGTCGAAGAGGTGACGATGGTGTTCATGACCCAGCTTTCGCCCAGTTCGACGTACCCGATCCGGCGCGAGCTCAAGACGCTGATCTATTCGGCGCTGGTATGAGTGAGCCGCCGGTCGACCTATACGAAACCATGGGGCTGGTGCGGGTCGTTTCAATCGATCCGGCTGGCCGTGCAGTCCTCGAATACCGCGCCACGCCGGCGCAGTGTCATTCGGGCGGCGTGGTGCAGGGCGGCTTCGTCACCGGCTGGATTGATGCGGCGATGGCGCACGCGGTGATGGCGATTCCCGGCGATGAAATGGTGCCAATGACGCTCGAGATCAAAGTCAGCTTCTTCGCGCCTACCCGGCCAGGACTGGTGCTGGCCGAGGCCTGGGTGGTGCAGGGCGGCCGCCGCACCGCCTTCGTCGAAGGCACTCTCAAGGATGGCGCAGGCACGCTGCTGGCCAAAGCCAGCTCGACGATCACGATGGCGAGCCGCGCCAAGGTTGAAGCCGCCGCGCGCGCAGCGCTTACGGGAGCTTAGTCATAAGCGAGATCAAGCCCTTCACGCTCGCGGTGCCCGAAGCGGCTCTGGAAGATCTGCGCGCAAGGCTGGCGAACACCCGCTGGCCCGAGCGCGAAACGGTGAGTGATTGGAGCCAGGGCACTCCGCTCGCCGATCTGCAGGCGCTCTGTGCCTATTGGCAGGACAGTTACGATTGGCGCCGCTGCGAGGCGCGGCTCAATGCGCTCGGCCAGTTCAAGACCGAGATCGACGGGCTCGACATTCATTTCCTGCATGTCCGCTCGCCGCACCCTAATGCCGTGCCGCTGGTGATGACGCATGGTTGGCCGGGCTCGGTGATTGAATTCATGGGCGTGATCGACGAACTGGCCAATCCGGCGGACGGCGGCCTTGCGTTCCATGTTGTCGCGCCGTCGCTTCCCGGATTCGGCTTTTCCGGTAAGCCCGCAACAACCGGATGGGGCGTCGAGAAGATCAGCCGCGCCTGGGGCGAACTGATGGCGCGGCTCGGGTACACGCGCTGGGTCGCGCAGGGCGGTGACTGGGGCAGCGCGGTAACGACTGCCATCGCGGTGCAGAAGGTCGCAGGCTGCGCCGGCATTCACCTTAATATGCCAATCGGACGGCCTTTGCCCGATGACCTGGCAAACCCATCGCCCGCCGAGCTCAAGGCGCTGGCTGCGCTCAAGCATTATCAGGATTGGGATGCGGGCTATTCGACCCAGCAGCGTACCCGCCCGCAAACCGTTGGCTATGGCCTGGTGGATAGCCCGGCGGGCCTGGCCGGATGGATTTTCGAAAAGATGTGGGCGTGGACTCACCATGACGGCTCGCCCTATGACGCGCTGAGCCGAGATGCCATTCTCGATAATATCATGCTGTACTGGCTGCCCGCGACCGGCGCATCATCGGCGCGGCTTTACTGGGAAAGCTTCGGTAGTTTCGCCCCGCACGAGATCGAACTTCCGGTTGCGGTTAGCGCTTACCCCAAAGAAATCCTGCCGACCCCGCGCAAGTGGGCCGAGCGCAACTTCCGCAATCTGGTCCACTGGGGCGAGATGGAGCGGGGCGGCCACTTCGCCGCGTGGGAACAGCCGGAAGCGTTTGTGCGCGAACTCAGGACAGCTTTCGCGTTGATGATCTAGGCTGACTTCGCGCCGCCGGGCGCGCTGTTCAGTTTTTCTTGAACGTGGCGCTGATCGACAGGTCAACCGGATCGCCCACCAGACCCATGTCGGCAACCAGTCCGAAATCGCTGCGCTTGATCTGCGCCGTGCCTTCGAAGCCGACATTAAGGCCGCCCAGCAAGCCTTTGCCCGCACCGGTGAACCGGGCTGCGATGGTGACCGGCTTGGTAAAGCCGTTGAGGGTGAGGTTACCAGTGATTGCCGCGCTCATCCCGTCGGTGCCGGGCGTGACCTTGGTCGAAACGAAGATCGCGTCTGCGGGCTTGGGTCCGAAATAGTCCGGCTTGTCACCCAGTCCGGGCATAAACATGTGCTCGGTCAGACCCTGACTGGTCGTGACCAGTTTGCGAACCGGTATGCGCACCCCGACCTGCGCCAGATCAAGATGCGCCGGATCGATTGTCAGCGTGCCGGTGATCGGGCCGATCAGCCCAAACACATCGGTAAAGCCCATGTGGTTGATGCGGAATTCGACCATCGTGTGCGCCGGGTCGGCGGTGTACGTACCGGCGGTAACGCGGGCAGGGTCGGGCTTACCCGGAGCTTCTGCGGGAGACGCGCCAAGCGTAGCGGCGGTGAGCAAGGCGGCGATGGCAAGGATGGGGCGCATGACGTTCTCCCGGGAAGACTGGCTTGTCATGCGCCGCCGATGCCGCAGCGGTCAACACCGCTGCGGCAGGAGGCATCAGTTCTTGGCCTGATCGACCAGCTTGTTGGCACCGATCCACGGCATCATTGCGCGCAGCTGGGCGCCGGTCTTTTCGATCGGGTGCGCTTCGGCAGCCTTGCGCGCGGCTTTCAGCTCGGGCTGTCCGGCACGGTTGTCGAGCACGAAGTTTTTCACGAAGCGGCCCGACTGGATATCCGCCAGCACGCGCTTCATTTCGGCCTTGGTTTCGGCGGTGATGATCCGCGGGCCAGTGGTGATGTCGCCGTATTCGGCGGTGTTGCTGATCGAATAGCGCATGTTGGCGATCCCGCCTTCATAAAGCAGGTCGACGATCAGCTTGGTTTCATGGAGGCATTCGAAATAGGCCATTTCGGGGGCGTAACCGGCTTCGACCAAGGTTTCGAACCCGGCCTGGATCAGGTGAGTGATCCCGCCGCACAACACCGCCTGCTCGCCGAACAGGTCAGTCTCGCACTCTTCCTTGAAGTTGGTTTCGATGATCCCCGAACGCCCGCCACCGACGCCGCTGGCATAGGCAAGGCCGATGTCATGCGCGTTGCCGCTGGCGTCCTGATGGACCGCGATCAGGCACGGCACGCCGCCGCCCTTGACGTACTCGCTGCGCACGGTGTGGCCCGGGCCCTTGGGCGCGATCATGATCACGTCGAGATCGGCGCCGGGCTCGATCAGCCCGAAGTGGACGTTGAGACCGTGGGCAAAGGCCAGCGCCGCGCCGGGCTTCATGTTGTCCTTGAGGTCGTTCTCCCAGATCGCCGCCTGATGTTCATCGGGGGCGAGGATCATCACGATGTCGGCCCACTTGGCCGCATCCTGGTTGGACATGACCGTGAAGCCTGCAGCTTCAGCCTTTTTGGCGGTGGCCGACCCGGCGCGCAGTGCGATGGCGACGTCTTTGACCCCAGAGTCGCGCAAGTTCTGCGCGTGGGCGTGGCCCTGGCTTCCATAGCCGACGATCGCGATCTTCTTGCCGGTGATCAGATTGAGATCGGCGTCGGCGTCGTAATAAACCTTCATGTCTTTTTCCGTTTCCTGACTTGAATCATTTTGATGATTGAATGTTTTGCCAAAGACCGTTCGTGCTGAGGAGGGGCTGTGCCCCGTCTCGAAGCACCATGCGCGGCGCCGGGTCCTTCGAGACGGCTCCTCAGCCTGCGGCTTCGAGACGCCTCCTCAGGATGAACGGGGGAGGGGGTGAAATTCGCTTCATGCCGCCTCGGCCCCGCGCATCAATCCGACCACGCCGGTGCGGCCAACTTCGACCAGCCCCAGTTCGCGCATCAAGGCGATGAAGCGGTCGATCTTGTCGGGGCTTCCGGTCAGTTCGAACACGAAGCTGCTGGTGGTGGTGTCGATTACGCTGGCGCGGAATACCTCGGCGAGGCGCAAGGCTTCAACCCGCGCGTCTCCGGTGCCAGCGACTTTGACCAAGGCGAGCTCGCGCTCAACGTGGTCGCCTGCTTCGGTGAGGTCGATCACCTTGTGAACCGGGACCAAGCGCTCAAGCTGCGCATGGATCTGGTCGATCACCGCGGGCGGCCCGTGGGTGACGATGGTGATCCGGCTGACCGAATGGTTCTCGGTAATGTCGGCCACGGTCAAGCTGTCGATGTTGTAACCGCGCGCGGTGAACAGCCCGGCGATCTTGGCGAGAATTCCCGCCTCGTTATCGACGATCACCGTCAGGACATGGCGCTCGGCTGCAGGGTGCTTCATTTTCATCATGGGTCAGACCAGCGCCTTGGCAGCATCGTCCATCGTGCCGGCCACCTGATCGCCGTAGAGGATCATTTCAGTGTGTGCCGCGCCTGAGGGAATCATCGGGTAGCAATTGGCTTCCTTGGCAACGCGGCAATCGACGATCACCGGGCCGTCATAGTCGATCATCGCCTGGATGCCGGCATCGAGCCCGGCCTGATCGTCGATCCGGATGCCCTTCCAGCCATAGGCTTCGGCGAGCTTAACGAAATCGGGCAGTGAATCGCTGTAGCTTTCGGAATAGCGGCTTTCGTAAGTCAGTTCCTGCCACTGGCGGACCATTCCCATCCATTCATTGTTGAGGATGAAGACCTTGACCGGCAGGCGGAACTGGCTCGCGGTACCGAGCTCCTGAATGTTCATCTGGATCGAAGCGTCACCGGCGATGTCGATCACGAGGGCTTCGGGATTGCCGCACTGCGCGCCGATCGCTGCAGGGAGGCCGTAACCCATCGTGCCCAGCCCGCCCGAGGTGAGCCACTTGTTGGGTCCGAAGAAGTGGAAGTACTGCGCCGCCCACATCTGGTGCTGGCCGACTTCGGTGGCGATGATCGGGTCGCGGTGCTTGGTCAGTTCGAACAGCCGCTCGACCGCGAGTTGCGGCATGATGGCATCTTTGTTGCTGGGGTATGCAAGACTTTGCCGGGCCCGCCAGCCATTGATCCGCGCTTTCCATTCGGTCAGGTCTTGCGCCTTGCGGTCGCCCCAGGCGGCGATCAATTGTTCGAGCACCATGGCGCAATCGCCGAGGATCGGGAGGTCGACCGGGACCACCTTGTTGATCGAGGCGCGGTCGATATCGATGTGGATCTTGGTCGAATTGGGCGCAAAAGCGTCAAGCCGGCCGGTCACCCGGTCATCGAACCGCGCGCCCAGCGCGATAATTAGATCGGCCCGGTTCATCGCCATATTGGCTTCGTAAGTGCCGTGCATGCCCAGCATCCCGAGCCAGTCGTCGCTGTCCGCCGGGAAGGCGCCGAGGCCCATCAGGGTCGAGGTCACCGGCGCACCGGTCAGCTTCTGCAAGGTACGCAGCAATTCGGCCGCGCGCGGGCCAGAGTTGATTACCCCGCCACCGGTGTAGAAGATCGGCGCCTTGGCATTGGCGATCAGTTCGATCGCCTTGGCGATATCGCGGGTCGCTCCGGTTCTGGGCGGATTATATCGCTGGCGGCGCTGCGGCGGGCCGTCGCTCATCCGCGCCGAGGCGATCTGGACGTCCTTGGGGATATCGATCACGACCGGGCCGGGGCGGCCCGTGGTGGCGATCTGGAACGCCTCGTCAATGATTCCGGCAAGCTCGGCCGGGTCTTTGACCAGGTAATTGTGCTTGGTGCAGTGGCGGGTGATGCCGACGGTATCGGCTTCCTGGAACGCGTCCGATCCGATCAGCGCGGTCGAAACCTGCCCGGTGATCACCACCAGCGGGATCGAATCCATGAAAGCATCGGCGATGCCGGTGACAGCGTTGGTCGCGCCCGGGCCAGAGGTGACCAGCACCACGCCGGGCTTGCCGGTCGAGCGGGCGTAACCTTCAGCCGCGTGCGCCGCGCCAGCCTCGTGGCGGACGAGGATGTGGCGGATGCGGGCATCGCCGAACAGCGCGTCATAAATCGGCAGCACCGCGCCGCCGGGATAGCCGAACACGAATTCGACCCCCTGCCGAACCAGGCTTTCGACCAGAATACTGGCGCCACTGCGCTCCTCGCTCACGTTTAAAACCTTCCGTTACCCAAGTCGCGCCCCTTAATGGAGCGACCCGGCACAGTTGCCTGTGCCGGGTCCCCTCTCCAACTCTGGGCCATGAAGCAAGGGCCAATCTGTTGCGTGGCCTCTAAGTAACAGTAAATGTCATGTCAAGGCCTAATTGCGCAATAAAGAAACAAATAACACCTCAGGATCGAAACTTTGCGCTTCAGTGCGCGGCCACTCGGGCGGCGATTGGTTGCGCAGCCAGGTGAATTGCCGCTTCGCGTAATTGCGCGTGGCCTGCGCGCCGCGCGCTTCGGCCTCGGCGCGGGTCAGCGATCCAGCGAGCAGCTCGGCCACCTCGGCCACGCCGATCGCACGCATGACGGGCAAATCAGGATCGAGCCGACGATCAAGCAGGGCGCGCACTTCCTCGACCGCGCCACTGTCCAGCATTTGCACAAACCGCTGGTCGCAGCGCGCATAGAGCCAGTCGCGGGGCGGCAGCAGAACGGCTGGATGAAGCGAGACCTGTTCGCCGATCCCGCCGGTCAGTTCGCTCTGCCAATCAGCGAGGCTTTTGCCGGTCGAGCGCACCACTTCGAGCGCGCGGGCCACGCGGGTGCTGTCGCCTGGAGCGAGAATGGCGGCGCGGCCGGGGTCTTCGCCTTGCAGCGCGGCGTAGGCGGCGGCGGTGGGCAGGGCCCGCACTTCGGCACGGACTTCTGGGGCAATTGGTGGAACAGGGGCGATTCCGTCGAGCAGCGTGCGCAGGTAGAGTCCGGTGCCGCCAACCAGGATTGGCACCGCGCCGCGCGCATGGACCTCGGTGATGACCTCGCGCGCGGCCGTCGCCCAGTCGGCCGCAGAGCATGCTTCTGCGCCATCCCAGGTGCCGAACAGTCGGTGCTCGATCCCGTGCATCTCTTCTTGCGAAGGCCGCGCCGACAGCACCGTGAGGTCGGCATAGACCTGCGCGCTGTCGGCATTGATCACCACGCCGTCCTTGCCGCGAGCTTTAATGGCCAAGGCCAGCCGCACCGCCAAATCGCTCTTGCCGCTGGCGGTCGGCCCTGCAATGAGCGCGAGCGGCGGCAGTTCGCGCCGGTCTTCGAGGGATTCAAACGTGCTCATTGCCCGGGTGATAGCAGATCAGGCAGAGTTGTCCGCAAGCCTTGGTACGGTGCTCGATGCCTTGGCCGTGCAGGGCATGCCCGCCGTGCATTCACGCCACGCGAGTGGCGCCGATCAGATCGTCTGCGCGTCAGCCGATGCCCGTGACTGGTCCCGCTTCCGCGCGACGCTGGAAGCCGGCCTGCCGCCTGCCGACGTGCTGATCGCCGATCACGAGCCGCTGCTGCCGGGGCTGTTCGTGTCGGACATGGATTCGACCATGATCGGGCAGGAATGCATTGATGAGCTCGCCGATTTCGCGGGTTTGAAGCCGCAAATTGCAGCGATCACCGAACGCGCAATGCAGGGTGAGCTCGATTTCGAAGCCGCGTTGCGTGAACGCGTGCGGCTGCTGGCCGGGCTGGATGAGGGGGCAATCGCGCAGTGCCTGACTGAGCGGATCCGGCCCATGCCGGGCGCGAAAACGCTCGTCGCAACGCTCAAGGCCAAGGGCTGTCACACCGTGCTGGTCACCGGGGGCTTCCACCAGTTCGCTGATCCGGTCGCGGCTGAACTGGGCTTTGAACGTGTGGTTGCCAACCGGCTTGAAGTGCAGGGAGGCGCGCTGACCGGCGGCTTAGTCGGAGGGATCGTCGATAGCAGCGTCAAGCGCGCCACTCTGGAGCACGAGTTCGCGCGCCTCGGTCTGGGTCGCGCCTCGCGCCGCGCCAGCCTGGCCACCGGCGATGGCGCCAACGACATCCCGATGATCGAGGCGGCCTGCTATGGCGTGGCCTATCACGCCAAGCCCAAGGCCCGCACAGCGGCGCACGGCTGGATCGATCGCGGCGATCTGACCGATGTGCTGCGGCTGCTGGGAATCGCGGAGCGCGCGTGGACGGTTCGTTAGCAATTGCTGTGCTAGATCAATATTGACATCGATGTCAGTAGAGGTTATTTCGAATCACATGAACATGATGATCGCCTCGCTCGCTCCGGCCGTTGTTGCCGATGATCTGCCGCTGCTCGACGCTGCGCGCCCGAAGCCGCGGTACAATTTTCCCAAGGCCTGGCATCACTTCAAGGAACTGATCAAGGACAAGGAAAACACCGCCGAGGTTGCGCCGATCTTCGAAGCGCTGCCGTGGCGCGGTGTTTACGAAGCGGCAACTGCGTTCCTGTCCACCGAGCATGGTCAGGCGCTGCGCAAGGCCGAGCCGTCGCTGGTCGAAATCCTCGACGACCACGAGGCTTTGCGCAAACTGCCCGCAGGCACGCTGGCGCATGTCTATTGCGATTTCATGGAACGCGAAGGATTGTCGGCACAAGGGCTGGCCGACGAGCTCGACAAGTACCGCCGGCCTGACCAGTATTTCAACGACCAGGCCGACTGGTACTTCCGCCGCATGCGTGACACCCATGACCTGATGCACATCCTGTCGGGGTTCGGCCGCGACGCGCTGGGCGAACAGTGCGTGCTGGCCTTCACCTACAGCCAGCAGCCCGCGCTCGCGCACCTGTTCCTCGGTTACGCCGGGGCCTATGAAATCAAGCGCCGGATGAAGACCCGGGCGCCGATTTTCGGCGCAGTGCGCGAAGCCCAGCGGATGGGCCGGGCCTGCCCGCGGCTGATCGAGCAACCGATCCTCGAACTTCTGGCGACCCCGTTCGACGAATTGCGCGCCCGGCTGAATATCCAGCCGCCGCTACTGTACCGACAGGCTCACGACATGTGGCGCGCGCAGGGAATTGATCCTTACGATCTGCTTCCGCCGGAAAAGATGGCGGCCTAAGCCGCTACTTTGTTTTCGCCTTGCCCTTGTGCTCGGCGATCAGCTTGTCGAGTTCATCGATCCTTTGTCGTTCGGGCGTGCCCTTGGGCAGGCCCTTGAGCCGGCAGGCGGCCCACAGGCTCTTGCGCTCGCTTTCGAGCGCCTTGAGGTAGAGATCGGCCATCGGTTTTTTGCTTTCAGTTGCGCGGGCTCAGCGCAATTCTTTGCGGATCACCAGTTTGAGCCCCGACCAGACCTCGTCAACCGCGCAGACCTTGGTGTCAACAAATCCCAGCGGCAGGCATAGTTCGCGGATGGTGTCTTCGGTGATGTCGGTCGGTACTTTAGCGTCTTTTTTGGGCCAGCTGACCCAGACTTGACCTGCGGGTTCGATCTGGTGGCGCAATTGGTTCAACCGCTGTTCGAGCACCGCGCGTTCGGTAACGAAGATGTGCGCGGCGTCGATTCTCTGTGCGGGGTTGGCAATCGGGATCAGGTCGAGCGCATAGTCACCAATCTCATCTGCGACGCTCTCCGGCATGGCATCGAACCACACTCGCTGGCCATCGTGCAGCCCCAGCTTCATCGCCAGGGGTTTGCCCGAATAGCCCTCTGTCATCAGCCCTCCATCCAGTCACGGAAGAAGCTGTCGCTGGCTTCGCGCAGGGCGGTGAGGGGGATTACAATGTCCAAATATCCAGCGACCTCAGATAGTAGCTGAATATCTGCCCCGCCAGTGCGACCAATGCGCTCTGCTCTCAAACCCGCTTGTTCGGCTAACCAAACGATTTCGTCAGGATCATCATGGTCGGTGGCAACAAGGTAACGACCCTGATCTTCGCCAAAGGCCCAAGCCGTAATTCCCCGCAAATGGTTAGGTGCCGCGGTTATTCCGATGCCAGATGCCAATGCCATTTCAGTCAACGCTATAAGAATTCCACCGTCGGAAGTGTCATGCACCGAGCGTGCCCAGTCTTTGGCGATCAGATCGCGCACAAAATGACTAGCGGCACGTTCGGAGGTCAGATCAACGGGCGGGGGTGGTCCGTCCTCGCGACCGTGGATTTCCCGCAACCACAGAGATTGGCCGAGGTGGCCTCCCTCATTATTCCCAATCAGTATTACCTCATGCTGGCTGCCCCTAAACCCGATCGTCGCCATCTTCTCATGGTCGTCCATCAGGCCAACGCCACCGATCGCGGGCGTGGGCAGGATCGCGCTACCCCCGCCGGTCGCCTTACTCTCGTTGTAGAGGCTCACGTTCCCCGAAACGATGGGATAATCCAGAGCCCGGCAGGCATCGCCCATGCCGCGCAGGGCCTCGACGATCTGGGCCATGATCTCGGGCCGCTGCGGGTTGGCGAAGTTGAGGCAATTGGTGATTGCCAAGGGCTTGGCGCCGACTGCTGACAAATTGCGATAAGTCTCCGCCACCGCCTGCTTGCCGCCTTCGTAGGGGTCGGCATAGACATAGCGCGGGGTGCAGTCGGTGGTCATGGCGAGCGCTTTCTTGCTGCCGTGGATCCGCACCACCGCCGCATCGCCGCCGCTTTTCTGCATCGTGTCCGCGCCGACCTGGCTGTCGTACTGCTCCCAGATCCAGCGCCGGCTGGCCAGATCAGGGCAGGCCATCAGCTTGAGCAGGTCCGCGCCGATATCCGTGCTTTCGGGCACATCGCCAAGCGGCGCGACATTCGCCCAGACTTTGTATTCCTCAAGGCTCAGATGCGGCCGGTCATACAGCGGCGCGTCTTCGGCGAGCGGTCCAAGCGGGATATCGCAGACCACTTCGCCCTTGAAGGTCAGCACCATGTGGTCGGTATCGGTCACTTCGCCGATCACCGCGAAATCCAGTTCCCACTTCTTGAAGATCGCCTCGGCCATCGGCTCCTTGCCGGGCTTCAAGACCATCAGCATCCGCTCCTGGCTCTCGCTCAGCATCATCTCGTACGGGGTCATGCCTTCCTCGCGGCACGGCACCTTGTCCATGTCGAGAATGATCCCGGCCTTGCCGTTGGTCGCCATTTCGACGCTCGATGAGGTCAGTCCGGCCGCGCCCATGTCCTGGATTGCGACGATGGCGTCGGTGGCCATCAGTTCAAGGCAGGCCTCAATCAGTAGCTTTTCGACGAATGGATCGCCGACTTGGACTGTCGGGCGTTTCGCATCGATATCATCGCCGAAGTCGGCGCTGGCCATGGTCGCGCCGTGAATCCCGTCGCGCCCGGTCTTCGATCCGACATAGACGATCGGATTGCCGAGCCCGGTGGCGGCCGAATAGAAGATCTTGTCCTGATCGGCGACGCCCACCGTCATCGCGTTGACCAGGATGTTGCCGTCGTAAGCGCTGTGGAAATTGGTCTCGCCGCCCACGGTGGGAACGCCGACGCAGTTGCCGTAGCCGCCGATCCCGGCGACCACGCCCTTGACCAGCGCCTTCATCTTGGGATGCTTCGGATCGCCGAAGCGCAGCGCGTTCAAGTTGGCGACCGGCCGCGCGCCCATCGTGAACACGTCGCGCAAGATGCCGCCCACGCCGGTCGCCGCGCCTTGGTAGGGCTCGATGTAGCTCGGGTGGTTGTGGCTCTCCATCTTGAAGATACACGCCTGGTTGTCGCCGATGTCGATCACCCCGGCGTTCTCGCCCGGGCCGCAGATCACCCAGGCTGCATCGACCGGCAATTTCTTGAGGTGCAACCGGCTCGATTTATACGAGCAATGCTCGCTCCACATCACCGAGAAGATGCCGAGCTCGACCATGTTGGGCTCGCGGCCCAGCGCGTTCAGGACGCGCGCATATTCTTCTTCGGAGAGCCCGTGGGCGGCGACGACTTCGGGTGTAATCGGGCTTACGGAATTTGGCATGCGCGGGCGCATAGCCGCCTGCGGGGATTCGGGCTAGTGCGGGCGCGGCGCTTTGGCTGCGCTTTTCCCCATCCACCAACCCGTCAACGTGACCAGACCATAAGCCACAAGCGCAAGGTAACTCGTCCCGGCGGTGACTTCGGCCGCGACCGGACCGAACCAGTTGAACAGCTGCAAGGCCAGCATCAGGCCGCCAAGCACCAACGCGCGGCCGAGCAGCGGCTGCCGCGCGCGGACATAAAGCCACAGCGCGCCAAAGCTTATCGCCAGCTCCAGCGGCATTTCGATGGCCGGTTAGTTCCACAGGCCAAAGCCCAGCTTGGGGGGATTTCCGGCAATCGTCAGGTCAGGGACGTGCACCAGCAGGTCGAGCAGCCAGTGCGACAATACAACCGCACCCGCGATCAGTCCGGCGGTGCCATCGCGCAACACCAGCCAGACCAGCACGGCAAAGGCCGCGCTCCACGCCAGTGCGCCGACCAGACTGTGCGTATAGGGCATCGAATAGAGATCGAGCGGGCTGACCGCGCTGATCGCGGGGTTCATGCGCATCTTCTCGACCCCGAGCAGCACGAACAGGAAGAACACCCAGTCGACCAGCTGCGCGGCGATGAACAGCGTCCCGAGCCCGGGCTTCTTGCGCCTGGCGGCAACCGCCAGCGCCGGGGCCCAGTGCCCGATGAACATGTCAGGCGGCTCCGCCGCCGAACCGGGTGACGAGGAAGGTCGCAGCGCCGGCAGCAAATCCGCTGGTAACCGCGCCCCAGGCCATGTCGACCAAAGTGATGTGCGTCGGCCAGACCTTCATCGTCGCCTGATTGGTCAGGTCATAGGTCGCATAGCAGAAGAACCCGAACAGCGCGCCGTGCATCACCGACAGGGGCACCCCGGCGAACGCAGTCAGTGCCGCCGAATCGTTGCTCAACATGCCCGGGATCACCGCGAAATAGGTGAGGCCGGCGATGTAGATCGCGTAAAAGGTCAGCGCCGGGGCAAGGCGGAACTGGCCGGCCAGCAGGTCACCCAGCGCGGGGCGATACAGCGCCGGACCGGCATTGCGCAGCCACACCGCATCAAGCATCCCGAAGACCAGCGCCGTTGCGACGTAGGCCATGACAATTTTTGCGTACATACAACTCCCCAGACGGCCCGTGCCGCAGTGGCGCTACACTTGACCGGTGTGCGCTGCGGGGTCAATGCTCTTGGCGATGACCGAGACCGATCCTGATATTGCCACAATGAGCTTCGAAGACGCGCTGCGCGGCCTGGAAGAGGTCGTGCGCGGCCTCGAAAGCGGCGAAGTTCCGCTCGATGCGACGATCAGCTTGTACGAGCGCGGCGAAAAGCTGCGCGCGCATTGTCAGGCGCGGCTTGATGCGGCGCAGGCGCGAATCGAGCAGGTCGTCGCGAACTCCGCCGGGCAGGCGACTGGCACCAGTCCCTTCGATGCCGGTAACTGAATTGTGGCGGGAAAGCCAGAGCCAGTCCTGATTGCAGCACTCGCGGGAATCGCCGCAGATGTTGATGCGATGTTCGATGCGCTGCTTACCCCGCCGGGCGACAGCCGCGATGCACTGATCGCGGCGATGCGTCATGCTGCGATCGGCGGCGGCAAGCGGCTCCGCCCGCTTTTGCTGGTGACCACGGCGGCGATGTTCCAGGTCGATCGGACCCAGGCGAAGCGCGCGGCCATCGCGATCGAGGCGGTCCACGCCTATTCGCTCGCGCATGATGACCTGCCGTGCATGGATGACGATGCCATGCGCCACGGCAAGCCCAGCCTGCATGTTGCCTTTGGTGAAACGATTGCGGTCCTGGCCGGCAATGCACTGCAGGCTTTCGCGTTCGAAGTGCTGTCCGATCCTGCGACCAGCGGCGATCCATTCGTGCGTGCTGAACTGGTTCAGGTGCTTGCCCAGGCTTCCGGGGCGTGGGGCATGATCGGCGGGCAGGTTATGGACATCGCCGGGGAAGGGCAGTCGCTCGATCTGCCCGCAGTGACCCGGCTGCAGCAACTCAAGACCGGTGCGCTGCTGGCCGCCGCAGTGGAGATGGGCGCGGTGCTGGGTAAGGTGCCGCCAGAGGGCCGTTCGCACTTGCGCCGCTATGCCCGCGACATTGGCCTGGCCTTCCAGATCGCCGACGATCTACTCGATTCCAGCGGTGACGAGGCCAAGGCCGGCAAGGCGTTGCGCAAGGATGCCGCAGCAGGCAAGCAGACCTTCGTCGGCCTGCTCGGCGAGGACCGTGCCCGCGAACAGGCGCGTCTGCTCAGCGAACAGGCCATTGCGCATCTTGGCCAGCACGGGCAGGAAGCGGACGTCCTGCGCGCGCTCGCGCGCTATATCGTGGAGAGGGACCACTGATGACCACCCGCATCGGCGTTTACCCCGGCACTTTCGATCCGATCACGCTTGGCCACATGGACATCATCTCGCGCGGGGTGAAGCTGGTCGATGAACTGATTATCGGCGTGACCACCAATATCGCCAAGACCCCGATGTTCTCCGATGCCGAGCGCATCGCGATGGTCGAGCGCGAAGTCGCCGGGATCGGAAATGCCAAGATCCGCGTGGTCGGGTTCGATTCGCTGCTGATGGACTTTGCCGAGGCGCAGGGCGCGCAAACCGTGATCCGCGGCATTCGCGGTGTCACCGATTTCGAATACGAATACCAGCTGACCGGCATGAACCGCCAATTGAACGACCGGGTCGAAACGGTGTTCCTAATGGCAGACGTTTCGCTTCAGCCGATCGCATCGCGTCTGGTCAAGGAAATCGCGGTCTACGGCGGCGATATCTCGCGCTTCGTCAGCCCGGCGGTGCGTAATGACGTGGTGGCGCGAATTACCAAGAAATAGCCGCCGGACAACATTACCGTTCCGTTCATTGCCATGACAGCCTCGCGGCGCTATCCCGCCGCCACGCTTTGCAACTTGCGAGAATTATCCTTCATGAACCGCCGGACTTTTGCTGCCCTGATCTCAGGTTTCGTTGCCGCCCTGTCGCTTGCGGCAACCCCGGCTGCGGCCAAGCCCAAGCCGGTGGTGGCCCCGCCGCCGGTGCAGATCACCACCATTGTCGATCCCGATCCCAGCCACGATCCAGACGATGTGCTGGTGCTGGACCTGTCGAACGGCGGGCGGGTGCTTATCCGCATGATGCCGCAGTGGGCACCTGGCCATGTCGAGCGGATCAAGACGCTGACGAAGCAGGGCTTTTACAACGGGGTGATCTTCCACCGCGTGATCGAAGGGTTCATGGCGCAGACCGGTGATCCGACCGGAACCGGCACCGGCGGATCGTCGCTGCCCGATCTCAAGGCCGAATTTAACAAGCTGCCGCACGTTCGCGGCACGGTTTCGATGGCCCGTACCGAGAAGCCGGATTCGGCCAACAGCCAGTTTTTCATCGTCTTCTACCCGCGCTTCGCGCTCGATAATCGCTACACCAATTTCGGTCGCGTGATCTCGGGCATGGACGTGGTGGATTCGATCGAACGGGGCGAGCCGCCGACCAACCCGACCAAAATCGTCCAGGCCTCGCTCTATTCGGAAGGCAAGGTGCAGCCAGCTTATGTGCCGCCCGCGCTACCAGCGCCGGCGCTGATCGCCCCGGTGCCCGCGCCGGTGGTAGCGCCAGCTCCGGCCAAGCTGGCACCGAAGGCCAAGGCCAAAGCCAAGCGCAAGCCCTGAACCTCTGCTTGCCGCAGCCCGCGCGTGACGCTAGCCGCGCGTCATGCGTGTTGACCTGTTCGATTTCGAGCTTCCGCCAGAGCTTATAGCCCTGCGCCCCGCGCGGCCACGTGATGCGGCGCGGTTGCTGCTGGTCAATGGCGAGGGGCCGTTCAACGATCTGACGGTTCGCGATCTGCCTGGCCTGCTCCGCGTGGGCGACGTGCTTGTGTTCAACGATACCCGGGTGATTCCCGCGCAGCTTGAAGGCCGCCGCGGTGACGCGCGGATCGGAGCGACGCTGCACAAGCGGATCGATCTCAGGCGGTGGCAGGCCTTCGTGCGCAATGCCAAGCGGCTGCGGATTGGCGACACAGTCGATTTTGCCGCCGGGGTCCAGGCCTTGGTCGAAGCGCGGCACGATGATGGCAGCTTGACGCTCGCCTTTCTGGGCGACGAGCCGGTTGAAGTCCTGCTCGAACGCGCCGGACAGATGCCGCTGCCGCCCTATATTGCCGGGAAGCGCCCCACCGACGAGGCGGACCGCAGCGATTACCAGACAATGTTTGCGGACAAGGACGGCGCGGTAGCTGCGCCGACCGCCGCCTTGCACTTCACGCCCGAGCTGCTCGCCGCGCTGAAGGAAGCAGGCGTCGGGCACGAAACGCTGACCCTGCATGTCGGCGCGGGAACCTTCCTGCCGGTCAAGGTCGAGGACACCGAGGTGCACCGGATGCATGCCGAATGGGGCGCCATCGATGCGGTCACGGCAGATCGCCTGAATGCCGCGCGCGCTGCCGGGGGCAGGGTGATCGCGGTCGGCACAACCAGCCTGCGCCTGCTCGAAAGCGCCGCCCGCGCAGATGGCACAATTGGCGAATTTGCAGGCGATACCGCCATTTTCATCACCCCCGGCTATCGCTTCAGAGCGGTCGATGGGCTGATGACCAACTTCCACCTACCCAAATCGACGCTGTTCATGCTGGTCAGTGCGCTGATGGGGCTGGAGCGGATGCAGGCGGTCTACGCCCACGCGATTGGTGAGGGATACCGGTTTTACAGTTATGGTGATTCTTCGCTGTTGTTGCCGCAGGATTAGCCCGCTGGCAGATTGACAATGATCGGAAGGTGATCGCTGGCCGCAAGCCATTCATCCGCCGATCCGACGCGGACCGTGCAGTCTGGGTGTTGCGCAATGCCATGATGTGCGAAAACGTAATCGATATGATACGGGCGCTCAGGCTTGCGGTAGAGGAAGAAAGTCGGTGAAGTCTCCGAACCATGTGGTTCTTCTGAAGCGAGATGATACAAGCTCACCAGCCCTGCAGTGGCAAGTTCGGCAACACAGTGGCTGTGATTGCCAACTCGCCGTTCCCTGTCCCAGATCTGGTTGCTGTTGAAATCGCCACAAAAAACCGTCTGCGCAGTGACCTGCTCGCGATTGGCTTCGAGATAGAGCCAGAACTGTCCGATGTAGCCGGAAGAGGCGGGTTTGGTAGCCTGCGTCCAGACACCTACAATTTCTGGCCCGTCACCTATGCGGACGGGCAAAAACAGGCGGAGCTGTTCGCCTTTCCAGTCAAGCCGCTCAAGCGTGAGGCCGTCCCGGGCAAATATTCCGAGCCCTTTGTAGCGCAGGTCGCCGACCCACGCGAAGTTTCCCGCCCAGTCGCGGTATTCGGTCCCAAATTCGTTCGGGTCCTCGCATTCCTGAACTACCAGCACGTCGGCATCGAGCTTGTCGAGCAAATGACCCTTGCGGCGTAGTGCGCCGTTGCAGTTCCAGGTGACGAGTCTCAAACTAGATCTGACCCGATTGACTGGTAGACTGAGCCGGAAACAGCGTCTGCGTGTCGATTACTGCGTCGATCAGACTGTCGTCGCCGGGCAGCATTCCGTCGAGCATCAGCATGGCTAGGCCGTGGGCCACGGCCCAGGCCTGCAACTGGAGCCGGGCCGCATCTGGTCCAGCGAACGCTTCGGCATATTCGCGTAGCAGGCGGGCGGCTTCGTTGTCGCCGAAAGGCTGATCGGTGCCGTGGTCACCATGCATGAAGGTCAGTCGGAATAGGGCCGGGTGCGCCAGGGCAAAGCGCACATACGCGCGGCCGGTTGCGGCAAAGCCCGCTGCGCCGCCGCCAGCCGCGCGTGAAGCTTCGGCTTGCGCCTCGCCAAGGCGGTTGATGCCTTCGTGGGCGAGGGCGGAGAGCAGCGCCTTCTTGTCGGGGAAGTGCCGGTATACTGCGGTGGCTGAAACGCCAACGTGCCGCGCCAGTTCGCGCAGCGAGACGGACTGGGCGTCCGATCCGTTCAGCGCCTCCATACCCGCATCGATCAGCGCGACACGCAGATCACCATGGTGGTATGTTCGCTCGGTGATTTTAGATGTTGACACTGTTATCATCGGTCCTATGTTTACAGTACAAACATTAAGCAAGGATTCGCAGCAATGGCAAGTGCAGTCGAAAGCGTCATCCGGTCGGTCGTGACCAAGGGCATCCAGGGCGTCGCGGCGTTCAACCGCGTGCGGATGGATAAGGCGGCGGATCACCCGTTCCTTACCGGCATCCATACGCCGATGCACGAAGAGCTGACTTTGACCGATCTCAAAGTCACCGGCGAAATTCCGGTTCAGCTTGCCGGGCGCTACGTGCGGATCGGCCCAAACCCTTATCGGCCCGATCCGCGCGGGCACCACTGGTTCATCGGCGATGGCATGGTTCACGGCATTCGGCTGACCGGCGGCAAGGCTGAATGGTACCGCAATCGCTACATCCGCAGTCAGGTGCTCGAAGCCGTGGGTGGGCCCAAGGCCGCGCCGGGTCCGCGCCGCACCCAGCGCGACGGGGTCAACACCAACGTCGTGCAGATTGGCGGCAAGATCACCGCGATTGTTGAGGCAGGGTCTAGCCCCGTTGTACTCGACGATAACCTGGAGACCGTCGCCTACACCGATTTTGGCGGCACGCTGACCGCGCCGTTCACCGCGCACCCGCACTTCGATCCGTTGACCAATGATTTTCATGCAATCACTTACGATGGAACGACGCCCGACAAAGTCTGGTATGTGCGCCTTTCATCTGAAGGCCAGGTCGTGCGCCAAGTCGAAGTGCCGGTCGCCCACGGCCCGTCGATCCACGAATGCGCGATCACCAAGAACTACGTGCTGATCTTCGACTTGCCGGTAACCTTCTCGATGGCCTCGCTAATCGGCGGGCAGGGCTTCCCCTATCGCTGGAACCCCGACCACCAGGCCCGCGTCGGCCTGCTCCCGCGCGATGGCGGTGCCGAGGATGTGATCTGGTGCGACGTCGATCCTTGTTACGTCTTCCACATCGCCAATTCGTATGAGGACGCGGACGGCAAGGTCATTTGCGACAGCGCGGTGTACGAAACGATGTTTTCCGAAGGCCCCGAGGGTCCCAATGGCAAGCCCGTCGGGTTCGAGCGCTGGACTATCGATCCTGCCGCGCGGACTGTAACGCGCAAGACCATCGACGCCACCGCGCAGGAATTTCCGCGTCCCGACGAGCGTTTCTTCGGACAGGATTACCGCTATGCCTGGACGATCGGGCTGCCCGAAGGCGGCGATGCGGCGTTCCTCAACGCACAGCCGCTCTATCGGCATGACCTGAAGACCGGGCAACGGCAGGTCCATGATTTCGGGCCAGACCGCGTGCCGGGCGAATTCGTCTTCGTACCGCGCGCAGATGACGCGCCCGAAGGCGAGGGTTGGATGATCGGCTATGTGATTGATACGGCGAACGAGACCACCGATCTGGTGTTTCTCGATGCGGCAGACATCGCCAAGCCGCCGGTTGCCTGCGTACATATCCCGCACCGCGTGCCGCCGGGGTTCCACGGCAACTGGCTGCCCGATCTGGGATAAGTTTCGCATCGCAACTTAAATGACTTGGCAAAGCGGCAGCGGGCGGCAATGGTCGCCCGCTGATGGAACCGATTCTCGAAATTTCCGGGCTGAGCAAGCATTACGCCAATGGCCCGATCGCGCTCGACAATGTCGATCTGACCATCGGCAAGGGCGAGATTTTCGCGCTGCTTGGCCCCAACGGCGCGGGTAAGACCACGCTGATCGGCGCGGTTTGCGGGCTGGTGCGGCCGAGCAGCGGCACGATCCGCGCCTTCGGGCTCGATCTGGCGCACGATTGGCGCCGGGCGCGGGCCCGCATCGGGCTGGTCCCGCAGGAAATGGCCACCGACATGTTCACCAAGGTAATCGACGCGGTCAGCTATTCGCGCGGGCTGTTCGGGCTGAAGCGCGATCCCGCGCGGATTGAGGAAGTGCTGCGTTCGCTCACTTTGTGGGACAAGCGTGATAGCCAGATCCGGCATCTTTCGGGCGGCATGAAACGCCGCGTCCTGATCGCGAAGGCGCTGGCGCACGATCCCGAACTGCTGTTCCTCGATGAACCCACCGCCGGGGTCGACGTCGAGCTGCGCCGCGACATGTGGCGCCAGATCGGCGCGATGCGCCAGGCGGGGACGACGATCATCCTGACCACGCACTACATCGAAGAGGCCGAGGAAATGGCCGACCGGGTCGGGGTGATCGACAAGGGCAAGTTGCTGCTGGTCGAGGACAAGGCCAAGCTGATGGCCCGGATGGGCCGGGTCGAAGCCGACGTCTCGCTAACAGCGCCGCTGTCCGAAATTCCCGCCGCGCTGGGTCACTTCCCGCTGCACCTCTCGGACGACAAGCTGACCCTGACTTATCGCGGGGCGGGCGAGAGTGCGGAAGCCAAAGCCGAACTCGCGCAGATGATCGCGGCGCTGGTCGGGGCCGGCATAGCGTTCACTTCGCTCGACACGCACCAGTCGAGCCTTGAAGACATCTTCGTCGATCTGGTGGAGCAGGGCAAATGAGCGGTCTCAACCTGCGCGGCGCCTATGCAATCTTCAGCTTCGAGCTGATGCGGGCCTTCCGCACCTTCTTCCAGTCGATCTTCGCGCCCGTTATGACGACCTCGCTCTATTTCATCGTGTTCGGCGCGGCGATTGGCGGGCGGATGAGCCACGTCGGCGGGGTAGCTTACGGGGCCTTCATCATCCCCGGGTTGTTGCTCCTGACCTTGCTGGGTGAGACCACCAGCAACGCCAGTTTCGGCATCTACATGCCGCGCTTCACCGGTACGATCTACGAGCTGCTATCGGCCCCTGTCGGCGTTGCGGAAACCCTGCTCGGTTTCGTCGGGGCGGCGGCGGTAAAGTCGCTGATCCTGGCGGCTATCATCCTTATCACCGCCAGCTTCTTTGTAGATTACCATATCGCGCATCCGTTTCTGGCGCTGGGCTACATCGTGCTGGTCGCGGCAGCCTTCGCCTTGTTCGGCTTCGCGCTGGGAGTCTGGGCTGACGGGTTCGAGAAGCTCGGGATCGTGCCGATGCTGATCCTCCAGCCGCTGACGTTCCTGGGCGGCACCTTCTATTCGATCCAGATGCTGCCCGAACCGTGGCGTAGCGTCGCGCTGTTCAATCCGATCGTCTATCTCGTCAACGGCCTCAGGTGGACCTTCACCGGGCAGAGCGACGTAAACATCTGGATCAGCTTCGGCCTGACAGTCGGGTTTCTCGTCATCTGCGCGAGCGTAATCGCGTGGATGTTCAAGACCGGTTGGCGTTTGCGGAGCTAACGGCTAGGCGCGGTGGGTCATGGCTCCGCGCTTCCAGTTCGAAATCCACGCCACCGATGGCAAGGCCCGCACCGGCACGATCCGCATGCGCCGCGGCGAGATCCGCACGCCTGCGTTCATGCCGGTTGGTACCGCCGCGACGGTCAAGGCGATGAAGCCCGAAACGGTGCGCGCGACCGGGGCCGATATCCTGCTCGGCAATACCTATCACCTGATGCTGCGCCCCGGCGCGGAGCGGGTGGCGCGGCTGGGCGGCCTCCACAAGTTTATGAACTGGGACCGCCCGATCCTCACCGACAGCGGCGGCTATCAGGTGATGAGCCTAAGCGAACTGCGCAAGATCACCGAGGACGGGGTGACTTTCGCCAGCCACATCGACGGCAGCAAACACATGCTCACACCCGAACGCTCGATGGAAATCCAGCGCCTGCTCGGCAGCGACATCGTGATGGCCTTCGACGAATGCCCACGCGCCGATGCAGACCGCGATGTGATTGAGCAATCGATGCGCATGTCGATGCGCTGGGCCGGACGCAGCCGCGCCGGGTTCGATAGCGGAGAGGAGCACGCCAAACGTTCGGCGCTGTTCGGCATTCAGCAGGGCGCGCTGCATCAGGATATGCGCGCCGAAAGCGCGGCCGCGCTGCAAGAGATCGGCTTCGATGGCTACGCAATCGGCGGGCTGGCGGTGGGTGAGGGGCAGGAGGCGATGTTCGCGGTGCTCGACTATGCCCCCGGTCAGCTCCCCGCCGACAAGCCGCGCTACCTGATGGGGGTGGGCAAGCCCGACGATCTGGTCGGCGCGGTTGAGCGCGGGGTCGACATGTTCGATTGCGTGCTGCCCAGCCGCTCGGGCCGCAACGGACAAGGATTCACTTGGGCCGGCCCGGTCAACCTGCGCAATGCGCGCCATGCCGAAGACCCCGCGCAGCTCGACGAGCGCTGCACTTGCGATGCCTGCACCAAATACAGCCGCGCTTATCTCCATCACCTGATCAAGTCGGGCGAAATCCTCGGCGCGATGCTGCTGACCGAGCATAACCTGACGTTCTATCAGGCACTGATGGCCGGTATGCGCGGCGCAATCGCGGAACGGCGGTTTACTGCCTTTGCGGCCCAGTTCCGGCGCGATTACCTCGGTTAGTCGAACCCGACGAACACCGCCGCCTCATCCACCCTCTTGCGTTCGGATACCACGGCGTTGGCCGGGAAGCTCTCGTCCGGCCAGCCCAGCGCGATGCTCTTCATGATCACCTGATCGTCCGGGATGCCGGCGTGTTCGCGCACCACCGGGCTTTGCATGATGCCTTGGCTGTTGATCACGCAGCCCAGCCCGCGCGACCACGCAGCGTTGACCAGTGCGGTTGATACCGCGCCGCAATCGAACGGGCTGTCATCGCTGCCGTCGCAGGCACGGTCGTACGTGATGATGACGCAGACCGGCGCGTCGAACTGACGGAAGCCGCGCAGCACCCAGTCCTGGCGGGCGTCCTTGTCGTCGCGCTCGATCCCCATTGCAGAGAACAATTGCTTGGCGACCACGATCTGGCGTTCGCGGTGGACGCCCGCGAAGGGCACGCCCTTGCGGAACTCGCGGCTGTCAGGCTCACCGGCCAGAATGCGCTCGGTGTTGCCCGCGCGGATCCGGGCGAGCGGCTCGCCAGTGATCACGTGAAAATGCCACGGCTGGGTGTTCATCGAACTCGGCGCGCGTATGGCGAGGGCCAGAACGTCCTCGATCAGTTCGCGCGGCACTGGCTTGTCGAGATAGCCGCGGATCGAGCGGCGGCCCATGATTACGTCGTCGAATTCCATTCCTCACCCCGCGTTGTTTAACCGTTCGATTAATGGTCTCAGGGCTGGCGCGCAAACGAAAAGGGCGGCCCCGCAGGACCGCCCTCTTGTTGTTCGTGGCCGAAACGATCAGCGCGAATAGAATTCGACGACCAGGTTCGGTTCCATCTTCACCGGGTAAGGCACTTCGTCGAGCGAAGGCACGCGCACGAAGCTGACCTTGTCGGTGCCGTCGGGCGCGACATAGTCGGGCACTTCGCGCTCGGCCAGGCCCTGCGCTTCGGCGATCAGGGCCATGTCCTTGGCCTTCTTGCCGAGCGTCAGCACGTCACCGGGACGCACGCGGCGGCTGGCGATGTTGCACTTCACGCCGTTCACATAGATGTGGCCGTGCGAAACGATCTGGCGGGCCGAGAAGATGGTCGGCGCGAACTTGGCGCGGTACACCACCATGTCGAGGCGCTGTTCGAGCAAGCCGATCAGGTTCTGACCGGTATCGCCCTTCATCTGCGACGCTTCCTGGTAAGTGCGCTTGAACTGCTTTTCGGTCACGTCGCCATAGTAGCCCTTGAGCTTCTGCTTGGCGCGGAGCTGGATCCCGAAGTCGGAAACCTTGCTCTTGCGGCGCTGGCCGTGCTGACCCGGACCATACGAGCGGCGGTTGACC
>JANYEY010000065.1 GCA_025359685.1 Sphingomonadaceae bacterium | reverse complement strand
CGCGCTACTTCCGCCCGACCGAAGTCGACCTGCTAATCGGCGATCCCGCCAAGGCGCGCGAGAAGCTCGGCTGGAGCGCCAGCATCGGGGTGCGCGATCTGGTCCGCGAAATGGTCGAGGCCGATCTCCTGACGATGCGCTCTGCGCCGATCGGACGCGGCAACTGACGATGGGCGCGGTTCCGTTCGAGCTCACCGGCAAACGCGTGTGGGTCGCGGGGCACCGCGGCATGGTCGGCAGCGCGATCGTGCGCCGGCTGGCCAGTGAGCAGTGCGAGGTCATCACAGCGGGCCGCGACGAACTGGATCTTACCGACCAGCGCGCGGTGCTCGGCTGGATGCACAACCAGCGGCCCGAGGTGGTCGTGCTCGCCGCCGCGCGGGTTGGCGGAATCCTCGCCAACGATTCGATGCCGGTCGAATTCCTCCGCGACAATCTGCTGATCGAAACCTCGGTCTTGACCGGAGCCGAATCGGTCGGGGTGGAAAAGCTGCTGTTCCTCGGCTCATCGTGCATTTACCCCAAGCATGCCGAGCAGCCGATCAAGGAAGAGGCGCTGCTGACCGGGCCCTTGGAGCCGACCAACGAATGGTACGCGATCGCCAAGATCGCCGGGATCAAGCTCGCCCATGCCTATCGCCGCCAATATAACTGCGACTTCATCAGCGCGATGCCGACCAACCTCTATGGCCCCGGCGACAATTTTGACCTCAATGCCAGCCATGTCATGCCCGCGCTGATCCGCAAGGTGCGCGAGGCCAAGCACAGCGGCGGCGATGTGGTGGTCTGGGGCAGCGGCACCCCGCGCCGCGAGTTCCTTTACGTCGACGATTGCGCCGATGCCTGCATCCACTTGCTCAAGCATTATTCGGATGACAGCCACGTCAACGTCGGTTCGGGCAGCGATGTCTCGATCATGGAGCTGACCCGTCTGGTGATGGAAGTGGTGGGCTATGACGGCCAGGTGGTGACCGATCCGTCGAAGCCCGATGGCACCCCGCGCAAGTTGATGGACAATGCAAAGCTTACCGCATTGGGCTGGGTCCAGAAAACCGCACTGCGCGATGGCATCGCGAAAAGCTATGCCGCGTTCCTCAGCGGTGAGGGCCGCGGGCTCTAGCTGCCGCGCTCGTGCGGCACCTCGATGTCCGCCAGCAGGTCTTTCGCCGCCAGCCCGGTTTCGTTGACCAACCCCTCGGGATCGGGGTGAATGAGGATCTCGATCCCGGGGAATTCGCGCAGCAGCTTGTCCTCGATCTCGTCCATTACATCATGCGCCTCGCGCACTGTCATGTCGGGGTTTACCGAGACATGGAACTGCACGAAATCGCGGTTGCCCGATGACCGCGTGCGCAGGTCGTGCAGCCCTTTGAGTTCAGGGTGCATGGCGACGACTTCGAGGAACTGCGCTTTGCGCGCGTCAGGCCATTCGTGATCCATCAGCTGTTCGACCGCTTCCTGCGAGGCGTGCCACGCGCCCCAGCCGAGCCACAACGCGATGCCGAGCCCGAACACCGCGTCCGCGTTCGGCACCCCGGCGTATTGATCGAGCGCCAAGGCCGCGATCACCGCGAAGTTGAGCACCAGGTCGGACTTGTAATGCAGGTGATCGGTCGAGATCGCGAGCGAGCCGGTGCTCCTGATCACCCGGCGCTGCCACAAGAGCAGCACCATGGTCGAGCCGATCGCCACCACTGAAACCGCGATCCCATCATCAGCGCTGGCCGGCCGGGCGCCGCTGATCCACTGCGAGCCGGCGCGCACCGCCAAGGTCAGCGCCGAGATCGAGATCAGCACGACCTGGAACATCGCCGCGAGCGCTTCGGCCTTGCCGTGGCCGAAGCGGTGGTTGTCATCATCGGGCTGCGCCGCCACCCAGACCCCGAGCAGCGTCGCGAGGCTGGCGATCAGGTCGAGCGCGGTGTCGGCAAGGCTGCCGAGCATCGCGGTCGAGCCGGTCTGGACCACCGCCCAGATCTTGAGCCCGGCGAGCAGGCTGGCGACCGCGATCGAGGCTAGTGCCGCGCTGCGGTTAAGCGCGCCGTGGCTGGTCATGGGAACAGCAGCCCGCTCGTCCAGCCGCCACCGGGAGCGCGCTCAAAGCGGCGGCGCTCATGCAGGCGGAACGGACGGTCGAGCCAGAATTCCATCGCGGACGGGGCCAGGCGAAAGCCGGTCCAGTGCGGCGGGCGCGGCACCTTTCCGACAAGATAGCGTGCGGTGACCTTGGCGATTTGCGCCAGGAACTCCCCGCGTGAACCCAAGGGCTGCGACTGGTCCGAGGCGATCGCGCCCAACTGCGAATCGCGGCTGCGGCTGGCGAAATAGGCATCGGCTTGCTCGGGCGAAACTTCGCTGATCGTGCCTTCGATGCGGATTTGGCGGCGCAGCGATTTCCAGTGGAACAGCATTGCTGCCTGAGGATTGGCGTGGAGCTCACCGCCCTTGCGGCTGTGCCCGTTGGTATAGAAGACGAACCCGTCCGGCCCCCAGTCTTTAAGCAGCACCATCCGGACCGAGGGCGCGCCGCTCGGCGTTGCAGTCGCCAGCGCGACGGCGTCGGGATCGTTGGGCTCGCTCTTTCTGGCATCGGCGAACCATGCGCCGAACAAGGCGAAGGGCGCATCGGCGGGAATGGTGTCCTGATTGTCGGCGGCGGTGGTTGCGGTCATGGGCCGGACATAGCCGCTGCGCCATCACGAAGGAAGCTTCCCCGAAGGGCAAATGCACGCGCCGCCTTGTCCTTGTGCGCCTGCGCCCCTAGCTAACGTGCATGGCTGATCCCTATGCAACTCTTGGCGTGGCACGCAGTGCGAGTGAGAAGGACATCAAGTCCGCCTATCGCAAGCTCGCCAAGGAGCTGCACCCCGATCGCAACACGGGGAAACCCGATGCGGCCGAGCGCTTTTCCGAAGTCACCGGCGCCTATGATCTGCTGTCGGACAAGGACAAACGGGCGAAGTTCGATCGCGGCGAAATCGATGCCGACGGCAACCCCAGCATGGGCTTCGGCTATGGCCACACGGCTGGGCCCGGCGGCTTCAACGGCGGGGCGCAGCGCGGTTTTCGCACCGAGGACTTCGAAGGCTTCGGCGGCGGCGGCGGCGATGGGATCGATATCGGCGATATCTTCGAAGGCCTGTTCGGCGGCCGCAGCGGCGGCGGCAGCGGCGGCGGCCAGGGTGGCGGAATGGGCGGGGGATTTGGCGGCGCACGCCAGCGCGCTGCGCCCAAAGGCGCGAACGTTCAGTACAAGCTCGGCGTCTCGCTGACCGACGCGGCGACCCGGGCAACCCAGCGCATTACCCTGGCAGACGGCAAGACGATCGATCTCAAGCTGCCCGCCGGGGTCGAGGACGGGACCCAGATGCGGCTCGCCGGCAAGGGTGAAGGCGGGCCCGGCGGCGGCGGCGATGCGATCGTGATCATCACCATCCAGCCGCACGCCTGGTTCCGCCGCGATGGCGACAACTTGCGGCTCGACTTGCCGATCAGCCTCGATGAGGCGGTGAACGGGGCCAAGCTCCGGGTCCCCACTGCTGACGGCGCGGTCATGCTGACACTGGCGCCGGGGACCAGCTCGGGCAAGACCTTGCGCATCCCGGGCAAAGGGATGAGCCGCAAGGACGGCACCCGCGGTGACCAGCTGGTGACGATCGAGGTACAATTGCCGCAGGGCGATGAAGACCTCGCGAAGCGGCTTGAAGGCTGGCGCGATCCGCGCAACCTTCGGTCGAAATTCGGCGTCTGAGCAGGCACGGCCGTGCAGGAACGCGAACTCGACGAAGCGCATCTTCCGCCGCTGACCGTTCCCGACCTCTCGCCCGAGGCCCGGCGCCAGCGCGCGTCGCGGCTGCAGGAGGCCTATGACGAGCACGTCGGCCCCGAAGGACGGTTCTGGCGCAGCGGGTTCTTCCGGATCATCACGCGGGTCTGGGCCGGGGCGTATAATGACGGCTTCATCCATGCCGGCAACCTTGCCTACATGGCGATTCTCGCGCTGTTCCCGTTCTTCGTGACGGTCGGCGCGGTGCTCAGTCTGGTGGGCGAACAGGCCCAGCGCGAAGCTTCGGTCCACGCGTTTCTGATCGCCTTGCCGCCGATTGCCGCGCGCGCGCTTGAACCGGTCGCGCGCGACGTGATCGTGGCACGCAGCGGCTGGCTGCTGTGGGCGGGTGGGCTGGTCGGGCTGTGGACCGTGGGGAGCTTGGTCGAAACGATCCGCGATATCCTGCGTCGCGCTTATGGGACCAAGCCGACCCATGCTTTCTGGCGCTATCGCCTGATCTCGACCGGGGTGATCGTCGGGGCAGTGATCGCGCTGCTGTTCGCCCTGCTGGCGCAGGTATTCATCGGCACCGCGCAACAGGTGGTCGAAGTCCGCTATCCGTGGCTCTCGGGGCTGACCAGTCTGCTCAACCTGTCGATGCTGCTCCCGCCGGTGATCATCTATGTTGCGCTATTCGTGCTGTTTTACACGCTGACCCCCAGTTCATACCGCAAACGGCATTATCCCAAATGGCCCGGGGTGTTGTTGGTGACAGTGTGGTGGGTCGGGGTAAGCTCGGCGTTACCCGGTGTGCTGCACCGTTTTTTCACCTACGACTTGACCTATGGCAGTCTTGCCGGTGTCATGATCTCGCTTTTCTTTTTCTGGCTGGTCGGATTAGGGATGGTAGTCGGCGCAGAACTTAACGCCGCGCTGGCCGAAAGTCCGGAGGAACGGGACTTGGTGGGACAGGCGGACAATCGCTCCAAGGGTACCCAGCGCAGTGCTTCAAGCGAATAGCAGTTAGATTGGCGGGAATGGCATGACCAAATTAATGCAAGGCAAGCGCGGGCTGATCATGGGCTTGGCGAATGACAGGTCGCTGGCCTGGGGGATCGCCCAAACGCTGACCGAGCATGGCGCCGAGCTCGCCATTGCGTATCAGGGCGAGGTGATGGAAAAGCGGGTGCGCCCGCTGGCCGAACAGCTTGGGTGCGACTTCCTGATCGATTGCGACGTCTCGACCGAGGTCGAACTCGACAAAGCCTTCGCGGTGCTGGCGGCGCGTTGGCCGACGATCGACTTCGTGGTCCACGCAATCGGCTTTACCAAGAAGGAAGCGCTGCGCGGCAATTACAGCGACGTCGGTCTCGACGATTTCCTGATGACGATGAACATCAGCGTCTACAGCTTCACCGCAGTCGCGCGCCGCGCCGCGCTGATGATGGCCGCGCGCGATCCCGAAACCGGGACAGGCGGCGGGGCCATGCTGACGCTGTCTTACTACGGCGCGGAAAAGGTCGTACCGCATTACAACGTGATGGGGGTGGCCAAGGCTGCGCTTGAGGCAAGCGTCAAGTACCTCGCCAACGACTTCGGGCCGCAAGGCATCCGGGTGAATTCGATCTCGGCCGGGCCAATCAAGACCCTGGCGGCAAGCGGGATCGGCGACTTCCGCTACATCCTCAAATGGAATGAATACAATGCGCCACTGCGCCGCAACGTGACGATCGGCGATGTCGGCGGCGCGTCGGTATACTTGCTATCCGAACTTGCAGCGGGGGTTACCGGCGAAAACCACCATGTCGACGCGGGCTATCACACTGTCGGCATGAAGCAGGAAGACGCACCCGATATCGCGTTGGGCTAAACCCTGATTCTATTTGGGCGGAGCCGGTGCGGCCTGGTCGTTGGGATCCTTGTCACCTTTGGCTGCTTCGCCTTTGCGGCGATCTTCCATCTGCTGTTCGAGCACTTCGACCCGGGCCTGCGTTTCCGCTGCATCCTGATCCAAGGTCTCAAGCCGCTTGGCCCGTTCGGCCGCGACGAGTTCGGCGAACTTCACATTCGGGTCGAGCTTCTTTTCAGCGTAGGCATCATTGATCAGCTTGCCCGAGCAGCCGGTCCAGCCCCCTGCACCCACGGCCGAGCAGCTCTGGGTTCCGGTCTTGGTCACCGTCTCGTAAGCGATCACCTTGTTGTTCCATGCCTCGTTCTGCGGGTTGGCATGTTCGCGCAGGTTTTCGGGAATGCGGAAACGCTCGCCTTCTGACTTGCGCGCACAGACGGTGATCGTGTCGTCCGTCGATACGGGGCACGTGTCGTCGCCGTAGACTATCAGCGCGTTGACCTTGGGCTCGGGCGCATCCTGCGCCAGCGCGGGCGCGGCATAAAGGCCGGCAAGCACCAACGAGGCAAGCACTGCAGTGATCGGACGCATCGAACGGACTCCTTGGGCTGCCAAGCCATATAGGCATGCCCCGCGCTGAATAACAGATGAAGGGGCCGCCAGTTCCGGCTTCAGATCCGTTCGGCGAGCCGGATCGCCAGACGGCAGCCCAACCGAATCGCACCCGAGAGCAGCGGATAGGCCGGTGCCTGTTCGGCCCCATTGGCCAGCGCTGCTTCAAGGTGCGCGCGTTCATCATCGCGGAACTCGGCGATCATCGCGCCCAGTTCGGGATCGGTTTCGCCCAGCTCTTCAAGCTGCGCGGTGTAATGCCGGTCAATCTCGGTCTCGACCGCCGCAGTGCAGGCCATCGCCGCCTTGGGCCCGGCCAGCGCGGTCGCCGCGCCGAGCGCGAAACCTGCGACGTTCCATAGCGGCTGCAGCACGGTGGGCCGCACGCCTCGCGCTGCGATCAGCGCATCGAACTTGGCCCGGTGCACGGCTTCCTGTTCGGCCATGTGGCGAATTTCACCGGCGAGCGGGGCGCGGTCGCCCATCACCGCGAGCTGCCCCGCATAGATCCGGGTTGCGCCATATTCGCCGGCCTGATCGACCCGCAGCATTCGGGCGCTGGTCTTCGGGTTCATGGCTTTGCTCCATGGCCGCGGCGCAGCAGTGCAAAGACCAAGAGCGCGGCGGGAACCGAGATCAGGAAATTGAACCCCGCCAGCGATATGCCCAAGAGCGACCACTGTACCTGATCGCAGCGGATCAGCGGCGCGTTCATGATCGCGTCGAGCGGGTTGTCACCAAGCTGGGTCTCGCTGGTGCAGGCGGTCAGCCCTTCCCACCAACCGTATTCGACCCCGGCGTGGTATGCCCCCAGGACACCACCGATCAGAATGGCGAGTGCAGCGAGCCAGGTCAGCAAGCGGAGCGATGGCCGAGCTAGCCCGAGCAGCGCCAGTCCTAACGCGGCAAAGTGCGCGTAGCGCTGCCACCAGCACATCTCGCAGGGGACGAGATGGAAGACATACTGCCCGATGTAAGCCCCGCTGAGCAGCGCCGCCGGTACCGCAAAGGCCAGCAGGCGTGCTGCCCGATCCGCCGCCATTCCAGCCGGGATTACGCTCACTTGCGCTTCGCCAGCGCCGGTGCCGTGCGGTGCAGCGTCTGGAGCGCGTAATAGAGCTGGAAGTCCTTGATACCCTTGGCTTTGAGCTGCTCCGGCGTCAGCTTGAAGCTGGGATCGGACTGCCGGTCATTCTCCAGCTTCTTGTCATCGAGGCTGGCCTCGTTGACCAGATGGTGGCGCAGATCGCTTTCGCGCACCGACAGTTCGCTGCGCCGCGCCGCATCGGGATCGGAAAGCTGCGGCACGCGGATATCGGGATCGATCCAGCCTTCCTGCACCGACCGGCCCGACGGGGTGAAATAGCGCGCGGTGGTGATCTTGACCGCGCTGGTGCGGCTGCGATCGAGGAAGAACAGCGATTGTACGCTGCCCTTGCCGAAGGTCCGTTCACCCATGATCACCGCGCGGTGCTGGTCCTGCAGTGCACCGGCGACGATTTCGGAAGCCGAAGCGGAACCCGAATCAACCAGCACGACCAGCGGCAGCCCTTTGGCCATGTCGCCCGGGAACATGCTTTCGGCCTTGAAGTATTCGTCTTCGGACGAAACGCGGCCGCGCTGCGAGACGATATCGCCCTTGGTCAGGAACAGATCGGACAGCGCCACCGCTTCCTCAAGCTCGCCGCCCGGGTTCTGGCGGAGGTCGAGCACCAGGCCCTCGAGCTTGCCGCCCGACTTGGCTTTGAGATCGGTGATCGCCTTGTTGACGTCGTTGCCGACGTCATGGCTGAATTCGTTGACGGTGATGATGCCGATCCCTTCCTTGAGCTCCCAGGTGACAGGCTCAAGCTTGATCACGCCGCGGGTCACGGTCACGTCGAACGGCTGGTCGCGGCCGGCGCGGAACAGGGTCAGGCGGATCTTGCTTCCCGCCTCGCCGCGCATCTGCGCCACGGCGTCGTCAAGGTCGCCGCCGTAAATCAGCTTGCCATCAAGGTGCGTGATATAATCGCCCGATTTGACCCCAGCGGCTTCGGCAGGACTGCCGCGCATCGGCGAGACCACCTTGACCGCGCCATCGTCCATCACCACCGACAGGCCCAGCCCCGAATAATTGCCATCGATCATGGTGTTGAGCCGCTGCATCGTCGCCCCCGAAAGGTACGAGCTGTGCGGATCAAGACTGGCCAGCATGCCGTCGATCGCGCCTTCCTCAAGCTTGCCCTCGTCGACCTTTTCGACATAGCGCAGCTTGACCAGTTCGTAGACCGTCGCGAGGCGCTCAAATTGGGCGGAGGACCGGGCGTCGACCGCGGCAAGCCCGGCAGTGGTCGCCGGGATCAGGGATACCGCGCTGACCAGCAGTGCAGCGCGAAACAGGGGAACAATCTTCATGGGTCAAGCGCCTCTAGCATTTGTTCGCCTTCTATCGCGCAGCGCGGGTTAACGCCAGATGGCGATAGGGGCAGGAATAGCGGCTGTTCACCCGGACACGAAATCGAGCGGATTGACCGATTGACCCTGGCGCCTGAGCTCAAGCGTGAGCAACGGGCGATCGGGCCCGGCACGGCCGAGCGAACCGCCCGCGACAAGCTGGTCGCCAACCCGGCAATCGAGCTGCGCGAGCCCAGTGACCAATGAGGTCCACCCGCCGCTATGTTCGATGATCACGATCAGGCCATAGCCGCGGTAAGGCCCGGCGAAGGCGACCCGGCCCGCTCCCGGCGCCACCACTTGCGCGCCGCCTGACGCCAGGATCGAGATCCCGCGCGATTGCGCTTGCCCGGCAGCAACCGTACCAAAACCGGTCACCAGCCGGCCAGCGACGGGCAGCAGGTACCGGGCTGGGGCATCGCTGGGCATTGGGGCCGCAGCGCTGTCAGCCGGAGGCGCGGCCGATTGCGGCTGCGCCGGACGCAGGATCGGGCCGGGCAGTGCGGCCAGCTGGTCGCGCACGGCACCGACCTTGGCGAGGTCGCCGACCAACGAAGTCAGATCGCGCGCCTGTTCGGCCAGCGCCAAGGCGCGCTCGCTTTCCCGGTTTGCCGCCCCGCTGGCCTGAACCGAGGCGAGCCTTTGGCGTTCCTCGATCACACCCAGTTCGGCGCGGCGCCGGGCCAGCTCAGCCTCCCCGGCCCGAAGATCGGCGCTGGCCTGCCGAGCTTTTGCGGCGAGCGCCTTGCCGCGCGCGATCGCTTCACGCAGTCCGGAGGTTCGCCGCGCAACTTCAGGCAGCAGCGTTTCAAGCACCGCTCGGAGGTACACCGCATCACGGAGCGAGCCGGGCCGAAGCAGCGAGAGCAGCGGCGGACGGCGGGTGAGCTGCTGCAACGCGGCGGTCAGTTCCACCAGTGGCTGCTGTTTCTGCGCGAGTTCGGCGCGCCAGCGGACCTGGTCCTGCGCGATCATCCGCAATTGCGCCTCGTTGGCGGCAATTTGTGCCTCGTTTTCCTGGACCCGGGCGGCCAGCGCCGCAGCTTCCTGCGCGGTCTTGTCAGCGGCTGCAGTGGCGGTCGCGGCGCCGGCTTCAAGAACTTCGGCCCGCTGGCGCGCCTCTGTCCCCTGCTGCTGCGCGCGGGTCAGTGCGGTCGCGGCATCTTCGGCGCTGTCGATAGTGCGCGGGGTCTGCGCGATACTGCCGCCCAGCACCGCGAGCGCGGCCAGTGGTGCCAGCAGGAACAGGCTTCGCGATTGTGCGCGCGGCATCATGGCGGCCTTATCCCGAACGATGATACGGATGGCCAGCAAGAATGCTGGTTGCGCGCCACAATTGTTCGGCGAGCATCGCCCGGGCGAGCATGTGGGGCCAGGTCATCGCGCCAAGCCCGAGCAACAGGTCGGCCGAATCGCGCGCTGCCGCACCATGGCCGTCGGCCGCGCCGATCAGGAAGCGCGCCTCGCGCACGCCTTCGTCACGCCACTTACCAAGCAACTGGGCGAATTCTTCCGACGACAGCAGCTTGCCGCGTTCGTCGAGCAAGACTTCACGGTGTGGCTTGAGCGGCGGCGGCAAAGTCCCGCCCACATCGGGCAGTTCGGTCAGCCGGTGCGGCCAGGCAAGCCGCTTGGCGTAACGGTCATAGAGTTCGGCTTCGGGCGATCTTCCGATCTTTCCGCGCGCGATTACATGCAGTTGCATGGAGGTATTTCCTTACCTCCCGTGACGATCAGGCCGCGCCGCTGTCGCCGAACGCCCACATCCGCTCAAGGTTGTAGAAACTGCGCACCTCGGGACGGAACAGGTGGACCACCACGTCTCCGGCATCGATTAGCACCCAGTCAGCCGCTGGCAGCCCTTCGATCCGGACATGACCGAAACCGCCGTGCTTGATCCGCTCAGCCAGCTTCTGCGCCATGGCCGCGACCTGGCGAGTCGAACGGCCCGACGCGATGACCATATGGTCGGCGATCGAGCTTTTGCCTTCGAGCGGGATGGAAACGAGTTCCTGGGCCTGGTCGTCATCCAGCGACTGGATGATCAGCGCATGGAGCGAGCCTGGTTCGGTCTGGGGGAGCGGCAGCGGCGCGGCGGCCGGGGCAAGCTCTGGAGAATTGGGGGTCATTTAAGCGGGAACGGCTCCTCTGTGCGGGCTTTGCCAACAATCATGCGATGTCGGGTGCGAGTGGGTGGTGCGTCAACGGATCGCGGGGGCGGCGGCTGACAAAGCGGTTCGCCCATTCTGGATCGGCGGCCCGCAGAGCGCTGGCCGAGCGCGGATCAGGATCAAAACGCAAATAAATCAGCGCAGGCGCGCTCCATCCAGCCCGGGTTCTTAAACTGGCAGGCGGGCGACGAAATCGGCCGAGCCAGGCCCCCGCGGGGCTCGCGAAGGCAACGCCATCATAGCCCGGACGCGCGATAACCGCAATCGGCATGGTGCGGGCTATCTCGCGCCAGTTCCGCCAAAGATGGAACTGGGCCAGATTGTCGCTACCCATCAGCCAGATAAATTGCACCTTGGGATAGCGAAGGCGCAGTTTTCTAAGAGTGTCGAGCGTGTAACGCGTGTCCAGTTCGCGCTCGATCGCGGTTGGCCGGATTCGGGTTCCGCGAGCCTGTTTGATGGCCGATCCCAGCCGCGCCGCGAGCGGAGCCATGCCCTCCTTGGATTTCAAGGGATTGCCCGGTGAGACCAGCCACCAGACCTCGTCGAGACCCAGCGCCTGCATGGCCAGCAAGCTAATCCGGCGATGTCCGCCGTGCGCGGGATTGAACGATCCGCCAAGCAGGCCGACCCGCTTCAGGGTCGCACCTGTCCGCTGCCGCGCACAAGCCACTTGTATGTGGTGAGCCCCTCAAGCGCGACCGGCCCGCGCGCATGGAGCCGCCCGGTGGCAATTCCGATCTCGGCGCCAAGCCCGAATTCGCCACCATCGGCAAACTGGGTGCTGGCGTTGGCCATGACGATCGCGCTGTCGACTTGCGTCAGGAACCGCTCACAGGTTGCATGGTCCTCGCTGACCACAGCATCGGTATGACCCGACGAATGGAGCGCGATATGCGCCATCGCGGCGTCGAGCCCGTCAACCACCGCAACCGACAGCACTGCCTCGAGGTATTCGGTATCCCAGTCATTGGCGCTGGCCGGAAGAACACGCGGGTCGAGCGCACGGGCACGGGCATCGCCGCGCAATTCGCAGCCGGCTTCGATCAGCGCTGCAACCACCGCCTGGCTCCCGGCAAACTGCACGTCGAGCAGCAAAGTCTCCATCGCCCCGCAAACCCCGGAGCGGCGCAGCTTGGCGTTAATCGCGATGGCCTTGGCTTTGCCCGGATCGGCGGCCGAATGCAGATAGGTGTGGTTGATCCCGTCGAGGTGCGCGAGCACCGGTACCCGGGCATCGGCCTGGACTCGCGCGACCAGGCTCTTGCCCCCACGCGGTACGATCAGGTCGATCTGCCCCGCCGCCGCGAGCATTGCGCCCACTGCGGCGCGGTCCTGCGTTGGCACTAGCTGCACCGCATCGACCGGTACGCCTGCCTCGGCCAGTCCGGCGCTGAGCGCGGCATGAATCGCCCGATTCGAATGGACCGCCTCGCTGCCGCCGCGCAGTAGCACCGCGTTACCCGACGCAAGGCACAGCGCGGCGGCATCGGCGGTCACGTTGGGGCGGCTTTCGTAGATGATCCCGATCACCCCGATCGGCACCCGCACCCGCGACAGTTCGAGCCCGCTGGGCGGTGTGGAGGAATCGATCACCTGCCCCACCGGATCGGGCAGCGCGGCGATCTGTTCGAGTGCTCCGGCCATAGCTTCGAGTCGGGCGGAATCGAGTCGCAGCCGGTCAAGCATGGCGTCCGACAATCCGGCCTTCTCGCCGGCTGCGATATCAAGCGCGTTTGCCGCAAGAATCTGCGCTTCGGCTACGCGTAGCTGGGCAGCAGCTGCCCGCAAGGCAGCAGACTTGCGCGCCGGGTCAAGCAACGCCAAATGGCGCTGGGCCGCACGTGCGCGCGCCGCCATTTGGGCAATCAATTCGCCTTGGTTCGCTGCCGGGTTGGCTGCTGCGCTCATACCCCGCGCCTAACACCCCCTGCCGCGCTTGTCACCGCCGCCAAACGACTCATCGCGCGAGTCTTTCGACTCGGCGGTTCCGCGCTGCAATCGATTCGCTTACACTGATGCAAGCTGCTAGCGGACCCTCGCAAAGTTCAAACGAGGGACTGGGGTCGTCTTGAAAAGCAAAGCCGCGAGCCGGTTCAATACCCGGCTGCGGACATGGTTCCCGGATCGCGAATTCTTCATGCGATCCGAAGGACAAGTCCGTTTCATCAAGGTCACGTCGCGCACGCAAAAGCTTGCGGCAGGCGCAGTCGTGTCGCTGCTTATGGTCTGGGCACTGACCATCGGCGCGATGGCGCTGTCGAGCTACCTTTCCAGCCGTGACCGCAATTCGCTGCTTGAGCGCGAAGCCAAGGTTACCAGCTCGGAAAGCCGCCTCAACGCTTACGGCGATAACATCAACAAGGTTACCGACGACCTTAAGCGCCGACAGGACTTCATCGAAAAGACCAGCCAGACTGTGTTCGGTGACCTGCCCAAGGACGCCAAGCCTGGCGAAACCGTTTCGGACAGCAGCAGCGAAGCATCGCAGACGGTCAAAAAGGTCAGCCTCGCGTTACCGCAAGCGGCCGGTCTGGCTGAAATTGAAGCGCGCCAACTGGCTTACATCGAATCGCTGACGCGGATCGCGGATCGCCGCTCGGCTGCGGCCGAAGCAAAACTCGCGCGGCTTGGCCTCAATCCGCAGGCGGCGCTCGCCTCGCTCAATGATAGGTCCGCGCAAGGTGGCCCGCTGATTGTGTTGGCAACGTCTGCCGATGGCTCGATCGATCCGCGATTCCAGCGCTATGCGTTGTCTTTGGCGCGGATGGACGCGCTCGAACGGTCGGTCGATGCCCTGCCGCAAGCGATGCCGGCCAACTTCGAATACATCTCCTCAGGCTTCGGCTTCCGCCCTAACCCGTTCACCGGCGGCGGCGGCGAATTTCACCCCGGGCTCGATTTCAAGGGCCCCTATGGCGCGCCGATCTTTGCCGCAGCGCGCGGCACGGTAAGTTTTGTCGGTCAACGCTCGGGCTACGGCAACTGTGTCGAGATCGATCACGGCAACGGCGTGGTCACCCGCTATGCTCACATGTCCGCGTTCCGCACGCAGCTTGGCAAACAGGTCGTGCCGGGCGAGCAGATCGGCCAGATCGGCAGCACCGGCCGTTCGACCGGCCCGCATCTGCATTTTGAGGTCCGCATCAACGACCGTCCGGTCAATCCCCGCCCTTTCCTTGAGGCCGCCACCAATGTTCTCCAAAAAACCGGCGCGAACGGCGCCGCACACACAGCAGGTTAAAGCGATGGCCAATTCGACCTTTTCGGTGTTCGGCGCCGATATCCGCATCAAGGGCAATGTCGCCGCTTCGGCCGACTTGCACATCGACGGCCATGTCGAGGGCGATGTTTCGTGCACCAGCCTGGTCCAGGGCGAAAGCGGCGAGATTGTTGGCGGCGTGACTGCCGAATCTGCGCGGCTTTCGGGCACGGTGCGCGAACTGGTCGTGCTGAAAAGCGCGCGGATCTACGGCGACGTCCATTATGACGCACTTACGATCGAACAGGGTGCGCAGGTTGATGGGCGTTTTGCCCCGCGCGCGGTCGCGGACGATCAGAGCTCGGTGGTCGCGCTCGCCGCGAGCTAGAGCCCGAGTTCGTCCCGCAGCGCCTTGCGGTCGAGCTTGCCGATCATCGTCTTGGGCAGGCTTTCGCGCACCACCACCTGGTCAACCCGTTCGTGCTTGCCAACCCGGGCGTCGAGCCAGGTCTTGAGCATATCCCCGTCCGCCTCTTCCGCCAGGGTAACGTAAGCGCGGGGGCTTTCGCCGCGGTAGGGATCGGGCACGCCGATCACCAAGGCCTCTTTCACCGCTGGATGCTGCAGCAGCACCGCCTCGACCTGGCTTGGGAAGACCTTGAAACCGCCGACCGCGATCATGTCCTTGATCCGGTCGACAATGCGGGCGTAGCCGGCCTCGTCGATCGTCGCGACATCGCCGGTGCGCAGCCAGCGCCCGTCTTCGCGCATGGCAAAGGCAGTCGCCGCTGCTTCGGGCCGCTGCCAATAGCCCTGCATCACCTGCGGACCCTGGATGGCTAATTCGCCAGGTTCGCCCGGGGCAGCGTCGCGCAGCGGATCGTCGCGGCCCAGCAGCCGGATCCGGGTGCCGGGCAGCGGCTGACCGATCGTGCCGATGCGCTCTTCCCCCTCATACGGGTTGGTCGAGACCACGCCCGAGGTTTCGGTGAGGCCGTATCCTTCGACCAGACGCGATCCGCTCGCCGCCTCCCATTTGGCCTTGAGCGGCAGCGGTAGCGGCGCCCCGCCCGAGATACATATCCTGAGGCTCGAAAGATCGGTCTGGGCCATGCGCGGATGGTCGAGCAGTGCCTGGAACATGGTTGGCACCCCGGGCATCGCGGTGGCCTTGACCCGCTGCAGCGTGGCCAGTGCCTGCTTGGCCTCGAACCGGGGCAGCATCGCGATGCAACCGCCATTGGCCACTGTCCGGTTGAGCACGCAGACGTTGGCGAAGACATGGAACAGCGGCAGCACGCCCATGATCACATCGCGTTCGCCTGCCTGCGGATCGATCGCGACGACCTGGCGGGCATTGGCCGAGAGGTTCTGGTGCGTCAGCATCGCACCTTTGGGGATGCCGGTGGTGCCGCCGGTATATTGCAGCAAGGCCAGATCGGTGTGCGCATCGATCACGACTGGTTCCGGCGCATCATTGCTCAGCATGGCAGCCCAGCGGGTAACATCGCTGCGCAGCGGGATCGGGGTGAGCGCTTTGCGGCCGAGCAGAGCGAGCGCAACGCGCTTGAGCGGGCTCAACATGGTGCCAAGCGGCGCCACGACCAAGTGTTCGAGCGCAGTGGTATCGAGCACCTTGATGGCCGTGGGCAGCAGCGCCGCCGAATCGATCGTGACCAGCAGTCGCGTGCCCGAATCCTTGACCTGCGCCGACAGTTCCTCAAGCGTGTAAAGCGGACTGAAATTGACCAAGGTCATCCCGGCCAGCATCGACCCGTAATAGGCCGAAATGTAGATCGGCACATTGGGCAAGTAGAGCCCGATCCGCGCGCGTTTGGGCAGGCCCAGCGCTTGCAGCCCGGCGGCGAAACGGCGCGCCTCGGCATGGAGCTGCCGGTAAGAGAACCGGCGGCCGAGGAAATCGACCAGCGGGTTGTCGCCGTTTTGCCGGGCGGCGGCGGCGAACATATCGGGCAGGCTGAGCGGCGGAAAAGCCGTGTCCCAAGCGCAAGGATGAGCGTAGTGCGGCAGCCAAGGCTCGCCCGGAGAATTGTTGACAACCATGTAAGCGGCTTAGCCCAGCTTGCCGGACAGCGTCAGCAAAAACCTTTGGTTATTCGGTCTCGCCAGCGGCTTCGGCGGCGCGCTTGGCTTCGAGCCATGCCGCAGCTTCGGCTTCCTGCGCGACTGCGCCAGCGGCCTTGGTCGAAGCGTCGCGTTCGGCGCGCAGTTCCTCGATCAGCATGGCGCGGTCATCGCCCAGCCGGGCATCGTCGCCGGCCTGATCGATCAGGCCTGCCTTCTTCGCTGCCTTGGCCACGATCGCATCGAGTTCGCGCTGCGAGCAGAGCCCCAGGGTCACCGGATCCTTGGGCTGGATGTTGCTGATGTTCCAGTGGCTGCGGTCTCGAATAGCCGAGATCGTGTTGCGGGTGGTGCCGATCAGCTTGCCGATCTGCGCGTCAGAGATCTCCGGGTGGCTGCGCAGGATCCAGGCAATGCCATCGGGCTTGTCCTGCCGCTTGGAGACCGGGGTGTAGCGCGGTCCCTTGGTCCGGTTGACGTTGACCGGGGCCTTTTGCATGACCAGCGAATAACCGGGATCGGCCTGGCCTTTTTCGATTTCCGACATGGTCAGTTCGCCCGAGCGCACCGGATCGCGCCCAGTATACTTCGAGCTGGCCAGATCGTCGGCCATGGCCTGGACTTCAAGGATGTGCAACCCGCAGAATTCTGCGATCTGCTCAAAGCTCAGGGCGGTAGTGTCAACCAGCCACGAGGCGGTTGCATGCGGCATGAGCGGGGTCGGCTGAGTCACGGGAAATCTCCGTCCAAAATAGATAGGGCCGCCCCATGCGGAGCGGCCGTTCGCGCAGGTATCTAGGCGCAAAGCCGCGGCGGGGCAAGGGTACAAACCCATTCTTAAA
>JANYEY010000026.1 GCA_025359685.1 Sphingomonadaceae bacterium | reverse complement strand
GTCAGCAGCGGCGGTTGCGGTGTCAGCAGCAACCGGAGCTTCTTCGGCCTTCTTGCCGCAAGCCGAAACCGAGAGCGAAGCTGCAGTGAGAGCTGCGAACAGAACGATCTTCTTCATTTGGTGATCCCCTTGGATATAACTATAGTGCGTAAACCGATGCTGCGCCAACGGACGCTGCGCTGCGACCTCTGCACGTCCGCGTCGCCGCAGTCCATTTGAAAAATGGCCCAATGCAGTAGGTTAAGGATAATTCATGGTTTTTTCTGGCTGGGGAAAGCCTGAATTGGTCATTTTTCGCTATTTGACCTCGCCCGGTGATGCCATTGCCGTTTTCAGGCCGCTTCTTTGGCGACCCATTCAGGGTAAAAACTCGGTTCGCGAGCAGACCAGCCGGGCGCGGTTGCGGCGGCTTCGCTGATCGACTGGAGCAAGTGCTTGCGCCGTTCCGGGCGGATTTGCGGCAAGGCCGCAGCAGCGCAGAAGGCGCTCGGCAGGAACGGCCGCGCCTCGGCACCAAGCAGGCGCTCGTAAAGGAAGCGGAAGGCGGAAAAGCAGGTCAGTCGGTCTTGCGCCAAATCGAAGGCGGCAATGCGCAGCAGCTTGCCCATGAAGGCCTCGATCGCATCGAAGGTGCTATCCGCCGGGACTTGTCCGCGCAGCGCCTTAAGGTCCTGATAGACCACGTACTGGCTGCGGATCGAGGCCGTCTCCGAGGCGTTGCGCGCCCACAGCTTGAACGCGTCCTGCCGGCCCAGCCCGATATCGAGGCTGCGCTTGATGTAGCGCTGCTCGGATGCGGTGAACCCGGCGAATTCGCGCAGCTCGGCGATGGTCAGCGATGCAGCAGTCGTATTGGCCATGGTTTGCCCCTGTCTGGTCTGGAGCACTTGACCCGAATATGGTTATGATCCCGTTAACCACGATGCCTAGCGCGGGACTGACATCGCCCTAGGGGGTTTTGCGGAGCGAAGGACAATATCTGTCATGTCGGAATTCGATGAAACAACACTGGCTTTCTACACTGCTGAAGCGTCCGATTATGCTGCCAGCGACGCGGGCGGGATCGGGCGGCACCTTGATCCATTCCTGGAATGCCTGGCCGCCAATGCCCTGGTGCTTGAGCTGGGCTGCGGTTCGGGGCGCGATGCGGTGTATATGGAAGCGCGAGGTTTCCGGGTCGAACCGACCGACGGGGTGCCCGAAATGGCCGCTCAAGCCGAAGCGCGGCTAGGGCGCCCGGTAAGGGTCATGCGCTTCGATGAACTCGATGCCGACGAGCAATATGATGGGGTTGTCGCAGCCTATTCGCTGCTGCACGTCCCGCGCGAGGGGCTTGGCGCTATTCTGGCGCGGGTCTGGCGGGCCCTGAAGCCGGGCGGCTGGCACGTTGCCACTTACAAGACCGCCGGAGGCGGAGGGCGCGACCGGCTTGGGCGCTACTATAACTACCCCAGCGAAGCCGAACTGCGCGCTTACTATGCAGCGGCGGGCGACTGGAGCGAGGTTGAAACCGAAACCGGCGAAGGCCGCGGCTACGAAGGAAGCGAATCGCACTTCATCATGATCATGGTGCGCAGGGCGGACTAGATGAGCCCGGCCAGCGGACTGGAGGGATCGGCGTATTTACGCGTCGCCATGCGGCCTGAAAGGTAGGCATCCCGCCCAGCTTCGACCGCGAGCTTCATCGCGCGGGCCATGCGCAGCGGGTCCTTGGCCTCAGCGATTGCAGTGTTCATCAGCACCCCGTCACAACCCAGCTCCATTGCCACTGCGGCATCGCTGGCCGTCCCCACTCCGGCGTCGACCAGCACCGGGACTTTCGCACCTTCGATGATCAGGCGGATCGTCACCCGGTTCTGGATGCCGAGCCCCGAACCGATCGGGGCGCCCAGCGGCATCACCGCCACCGCGCCAGCCTCTTCAAGCTGCTTCGCTCCGATCGGATCGTCGACGCAATAGACCATCGGCAGAAAGCCTTCGCTCGCCAGCACTTCGCAGGCCTTGAGCGTTTCGCGCATGTCGGGATAGAGCGTGCGCGCTTCGCCCAGCACTTCCAGTTTGACCAGATCCCAGCCGCCTGCTTCGCGCGCCAGCCGCAGCGTGCGGATCGCGTCGTCCGCGGTAAAGCAGCCGGCGGTGTTGGGGAGGTAGGTGATTTTTTTGGGATCGATGAAGTCGGTGAGCATCGGCGCCTTGGGGTCCGACACGTTGACCCGCCGCACCGCCACGGTGACGATCTCCGCGCCCGAAGCTGCGACCGCCGCCGCGTTCTGTTCGAAGTCCTTGTATTTGCCGGTCCCGACGATCAGCCGCGAGGTGAAGGTGCGGCCCGCCACCGTCCAGGTATCGGCAGCGCTCGCCGTGCCTTGGCCGCCGCCAACAAAATGCACGATTTCGAGCACATCGCCGCTGGCGAGGGGATGCTGGCCAAGCGTGGAGCGGGGAATGATCACTCCGTTGCGCTCTACCGCGACCTTGGCGGGATCGAGCCCCAGGCCGCGCACCAGGTCGGCGATCGATCCGCGGGCGGCATGATGCGGCTCACCGTTGACTGTAAGTGATAGTTGGTCGGTCATCGTATGACCGCAGATAGCGATCAGTAGCCGCGACGCAAGTTGCGCAAATGCGCCCAGGCGAGCAGCGAGACCCCCAGGATGGTGAGGACGGCTTCGGCCGTGCCATGTCCGACGAACAGCGCGCAGGCCATGAACCCGATGCCGACTGCACCGACCTGTAGCGGCACGGCATCGCCGTGGCGGCGCATGCCCAGCACCAGCGTGAGCGAGCCGACAGCGACCGCAAGCGCCAAACCGACGCGGTGAATTTCCGGCGCCAGCAGCACGCCGCCGCCCAGGCCCAGCCCGGCGACCAGCAGCAGCCCGGCCAGGCAATGCACGGCGCACAGCCCGGAGAGGATTACCCCGGCCTGGTCCAGCCGGCCACGAATCGAGACGATTGCTTGTCGCATTGCAGCGTCCATGTATGTGACAGTGTATCGTCTTGCAAGGGTGCACACGGACTTTAGTGCACTGCACTTGCGCTTTGCCGCGCAGCGCAGCAGAGCGCCGCCATGCGAATCGTCCCTACCGGAACTGCTTCGGATCAGCTTCGTCCCCTCGTCTGGTGGCTGTGGTCGGTTGCCGTGCTGGTGGTTGCGATGTTGGTGGTGGGCGGTGTCACCCGGCTGACCGAATCGGGATTATCGATCACCGAATGGCAGCCGATCACCGGCGCGCTGCCCCCGTTGACCGAGGCACAATGGCAAGCGCAGTTCGCGGCTTACCAGAAGATCCCCCAATATACCGAGGTCAACGGACCGGCCGGGATGACGCTGCAGGCCTACAAATACATCTTCTTCTGGGAATGGTTCCACCGCCTGCTAGGCCGGCTGGTGGGCCTGGCCTATGCCCTGCCGCTGGCCTGGTTCTGGCTTTGCGGCATGGTCCCGCCCGCCTTCCGCTTGCGCTTGCTGGCAATCCTGGCGCTGGGCGGACTGCAGGGGCTGGTTGGCTGGTGGATGGTTTCTTCAGGCCTGACGCATGATGTGAAGGTCAGCCACCTGCGGCTGGCGGCACACCTGTCGCTGGCACTGACCTCGCTGGCAGCGCTGGTCTGGACCGCGCTTGACGTGCAGCTGTTCGCGCGCATCGGCCGCATGGCGCGATTGACCCGGCTTGGCGGCTTTGCCTTGGCGGCGCTGGCGCTACAGCTGATCTACGGGGCCTTGCTCGCTGGATTGCGGGCGGGACCGGTAGCGGGCGGCGGGTGGCTCAATTGGGACGCCTGGCCGCTGATGCAGGGCCGCTTGTTCCCAACTGGAGTCGACTGGTCGCAGGGCACTGGGCACGCGCTGATCTATGACCCGTTCCTGGTGCATTTCCTGCACCGCTGGTGGGCCTGGCTGGTCGTCGCGATCCTGGTGATTCTCGCGCGGCGACTGCGAGCCGATTACCGCCGTGCCTCGGCCGTGCTGCATAGCGTATTCGGAACGCAAATTCTGCTTGGCGTCGCGACAGTCATGAGCGGGGTGGCAATCTGGATTGCCGCGCTTCATCAGCTTACCGGCGCTCTGTTGCTCGTCACGACGACCTGGTGCGCACACCTCCTTGGCCGCCCCGGAACAACCGACAAACCGATGTGATTCGAGCCTTCGGGCGCTTGAAATGCTTCCTTCGGGCGCCAACCGCTTGTAAAGCACTCAGGAGAAATACTTGACGAAGGCCCGGTGTCCTGCGCCAATAATCGGGTTGGCGCTGGCCGAACCGGATTTGGCTGAACTGCGAAAAGGGGCGAAGGATTGAACGTTCGCATGCCGATTGAACGCTACAGCGACCGATTCGGCGGCCGTGGCGGTCTGCTGCTGCGGCATATGCTTCGGATTACGGAGTGAAAACTTCATTCGCCTTGCTTGCTGGATTTACCGCTCTGGCACCGCTTGCCGGCGCACAGTTCGGAACCGCAGCCAGTGCCGAAGCTTCGGCTCCATTCTCACCGCCCTTAGGGCCACTGGTGCTCAGCAGGACCGTGATCCGCGAACTTTCGGACGGAAAGCAGATCGTCGTCGAGCGCAGCTTCCGCGTGCAGTTCGTGGCATCAGGCAACGGCTTTGTGCTGACCGGGGCGCCGATTGGCGTCAAGGTCGATGTCCCCCCGGTTCTGGCGAGAATGGGCGAGCTTGAGCGCCAGCGGAGCGAACCCGGGCCCTTCCCGCTGATGATCGACAGCCGTGGTTCGATTCATCCCGCCAACATCGCAGAGGCACCTGATCTGCGCGCGCGGGGGGCGGCACAGCAGATCGGCAACGGTCTCCTCAAAAGCGCCGCCCTGCCCGAACAGACCAAGCGTGAATCGATCCAGGCATTGGCCGTGATGGCGGGCGACACGCGCGGATCGCCGTGGCCGCTGGACCTGTTCAACGCCACGGATGCCGAACGACACCAGCATCGCACCGTAGCGCTGGCCGACGGCAGCCAGGGTGAGATCGACGTTCTGGTCCGGGTCGAAAAATGGCTGCCTTGCGGGATGCCCGCGCTGTTCGAACGGATTATTACGACCGACCTGAGCGGCACGCGGCGCGTATCGCGCGAGGTCTGGAGTCTCGCGCCGGCAACAGATTCCTGACGCCCCTCAGCTTTGGCGGTATTATTTTACCTCTCTGGAAACCGGCCCTGAACCTTGACTTGTTGGACGCTTTGACCGAATGGGCCGCCTCCACGCGCGGTGATCGGTTTCGAATCGCTTGCGTGTCCCAAGGGGATTACCCCTTCAGTTCAAGGAAGGCTGGCCATGAAGGCGCTCAGCAAAGTCACTCGGTCGATCAAACCGGCCGAAGTGGAAAAGAAATGGCATCTGATCGATGCCGAAGGTCTGGTGCTTGGTCGGCTAGCAGTGGTTATCGCTAACCGTCTGCGCGGCAAGCACAAGCCGAGCTACACCCCGCACGTTGATTGCGGCGACCATGTGGTCGTGATCAACGCCGGCAAGGTCAAGCTGACCGGCAACAAGCTCAAGTTGAAGACCTATTACAAGCACACCGGCTATGCTGGTGGGATCAAGGAAGTGACCGCGGGCAAGGTGCTCGATGGCCGCTTCCCTGAGCGTGTGCTTGAAAAGGCAGTTGAACGCATGGTGCCGCGCGGTCCCTTGGGCCGTGACCAGATGCGGGCGCTGCATCTCTACGCCGGGACGGAGCATCCGCACGGCGGAACCCAGCCCGAAGTGCTCGACGTTGCCGCGATGAGCCGCAAGAACAAGGTGGGTGCATGATGACCGAGAATACTGTCACCGATCTCGCCGACCTCGGCGAAATTGCCGAAGTCCCCGCCGCTCCGCCGGTATCGACGATGCCGCTGCGCGAAAAGCAGATCGACGCTCAGGGCCGCGCTTATGCCACCGGCCGCCGCAAGGATGCGGTCGCCCGCGTCTGGATCAAGCCCGGTTCGGGCAAGGTCGTGATCAATGGCCGCGAACAGGCCGTGTATTTCGCTCGTCCGACCCTGCGCCTGGTGCTTAACCAGCCATTCCAGGTCTCGGAACGCGAAGGCCAGTACGACGTGATCGCCACCGTCAAGGGCGGCGGCCTCTCGGGCCAGGCCGGCGCGGTCAAGCATGGCATTTCGCAGGCGCTGACCCGGTTCGAACCGGCGCTTCGCGGCGTGGTCAAGGCTGCCGGGTTCCTGACCCGTGACAGCCGCGCGGTTGAACGCAAGAAGTACGGCAAAGCCAAGGCGCGCAAGAGCTTCCAGTTCTCGAAGCGCTAAGCTTCGGGCGAAACTTGCCACAGACAACAAAGGGCGGTCCCGCGGGGCCGCCCTTTTTGCATGGCTTCAATGCAGGGGTGGATCAACGTCAGGCACGGCCCCGATCGGCGCTACCGGCTCACCGGGCTGGCGGGGCGGCATGGCATCTTTCGGCACCGAAGCGATCTGCATGTCGCGAGTCGAAACATCGGCGAAGTTGCGCACGGCGACTGCGATGCCGCCATCGATAACCGTCAGCTCGTTGTAGCTCGCCGGGGTTGAGCGGATACGCTTCGACAGGGTGCCCGCCCCGATCATCCGCAGCGGTCCGCTGGCTGTTTCGGCAACAAGATCGAACGGATCGTGGACGTGCCCGGTCAGCACCGCTTCGACTCCCCTGGCCGCGAGCTCAGCCATCGCCGCCGTTCCGCCGATGGTCAGCCGCTGTCCGCGCGGACTGCGCTCGATCAGGGGATGATGCGCAGTAACCAGCACGCGATTGCCCTTTGGTACGCGGTCAATCGCCGACAAGGTATCTGCCAATGCGCGCTTGCTGACCAGCCCTTCGGACCACGGCCACCGCCACTGCGCCTTTACCGCCGTGAGCAGTGGAATCACCGAAATTCCGGGCAGTTCGAGCGGCTTTTCCAGCACGGCCTGCAGTTCGAGAAAGCGCCGATAGGGATCGGTGAACCGTTCCCACGGATTGAAATAGGGCATGTCGTGATTGCCGACCTCGACCGTGACCGGCACATCGAGCGCGCCAATCCACTCACGCGCCGCAGCGAATTCGCGGTGGCGGGCGCGCATGGTCAGATCGCCGGTGATCAGCACTGCGGCAGGCCGCTGCTGCCGGATCGCGGATTCCACGCCGGCCAGCGCCGCGCGATCTTCAAGCCCGAAATGGATGTCGCTGAGATGGAACAGCGTGAGCGGTGCAGCCATTGTGGGAGGTTAGCGCCCCGCCATCGCCTTGGCACGCGAAAGATAAGTTCGCCCGATCCGCACCATCGAGCCGTCATCGAGCTCGGCCGACCACACCCCCAAACCGTCATGGCGCAGCCCGGCGATGCGGTCACGGCGCAGGATGGTCGAGCGGTGGAGCCGGATGAACTGACGCGGGTCGAGCCGTGCTTCGAGCCCGGACACCGTCTGCAGCAGCAAATAGCTGCGGCCGGCCCCCGTTTTCTGGCCGACGTGCAGTCTGACGTAATCGCGCTCGGCATCGATCCGTTCGACGTCGCCGGCGGCGACCCGCAGCAGTTCGCTGCGATAGGGTACCCAGAATTCGCTGAGCCATTCCGGCTCGCCCCGCGCGCGGACATCGCGCCGCGCGATCGCGCGCGCCACCGAGCGTTCGAGCCGCTCAGGCGTCACCGGCTTCAGGACGTAGTCGAAGGCATCGAGATCGAACGCTTCGACCGCGAAATTCTCATGCGCGGTGACGAAGATGACTGCCGGTGCGTCCTCGCGGCGGGTCAGCGCCCGCGCCACGGCCATGCCATCCAGTTCGGGCATGGTGATGTCGAGCAGGACGAGATCGGGCGACAGGTCGGCAATCGCAGCCAATGCCGCAGCACCATCACGGGCCGTGCCGACAACCCGCAGCCCCGGAATTCCGGCGCAGATAAGTTCCATCCGCTCAAGCGCCAGCGGCTCGTCATCGACGATCAGCGTGGCCAGTTCGGACGGGCCCTCGTCAGTCATCGCCATCGATCGGCATACGGATGATCGATCGCCAGCCTCCCCCGGGCGCCGGCCCGGCTTCTAGGCTGGCGGCATCGCCGTAACGCGCGGCGAGCCGGTCGCGCACATTGGCCAGCCCGATGCCGAAGCCGTGCTTGCCGGATTTCGATACGGCCGGACCATCATCGCCCACCTCGATCACCAGCTGTCCGGCATCTTCGCGCGCAATAATGCTCACGGTTACCGGCCGCGCCGTCGTGGTCACAGCATAGCGCACTGCGTTTTCGACCAGCGGCTGAAGGATCAGTCCCGGCACATTCGCTTGCTCAAGGTCTTCGGGAATGTCGAACCTGGTCTTGAGCCGTTCGGGGAACCGGACCGTCTCGATCTCCAGATAAGAGCGTTGCAGCGCGACCTCGGCCTCCAGCGCGATATCGCCGGTCGGATCTTCGGCCAGGCTGCGGCGATAGAAGCCGGACAGCGACTGGATCATCTTTTCCGCCGCCGCTCCCTTGCCGGTCATCACCAGCGCCGAAAGCGAGTTCAGCGTGTTGAACAGGAAATGCGGATTGACCTGATAGCGCAGCGAACGCAGTTCCGAAGCCTTGGCCGCGCGGCGGTATTCACCCTCGCGCCGCTCGGCCGCGCGGGCTTGCTCGGCATTGACCATCGCGAAATAAAGCGCCGCCCAGGCCAGCAGCAGGAAGTAGCGCCCGATCGCAATATCGGTCAGCTGTCGCCACAGGCCCTGTTCGGCAAATTTCTGCTGAAGCGCGGCGAGCTGCGCGCGGGTCAGTTGCGGCGGATCGGGCAAGTCGACCAGCACATTGCCTGCGGTGTCATGGCGGATCTGAACCTCGCTGGGGTTGCGTTCCTGCCGGAAATTGCGCTGGTCGATCCCCGAAAAGACCTGCGTGTTGATCAGCGCGAGGGCCAGCGCGGCCGGGACCATCAGCACCGCGGCAATCGTCATCCGCACCCCGCCGCGGCGGTGATCGAACAGCCGCAGGATCGACCAGACCATCACCGTGACTGCAATCCCGGACAGGGTGACCACGCTGCGCAGGCCAAGCATCTCGGCAAAATAGGTCCGGTCGATCAGCACCGAGCGCAGCGTGATGAGGGCCAGATAGCACAGCCACAGCCCGACAATCGAGGCCAGCACGGTGCGCGCGGGAACGCGGGCAGTCGAAGCAGTCAGGTCATCCATTATCGCCCCCGTCTGCCCCACTTAACTGACTCTGGCCAGAAGCTTGGTCGAGACGACTCTTGCGTTGGTCGAGGAAAGCCGCCGCGCCGCCATCAGCCGGGCAGAAGATGTTCCCGGGCGATCTTTTCCTTCCACACCAGCGGGGCGAGCTGGTGGACATTGTTGCCTTCGCTATCGACCGCCACCGTCACCGGCATATCTTCGACCGTGAATTCGTAGATCGCCTCCATCCCGAGGTCTTCGAAAGCGACCACGCGGGCTTCGCGGATCGCCCGGCTGACGAGGTAGGCTGCGCCCCCCACTGCCATCAGGTAAGCGACCTTGTGGCGGGCGATTTCCTGCACCGCGCCTTGCCCGCGCTCGGCCTTGCCGATCATCGTCAGCAGGCCAAGCTCGAGCATCATATCGGTGAACTTGTCCATCCGCGTCGCGGTGGTCGGGCCCGCCGGACCGACCACTTCGCCGATCACCGGATCGACCGGGCCGACATAGTAGATCGCGCGGCCCTTGAAATCGACCGGCAGGTCCTCGCCCTTGGCGAGCATATCCTGGATGCGCTTGTGCGCGGCATCGCGCCCGGTCAGCATCTTGCCGCTCAGCAACAGCCGGTCGCCTTGTTTCCAGCTTTGCACCACTTCAGGAGTCAGATTGTCGAGATCGACCCGGATCGCGGCTTGGTCGGGCTGCCAGTGGACGTCGGGCCATTCATCCAACTTGGGGGTTTCGAGGAACACCGGACCCGACCCGTCGAGCGTGAAATGCGCGTGGCGAGTGGCGGCGCAGTTGGGGATCATGCCCACCGGCTTGCCCGCGGCATGGCACGGCGCATCGAGGATCTTGACGTCGAGGATGGTCGACAGCCCGCCCAGCCCCTGCGCGCCGATGCCTAGCGCGTTAACCCGGTCGAAAATCTCGATCCGCATCCGCTCGATATCGGTCGAGGCACCGCGCTCTTTCAGCTGGGCCATGTCGATCGGTTCCATCAGCGCCTGCTTGGCGAGCTGCATGCAGTGTTCGGCAGTACCGCCGATGCCGATCCCGAGCATGCCCGGCGGACACCAACCGGCCCCCATCTGGGGGAGCATTTCCTCGACCCAGTCTTGCACCGAATCGCTCGGGTTCATCATCTTGAACTTGGACTTGTTCTCGCTGCCGCCGCCCTTGGCCGCGACATCGATGCCGACCGTGCGGCCCGGAACCATCGTCACGTGGACCACGGCGGGGGTGTTGTCGCGGGTGTTGCGGCGGGTGAAGGCGGGATCGGCCAACACCGAGGCGCGCAGCTTGTTGTCGGGGTTGAGGTAGGCCTTGCGCACCCCGTCATCGACCACTTCCTGCAGGCTTCGCACCGATTCGAGGCGGCAGTCCTGGCCCCATTCGATCAGCACGTTGACGATACCGGTGTCCTGGCAAATCGGGCGGTGGCCTTCGGCGCACATCCGGCTGTTGGTCAGGATTTGCGCGATGGCATCTTTCGCTGCCGGACCCTGCTCGGCGTCATAAGCCGCGCCCAGCGCACGGATGTAATCCATCGGGTGGTAATAGCTGATGTACTGCAGCGCGTCGGCCACGCTTTCGATCAGGTCAGTCTCGCGAATGGTCACCATCTCGGCCACGGGTCCGACTCCTTTTGCAGCACGGTTTCCCGTTCCCATAGGCGCAGCTTTGCCCGCCCGTCAAAGCGCTTGGCGCGACCCGGGCCACCGGTTATGAGGCAAGCGATTGCCTAGCTGTTTTAGTTGTGTAATACAGCACACACAAAGGTCCATAGCGAATGACCGCCACGACTTCAGGATCCGCTACCTTGAACGCACCGCGCCGCGCCATGATCGACAGCCAGCTCCGGGTGAGCGGGGTCAACCACGAACGCGTGCTCGCAGCGATGAACATGGTGCCGCGCGAGGATCACGTGCCGGCGGCGGCCCGGGGCCACGCCTACATCGATCGCGCCATCCCGCTGGGCGGTGCGCGCGCGCTGGCCGCACCGCTGTTTCACGGCATGATGCTCAGCGAAGCGCTGCCGCAACCTGGCGAGCGCGTCCTCGTGGTGACCGCAGGCAGCGGCTACTTGCCAGCCTTGGTCGAAGCAATGGGGGCGTTGGTCGATAGCCTGGACGCTGCCGATGTTCTCAAAGCTAAGCGCGGCGCTCAAAGCTACGACCTGATCCTGATCGACGGCGCCAGCGAAGAATTGCCGGGCAGCCTCACCGCAATGCTGGCCGAAGGCGGGCGGATCGTTACCGGGCTGGTCCTGCGCGGCGTGACGCGCCTGGCCAGTGGCCGCAAGCTCGGCGGCACCACGCAGCTGCTGCCGCTGGCCGAAGTGGGAATACCGGTGCTGGGCGAATTCGCCCCCGCCAAGAGTTGGAGTTTCTAGTTAGATGGCCAGGTTCACGGTTTCGCGTCTGGGGCGCGCCATGTTGTTTGCAGGGTCTGCCTCGCTGGTGGCCGGACCGGCGCTGGCCGACGAACTGCGCGATGCGCTGGCTCTTGCTTACCAAACCAACCCAACCCTGCAGTCGGCCCGCGCACAGCAGCGGGCGGTCGACGAAAACGTGCCGATCGCGCGGGCCGCGGGTCTGCCCTCGCTGTCAGGCACCGTTACTTATACCGAATTCATCAAGACCAGCGCAAACTCGTTCACTTCGCCCAGCCGCGCCTTCGATGCCAGCAGCCAATTGGGCGTGCCAATCTTCAGCGGCGGAGCGGTCAAGAATTCGGTGCGTGCCGCCGAGACCCGCGTCGGCGCGGGCCAGGCCGATTTGCGCGGAGTTGAAAGCGGTGTGTTTTCCCAGGTCGTCGCGGCCTACATGGACGTGATCCTCGCGCAGGAAGTGGTCCGGCTCAACCGGTCCAACGTCAAGCAACTTTCGGTCAACCTGCAAGCCAGCAAGGACCGGTTCGAAATTGGCGATCTGACCCGAACCGACGTTGCGCAATCGGATTCGCGACTCGCGCTGGCGCGCGGCCAGCAGCGTAGCGCCGAAGCCAACCTGATCGCCGCGCGCGAGCGCTATATTCAGGTGGTCGGCAAGGCCCCGGTGGACCTGCGCTCACCGCCGCCGCTGGCCGGATTACCGGGCAGCGCCGACGAAGCGGTCGTGGTCGCGCTCGATCACAACCCCGACCTGCTTGCCGCGCGGCAGCGTTCGAAGGCGGCGGACTTCGATGTGCGGGTGGCCGGCGCGGGCAAACTGCCCAAGGTCAGTGTGTTCGTCGGCGGCGACTACACCGATTATCTCGGAACGCTGGGCGGATCTGTACCGGGTCAATTTACCCAGAAGTCGACCACCGCGCAGGCCGGGGTGCGCGCATCGATCCCGATCTTTCAGGGCGGCTTGCCCGCTGCGCAGCGCCGCGCCGCGCAGGCGCGCGAAGACGCAACGATGGAAACCGAAGTCGGGGTTGAACGGGCGGTGGTGGCCAATGTTCGCTCAGCTTATGCCCAGTGGCAGGCGGCACAGTCGCTGATCGGCTCATCGCAGACCGCGGTCGATGCCGCTGCGCTCAGCCTTGAAGGGGTGCGCGCCGAAAACACCGTAGGCAACCGCACGATCCTCGACATCCTCAACGCCGAACAGGAACTGCTGGGCGCGCAGGTCCAGCTCGCTACCGCCCGGCGCAATGCCTATGTCGCCGGGTTCAACCTGCTCGCCGCCATGGGCAAGGCCGAGGCGCGCGATCTCGGGCTCGACGGGGGCGCGCTGTACGACCCCGAAGTCAATTACGAACGGGTTCGCGGCAAGATCTGGGACTGGAGCAACGATCCTGCGCCGACCACCGAAGCCACGCGCACCGTTGACACACCTGCACAGGACGGTTCAGTCACGCCTTGATGATTCTGTCCCGCCACGGGACAGCTTGGAGTTGGGGCGATGCGCCAGGCTGGTGAACCTTCGGTCGAGGAAATCCTCGAATCGATCAAGAAAGTGATCGCGCGCGATAATCGCGCCGGTGCGGCCGAGGAACGGCGTGAGCGCGAAGAGCGTGGCGTGGCTGATGAGCCCGCGCCTGCCGCCGCCGAGGACGTGCTCGATCTCGCCGGAATGGGCCTTTATGTCGAAGCCGATGAAGCTGCGGAAGACGCGGCCCATGCCCAAGCTGCCGAGGCTGGGGATGATGCCCTGGTCGGCACCGAAACCGTCAGTTCGATCAGCGAATCGCTCGCCGCGCTGGCGCTGATGGCCCAGCCGCCGGCCGCGCCGCAGATCGTCCGCTCGGGTGAAACCTCGCTGGAAGGCATGGTCCGCGACCTGCTCCGCCCCGAACTTGCCATGTGGCTCGACAAGAACCTGCCGGCCTTGGTCGAAAAGCTGGTCGCTGCCGAAATCGCGCGGATCGTCGGCAAGAAAAGCTAGGAAGCGTCGCGGCCTGCGGCTAGCTTTGACCGCATGATCAAAACTTCTGCCGCGCTCGGCGCGCTCGCTTTCGCCCTCATTGCAATCCCGGCTGCCGCGCAGGTCCAGCCGCGCGCGATGACCCCGCAGGATCTGGTCACGCTGGGGCGCGTCGGTTCACCGACGGTTTCGCCCGATGGAACCTGGGTCGTGTTCCAGCAGACCGATACCGACCCCGCCAGCTACAAGCGCACCACCGGGCTGTGGCGAGTGCCGGTCAAGGGCGGCACGCCTGAGCGAATCGCCGACCTTGCCGATGCGAGCGAGACTTCGCCAGCGTTCAGCCCTGACGGCAAGCGGCTCTATTTCATCTCGGGCAAATCGGGCAGCGACCAGCTGTGGGTGATCGATCTCGCGCAGCCCGGCGCTGCGCCGGTGCAGGCCAGCAGCTTCAAAACCGACGTTGCGGGTTTCTCGATCTCACCGAACGGCCAGCGTGTGCTGGTCTGGGGCGACGTCGCGCGCGATTGCCCGACGTTGGGCTGCGACAAGAGCGGCGACACCAGCCAGCCGGGACCGGGCACGGGCCGCCACTATGTCGATGGCACCGGCTTCGTGCGCCACTGGGACGCGTGGGAAACGCCGGGCAATTACAGCCGGACTTTCGCTTTCGGGCTCGATAGCCAAGGCAAGATTTCGGGCGACGGGGCCGCGCTTGACGGCCCGCCGGGGACGCTGACCGGCGATACGCCGACCAAGCCGATGGGCGGCGGCGAGGATGTTGCCTGGGCGGCCGATTCGAACGGCGCCTATTTCGCTGCACGCCAAGCCGACCGCAACGAACCGCGCTCAACCAATGTGGATGTATGGCACAGCCCGCTCGATGGCACCGCGCCGCACAATCTGACCGCCGCCAACCTGGCCACCGATACGCTGCCAGTACCCTCACCCGACGGCAAGTGGCTCGCCTATACCGCGATGGCGCGGCCGGTCTACGAATCGGATCGGCTGGTGGTCCAGCTGCTCAACCTGCAGACTGGTGAACGCCGCGCACTGACGCAAGGCTGGGACCGCTCGATTGGCTCGATGGCGTGGAGCCCTGACGGCAAGGCGCTGATCGTCACCGCCGAAGAGGTGCTCGACAACCCGGTGTTCCGTATCGATCTGGCCAGCGGCAAGGTTACCCGCCTGAAGCTCGCCCCCAAGGGCATGGGCGACGGGCACATGGGCTCGGTCATCCCGCTCAAGAACGGCGGCTTCGTCTTTACCCGCGATGGCGTGGCGAATCCGGCCGAGGTCTACGTTGCTGATAAGGGCAAGCAGGCGCGCGCATTAAGCCATGCCAACGACGCGCAGCTTGCGGCGCTGACCCCCGTCACCACCACCCGGTTCAGTTTCAAGGGTGCTGGCGGCGATACCGTGTGGGGCCAGGTGACCGAACCTGCCGGGGCTGCTGGCAATTCTGGCGGCAAGTTGCCCGTGCTGCTGATGGTCCACGGCGGGCCGCAAGGCTCGTTCGGCGATAGCTGGTCGTTCCGCTGGAACCCAAGGCTATTTGCCAGCCAGGGTTATGCGGTCGTGTCGGTCGATTTCCACGGCTCGACCGGTTACGGCCAGGCCTTCACCGACAGCATCAATCGCGATTGGGGCGGCAAACCGCTCGAGGATCAGCAGCTCGGCCTCGCCGCTGCACTCGCCGCGCACCCTGAGCTTGATGGCGGCAACGCCTGCGCGCTCGGTGCCTCGTATGGCGGCTACATAATGAACTGGTTCGAAGGCCAGTGGGCTGACCGGTTCAAGTGCCTGGTCCAGCATGACGGCGTCTTCGATGCCCGCGCCATGGCTTACGAAACCGAGGAGCTGTGGTTCGATACCTGGGAACACGGCGGCAAGACCTATTTCGAAGCGCCCGAAGAATACGAGAAGTGGAACCCGGTGAACTTCGTCGCCAAGTGGCAGACCCCGATGCTGGTCATAACCGGCGAGAAGGACTTCCGCATCCCCTATACTCAGGGCCTCGCCGCGTTCAGCGCGCTGCAGCAGCGCGGGGTGCCAAGCGAACTGCTGGCCTTCCCCGAAGAAAACCACTGGGTGCTTAAACCGAAGGATTCGCTGCAATGGCACCAGACGGTCTTCGCCTGGCTCGCCAAGCACCTGAAGCCGTAGAGCCAGATGCCGCGTCCCGATCCCGCACTACTGAAGCCCGAACGCTATCCTTTTCGCCATACGGTGACCACGCGGTTTGCCGATGTCGATCCCAACCAGCACCTCAACAATGTAGCGCTGGCGGCGATGATGGAAGACGCGCGGGTCCGCTTCAATCAGGCGGTGGGACTCAAGGTGAAGATCGGCGAACGCCGGGCAATGGTCGCGAGTGTCGGGATGGAATACCTCGCCCAAGGGCACTTCCCCGATCCGGTCGAGGCCTGCTGCGGGATCGAAAAAGTCGGCCGGAGCAGCTGGGGCATTGCGCAACTGCTGGTGCAGAATGGCACGGTCATCGCTTACGCGCGTTCTGTGATTGTGGCGATCACAGACGATCGCCCGGCGCCGGTTCCAGACGATACCCGGGCGGCGCTGCTCGAATGGAGCCTCAAGGAATGACCAGCAAGAACAGCGACCTTGCCCAGGCGCGCGCGGCCTTCGCCAAGACCGGGGGTGAACAGGTGCGCCGTCACATCTTCATCTGCGCCGAGAGCGAAAAGGGCGAATGCTGTTCGCGCAGCACCGGCACCCAGGCATGGAAATACCTCAAGAAGGCGATCAAGACGCGCGGGCTGGAGCAGCGGATCGCGCGGACCAAGGCCGATTGCCTGCGGATCTGCGCTGCCGGACCCATCGCGGTGGTCTGGCCCGAAGGGGTTTGGTACCATTCGTGCACCGAAGAGGCGCTCGAACGGATCGTTGAAGAGCATCTGGTCGGCGGCGTACCGGTTGAGGACTACCGCCTCTATCCAGCCGAGCCAGAGGGCGCTGGCGAGCCGCCCGACGACGGCTGATTCGCCAAGCGGTGACGATCGTGGCATCCTCGTCGGCCTGAATCGCTTCAACCGGGAGAGTCCACATGACGATTGCGCGATTGATCGAGGGACGCGGCGCCGAAACTGTCAGCTGCGAGACCGGCACTTCGGTGCGTGAGGCCGTGGCCTTGTTCGCCAGCCGCCGGATCGGCGCGGTGCCGGTGCTGGAAAATGGCGAGATCGTGGGAATTTTTTCCGAACGCGATGTGGTTCGCCAGCTCGCCGAACATGGTCCGCAGATGCTCGACGGCAGCGTTGGCGCGGCTATGACCGCGCCCGCAATCACGGTCGAACCCGGCACCGGGGTGATGGATGCCTTGGAGCTGATGACCCGCCGCCGTTTCCGCCACTTGCCAGTCGTGCAAAGTGGCCAGATGGTCGGCTTCGTTTCAATCGGCGACCTGGTCAAATACCGGATCGAGCGGATCGAAGCCGATGCCGAGGCGATGCGCAGCTACATCCAGAGCGCCTAGGTTGCGCCGCGCCGGGGCAACGCTTACATCCGCTCTATGAACGCACCGACCATGACCTTGAGCCCGTCCGCCGCGGCGCGTGTTGCGCTGATCGCGAGCAAGCAGGGCAAGCCAGCCATATTGCGGCTCGCGGTCGAAGGCGGCGGGTGTTCGGGCTTTCAGTACAAATTCGGCCTGGCCGATGCGCCCGAGGCGGATGATCTCGTAATCGAACGCGACGGTGTCCGGCTGCTGGTCGACGCGATCAGCCTCGACCTGGTCGCCGGCTCGACCGTCGACTATGTCGAATCGCTGGGCGGCGCGGCGTTCAAGGTTGAGAACCCGCAGGCTGCATCAGGCTGTGGGTGTGGTTCGTCCTTTTCAGTATGATTTGCTCGTCTCACGGCTCGGCAACACCAGCCCGCTCCCCCGGCCCGACCGCCCATTTAAGGTACCCTGAGGGTGGTCGGGCCGGGGGAGCGGGCTGGTGTTGCGCAAGGCGTCGCGATAGCGATGCCGGACCATGCACAGAATGAAAATCGCTACATTCAACATTAACGGGATCAAGGCGCGGTTGCCGCGGCTGATCGAGTGGCTTGAGGAAACCCGCCCGGCCGTCGCCTGCCTGCAGGAAATCAAGACGCAAGACGAGGGCTTCCCGGCCAAGGATTTCGAAGCGCTTGGCTACCAGTCCATCTGGCACGGCCAGAAGGGATTCAACGGAGTTGCAATCCTGGCGGACGGAACGCTGCCGATAGAAGTGCAGCGCGGGCTGGAAGGCGAGCCTGAGGACGAGCATTCACGCTATCTCGAAGCCGATGTGAACGGCGTGCGCGTGGCCTGCATCTACCTGCCCAACGGCAACCCGGTGCCCGGTCCCAAATTTGACTACAAATTGCGCTGGTTGAACCGATTGCGCACCCGGATGGCATCGATTTCGGCCGAGGAAGTGCCTGCGATCGTACTCGGCGACTACAACGTGATCCCGCGCGACAACGACGTATGGTCGCCCGCAGCGATGGCCGCCGACGCGCTGATGCAGCCCGAAGCGCGCGACGCCTATGCGCGGCTGCTCGCCGATGGCTGGACCGATGCGCTCGGCACGTTGCATCCCGAAGGCGGGATCTGGACCTATTGGGACTACCAGGCCGGTGCATTGCAGCGCGATCACGGCTTTCGCATCGACCATGCGCTGCTTTCGCCCGAAATGGCTGATCGGCTGGTCGCTGCGGGCGTCGACAAGGATCACCGCGCCCGCGAAAAAGCGAGCGATCATGCGCCGGTGTGGTTTGAGTTTAGGGCAGCCTGAACGCAACCGGGGCGAACCATCGGTCCGCCCCGCTCAAATCTTGAAGCTCCGGGAACCTACCGATAAAATACGTGGTTCTCGATCCGGCCAACCCGCTTGAGGTGCCAGCCGGGGCTGACATAAGCGGCGTGGAAATAGAGCGCGCCTTCAACCGGGCTGCGCCAGCTGCCGGCGTGAGCGATCTGCGCCACTGCAACCGCGTTCTTCCACTGCTTCGAGCCCTTGCTGATGCCGGGCATGCCGCCGCCGCGCACGAACGAGAACTGCGAAGGCTGGAACACCACGCCGCAGTACGAATTGGGGAAGCGGCCCGACTTCGAGCGGGCGACGATCACCCGGCCAACCGCCAGCTGGCCAGCGAGCGATTCGCTCTTAGCCTCGAAATAGATGGCGCCTGCGAGGCAGTTGAGCTCGCGTGAGAGATCCCCCGGCTGCGGCTGTGCGGCCACCAGCGCGGTAAGCGAAGCAGCGCGGAGCGGCGCGGCATCGACGTCAGGAGTGACGGTGTCGCTCACCTGCGGCGTGGTTTGCACGCCGGGCTGCTGAGGGATCTGGATGAGAGTCTGGTCGGCCATCTGGACGGCCGGGACCGCTGCAACATTCTGCGCGGAAGCGCCGGATCCGTTGGCGCTGAATACTATCGTACCAATCATTGCGGCCACTGCAATTGCACTGGCGCGGTGGAGCTTCTTGCTCATTAATTGTCATTCTTGGGCGGTTGGCGCGCCTGACGCAGAATTGGCTGGAGCTAATTGCGAATGCTGTGCCCCAGACCGGAAACCCTGCCGGCTGCCCCCCGTCTGCGTGCTTGCCCACCGGACCGATATGTCCGGCGCGCCGCCCACGCGTCAAAAGATGAGCGCGCTTTGATTGTGCAGTGCAACAGAGTCAACCATTGGTTCCCGGCAATCCGATGAACCGTTCACCATTCGCGATATCCAGTTCGATGATCCACAGGTCAGGATCCTGATTCTGGCGCCGCTCCAAGTAATCGTCAAAGAGTTGTTTATTTTCAGCATCTTCGTAGTGAGACAAGGCCCATTCGCGGTCTTCATCGATACTCGGCATGCGCTCAAAAAGCCGCCGGTTTGCGCCGTTTTCCGTGCAAATCACCAGCAGAGTGCCCGCTTCCGGTTCACCTTTGTTAACCACTGTGGCGAAACCCCCGGCGGCATTCACGGCGCGGACCAGCGCCGAAACCTCGAGCCGCGCCGGCAGCCGCGCGGTCATTGCGCCAGGCCTGGCGGGGTGATCAGGCTGCGTCCCGATCGATGCCATGCGCGAGCAGCGCATAAAGCGCTTCTGCATTGGTGGCCTCGCCCAATGCCGCATGCAGCTTGTCGTCGCGCATCATCCGGCTGATCGCGGCCAGCGCATGAAGGTGCGCTGCACCCGCCGCTTCGGGTGAGAGCAAGCCGAACACCATATCGACCGGCATGCCGTCAGCGGCATCGAAGGCAACCGGCGAATCGAGCCGCAGAAAGACCGCGACCGGGCGGCCAAGATCGGAAATCCGCGCGTGCGGGATCGCGACCCCGCGCCCGAAGCCCGTGCTGCCGAGCTTCTCGCGCTCCTCAAGCCGTTCGAGCACCAGCACCGGATCGAGCCCGTAGACTCCGGCGAACCGTTCGGTGAGACGATCGAGGATGCTTTGCTTCGTGTCTGCAGCAATCGTGCCGACGGCTTCTGGTAGCAGGGTGAAAAGTGCGGTCATGGCGGGCAATCTGCTCAATAAATTACGTGAACAGGCCGGACAGGGGTCAACGCGGCGGGAATCCCCGACGTTTTGCCCCCCCTCGCCTGACGAAATACGAGCGCGCCTTTACGCTGCGCGTCACGAAGGTTCAACCCATCCGATCGAACCATCGCCGCGGCGGTAAACCATATTATGGCGGCCCGTGCCAGCGTTTTTGAAAAGCAGGGCATTGGTGTTGCGCAGGTCGAGCATCATGACGGCATTGGATACCGTGGTTTCGGGTACGTCGACCCTGGTTTCGGCAATCACCAGCGGGGCATCGCCGGTTACTTCCTCGGCTGCCTCATCGGGCTCGGCGAACACGGTATAGGCCGCCTCTTCCTCGCGGATGGCGTGCGCGCTCTGCTCCGAATGGTCGGAAAGGCGGCGCTTGTAGCGGCGCAGCTGCTTGTCGATCTTCTCTGCGGCCTGGTCGAATGCAGCATGGGCATCGTGCGCGATCCCCGCACCCTTGAGCACGAGCCCCTGCATCACGTGAGTGACGACATCTGCCCGGAAAGCACCCGCCGGGGCGCGGTTGAAGGTGACCGTGCTCGACAGTGCGCTGTTGAAATACTTGCCGACCACCGCTGCCAGCCGGTCCTGTGCATGGCTCTGCAGCGCCTCGCCGGTTTCGACCTGGTGGCCCGATACGCGAATGTCCATGCTTCGTACTCCTGTCTTGAAAACGCACGAAACCGGGTCAGTCGAGCCAAAGCGGAGACTTCAAGGTTTCGAGAAAAGCGGCATGCGCGGCCAGCTCGGCTTCGCTCGCGGCGTGCGGGCGGGGTGCCCGAAACGGCCGTTCGCGCCGGGCCAGGCCGGTCACTGCAACAATCGTCTCGCCATGATCGGCGGCGAGCGACAAGCCGATCTGGCGTCCCCCGGTAAGTTCGACATAGACCTGCGCGAGCAGCTCTGCGTCGAGCAGGGCGCCATGGCGGGTGCGGTGACTGCGATCGATGCCATACCTGGTGCACAACGCATCAAGCGACAGTTTCGCCCCCGGGTGGCGGACCCGGGCAAGCTGAACCGTGTCGATCATGCGGTCACGCGGCAAGGGCGGCAGTCCGCACATCTCAAGCTCGGAGTTGACGAAGCCGAAGTCGAACCCGGCGTTGTGCGCGACCAGCATCGTTTCTTCGCCCAGGAATTCGAGCAGTTCGTGCGCGCGTTCGTGGAAGCGCGGCTTGTCCGACAGGAAGGTGATCGATAGCCCGTGGACCGCCTCGGCGGCGGCGGGCATATCGCGGTCAGGATGGAAGTAGGCGTGGAAGGTGGTACCGGTCGGAACCCGGTTGACCATCTCGATGCAGCCGATTTCGACCATCCGGTCACCGCTTTTGGGATCGAGTCCGGTCGTTTCGGTGTCGAAAATGATTTCGCGCATTGCCTTAATGATATCTGCCTAAGCGGGGCGCGATACAAGGGGTCGCAGAGCTATTTTTGCGGGTTGATGATCGCGTGAATCAATTGCTGCACCGCACGACGAGTTTCGGCGAGGCTGACCCCGGTGTCGATTACGTAATCGGCGCGCGCACGCTTGTCCGCATCGGGGACCTGGAGCGCGAGGATCTGCTCGAATTTCTCAGCAGTCATGCCCGGCCGCGCCAGCACCCGCTCGCGCTGCATCGCCGGAGGAGCCGAAACCACCACAACCGCGTCAAGCCCATGCTCACCGGCTTTTTCATAAAGCAGCGGAATGTCGAATACGATCAGCGGCGCCCCGGCATTGTCCGCAAGGAAAGCGCGGCGCAGTTCGGCGACTTCGGGATGGACGATCCGCTCAAGCAGCTTGAGCGCATCGGGATTGCCGAACACCGCTGCGCCCAGTTTCTGCCGATCGACGCCGGCGGGACCGGTGGTGCCGGGAAAGGCCCGCTCGATCGGTTCGAGGCAGGCGCCGCCCGGCCCTTGCAATGCGTGCACCGCGGCATCGGCATCGAACACCGGGACGCCAAGACCGCGCAGCATCGCCGCGACGGCAGATTTGCCCATGCCGATCGAACCGGTCAGGCCGAGGATGGAGGGCTTGCTCACCGGGTCAGCAGCTCCCGCAGCTCGGCATCATGCTGGCGCGGGGCAGGTTCGCCGAAGAATTTCTCAAATGCGGCGGCGGCTTGGCCGATCAGCATGGCGAGGCCATCGATGGTTGGCAGCCCAGCCGCGCGCGCCGCCGCCAGCAACGGTGTTTCAACCGGATCGGTGACGATATCGTAGACAGTGCTGCCGGGCGGGACGTGGCTGAGGTCAAACTGCAGCGTGGCTTGGCCCGCCATACCAAGTGGGCTGGCGTTGACCACCAGGTCGAGCAATTGTGCCCGGTCGTCAAAGGCAAAGTCGGTTGGGGCGGCGAAGTGCGACAAGGGCGGGGTATGGTGTTCGCCGCCCGGCGCCAGTTCATCGAGCAAGGCCCGCGCCCGCTCAGCATCGCGCGCCGCCAGCACCAGGGTAAAACCCTTGTCAGCCAGCGCGGCGACGATCGCCCGCGCCGCGCCGCCCGCGCCGACGATCCGCGCCGTGCGCCACAGGTGGGTTTGAGCCAGCAGCGGCAACAGCGGTTCAAGGAAACCGTCGGCATCAGTGTTGTACCCGGTGAGCTCGCCTTGTGCAGAGCGCGCCACCGTGTTGATCGCGCCGATCCGCGCGCCGAGCGGGTCGAGCCGATCAACCAGCGCCATTGCCGCCTGCTTGTGCGGCATGGTGATGTTGCAGCCGCGCCAGTCGAGGTCATGCCGCCGTGCGGCGAAGTAATCCGCGAGACCGTCAGCCGCGACATGGCAGGCGCGGTAATCCGCGGCTATGCCGAGTTTGCCGAGCCAGAACTTGTGGATCGTCGGCGACTTCGACTGCGCGATCGGATCGCCGATGACTTCGGCATAGGTCATGACGCCAGCTCCGCCTCGGCGCGCAGCGCGCCCAGCACCGGCAACAACGGCATGCCGAGCACGGTAAAATGGCTGCCTTCGATATGTTCGAACAGCTGCACGCCCAGATCCTCGATGCGGAACACCCCGACGCAGCCCGATACCGCCGGCCATTCGGTATCGAGGTAGGCGGCGATGAAACCACCTGAAAGCTCACGGACCTGAAGGCGTGCAAACTCACCATGACTCCACACGATGCGGCCGGCCCGGGCCAGCGCGGCGGCGCTGTGGAGTTGCATCGTCTGGCCCGAAAAGAACCGCAGGTGTGCCGCAGCCTCTTCTCGGCTGGCGGGCTTGTCGAAGCGCCTTCCCGCTACCTCGACCAGCGAATCGCTGCCCAGCACCAACGCATCGGCGCGCGCTGCACTCACCGCCTCGGCCTTGGCCCGTGCCAGCGCGAGCGCCACATCGGCGGCGGATGTTCCGGCCAGACCGGCCTCAAGCGCACGTTCGTCAAGATCGGCTGCCTGCACATCGAAGGCCACCCCTGCAGCGGCCAGCATCGCCCGGCGCGAGGCGCTGTTCGAAGCGAGGATCAAGGTCACACAGAGGCCCCTTCACGCGCGCTGAGGAATTCGTTGTAGAGGTTGACGATCGCAGCCGCGCTTTCCTCGATCGAGCGGCGGGTGACGTCGATCACCGGCCAGCCGTTGTCGGCGAACATGCGGCGCGCATATTGGACTTCGCGCGCGACCCGCTCGTCATCGACATAGGCGGTCTCGGGAGCCTGGCCCAATGACAGCAGCCGGTTGCGGCGGACCTGGACCAGCCGTTCGGGCGCGGTGGTCAGACCGACCACCAGCGGATGCTTCAAGCCAAACAGCAGCGAGGGCGGCGGGCTTTCGACCACAATCGGGATATTGGCGACCTTGTACCCGCGATTGGCAAGGTAGATGCTGGTCGGGGTTTTCGAGCTGCGTGAGACCCCGGCGAGCACAATGTCTGCCTCTTCCCAGTTTTCCCAGCCGACCCCGTCATCGTGGGCGATGGTATAGTGGATCGCGTCAACCCGGGCAAAATAGGCCTCGTCCATCGCGTGTTGGCGGCCGGGGCGGGCCTTGGGATGTTGGCCAAGCGCGGCTTCGAGCGCGTCGGTGGCGGCATCGAGCACCGGAACCACCGGGAGACCAAGCGTGCGGCAATGCTCTTCCAAACGCATCCGGGTATCAGCATTGACCAGTGTGTAAAACACGAGGCCAGGGTTCGCGGCAATCTCAGCTATGATCCGGTCAAGGTGCTGCTGCGAGCGAACCATCGGCCAGAAATGGCGGACCACATCGGCGCCTTCGAACTGCGCCAGCGCGGCCTTGGCCAGCATCTCGAGCGTCTCACCGGTCGAGTCCGAAAGGAGGTGAAGATGAAGGCGCGACACGATCGGGCTACCTGACCCTCTCGGGCTGTGGATGATTGGCTGCATAAACCACGGGACACCTAGGCTTACAAGTTCGGGGACAAATTCCGCCCCCACTGCCGGCGTCGCAAACCGACTCTTGTAGACATGTGGGCAGTGGTTCCCACAGGCTGGGGATAGCGGGCAAAAGGTCTGGTTGACGCGCCTGCGCCGCGATTCGGATGTGCGCAGGGTCTGTTCACGCCGGGAGAATTCCGGCATGCGGCGCCAATCCCCGCTTTCCACAGGGCCAACTACAACAGAATCCTTTTATCATTCTAAATTGATTTGAATTGGAACGTGCTTCGATGCCCGGTTTATTGCTCGATACCCTGCGCGGAATGAATGGTCCGCAGCGGCCGGTGTGGCTGATGCGGCAAGCTGGCCGCTACCTTCCCGAGTACCGCGCCTTGCGCGCCGAAAAGGGCGGTTTTCTGGCCTTGGTCTACGATACCGAAGCGGCCGCCGAGATCACTATGCAGCCGATGCGGCGCTATGGGATGGATGGCGCGATCCTGTTTTCGGATATCCTGATCGTGCCTTACGCAATGGGACAAGACCTTGAGTTCCTGGTCGGCGAGGGTCCGCACCTGTCACCGCGGCTGGTCGATGTGGCGCTTGCCAGCTTGCATGCAGTGCCGGGTCGTCTCAGCCCGATCTACGACACGGTTAAACTGGTCAAGGCCTCGCTCCCGGCGGACAAGACCATGCTCGGGTTCGCCGGTAGCCCGTGGACCGTCGCAACGTATATGGTCGCGGGCGAGGGCAGCCGCGATCAGCACCAGACTCGCGCGATGGCTTACCGCGACCCCAGCGCCTTTGCCGCGATCATCGACGCGATCACTGAGGTCACGATCGAATATCTGATCGGGCAGATCCTGGCTGGGGCCGAGGCGGTGCAATTGTTCGATAGCTGGTCGGGCAGCTTGGCCCCGGCCGAATTCGAACGCTGGGTGATCGCGCCCAATGCCCGGATTGTTGCGGCGCTGGCGGCGCGGTTCCCGCAAGTTCCGGTGATCGGGTTCCCCAAGGGCGCGGGCGAGAAGCTGCCCGCCTACGCGCGTGAAACCGGTGTGAATGCAATCGGCCTCGATGAAACGATTGACCCTCTGTGGGCGGCGCAGGCGCTGCCTGCAGGCCTACCGGTGCAGGGCAATCTCGACCCGTTGCTGCTGATCGCGGGCGGCGCGGAGCTGGAGCGGCAAACGGCGCGCATCCTAGACGCTTTTGCGGATCGTCCGCATGTGTTCAATCTTGGCCACGGGATCGATCAGACCACGCCGCTCGAACATGTCGGTGAGTTGTTATCCCTAGTGCGCGGCTGGCGCGCTTAGGTTATGGCGGGGCAATGCTCTGGGTACTTTCGATGACGTATCTCTGGCTCAAGGCGGGCCACATCATTTTCGTGATCTTCTGGATGGCCGGGCTGTTCATGCTGCCGCGCTATTTCGTCTATCATCAGGAAGCTCTAGAGCGTGATGGGCCAGGATCGCCTGAGGATGCCTTGTGGCTCGACCGCGAGGCCAAGCTGCTCAGGATCATTTTGTGGCCGTCACTGGTGGTGTCGTGGGTGCTGGGGCTGTCGCTGGCTTATACCATCGGCGCTTTCGCGCAGGGCTGGTTCCACGCCAAGTTCACGATCGTGCTGGCGCTGACCGCCTACCATGTCTGGCTGGCGGGCTATCATGCGGCGCTGAAGCGCGGTGAGCGGAAATTCACCGGGCGGCAATTGCGCATGATCAACGAGATCCCCGGGCTGGCCGCCGCGCTGATCGTGATCCTGGTTGTCGTCAAACCGTTCTGATTGACGCTGCGGCTTCCCGCGCCTATCTGCTGCCACTGACCGGCATGGCCTGCGCCCCTACGCGCGGCACGATCTGCTTTCTCCAAGCCCTTGTGATCGTCCGGCCACTCTCAATTCCAGAATACTGGCCCAGACTGCAAAATTACGGACATCCATAATGCATCTCAAAGAACTCAAGAAAAAAACCTCCGCCGAGCTGGTCGAAATGGCCGAAGAGCTGGGAGTCGAAGGCGCCTCGACGATGCGCCGCCAAGACATCATTTTCGGCATCCTCAAGGAAGTGGCCGAGGATGGTGAGGAAATCATCGGGCAGGGCACGATCGAAGTGCTCAGCGACGGCTTCGGCTTTCTCCGCAATGCCGAGGCGAACTACCTCGCCGGGCCGGATGACATTTATGTGTCCCCGAATCAGGTCCGCAAATGGGGCCTGCGCACCGGTGACACCGTGGAAGGCGAGATTCGCGCGCCCAAGGATGGCGAGCGCTATTTCGCAATCACCAAGCTCGCCACCGTCAATTACGACGATCCCGAAGCGGTCCGCCACCGGGTCAACTTCGACAACCTGACCCCGCTCTATCCGGACGAGAAGCTCAACCTCGATACGCTCGACCCGACGGTCAAGGACAAGTCGGCGCGGGTGATCGATATCATCTCGCCGCAGGGCAAGGGCCAGCGCGCGCTGATCGTAGCGCCGCCGCGCACCGGCAAGACCGTGCTGCTGCAGAACATTGCGAAAGCGATCACCGACAACCACCCCGAGGTGTTCCTGCTCGTGCTGCTGGTCGATGAACGGCCCGAGGAAGTCACCGATATGCAGCGCAGCGTGAAGGGCGAGGTGATCTCCTCAACCTTCGACGAACCCGCCCAGCGGCACGTCCAGGTCGCCGAAATGGTGATCGAGAAGGCCAAGCGGCTGGTCGAGCACAAGCGCGACGTCGTGATCCTGCTGGATTCGATCACGCGCCTGGGCCGCGCCTACAACACCGTGGTGCCAAGCAGCGGCAAGGTTCTCACCGGCGGTGTTGATGCCAACGCCCTGCAGCGGCCCAAGCGCTTCTTCGGCGCGGCGCGCAACATCGAGGAAGGCGGCTCGCTTTCGATTATCGCCACCGCGCTGATCGATACCGGCAGCCGCATGGACGAAGTGATCTTCGAAGAATTCAAGGGCACCGGTAACTCCGAAATCGTGCTCGACCGCAAGGTTTCGGACAAACGCATCTTCCCCGCGCTCGATGTCGGCAAGTCGGGCACCCGCAAGGAAGAGCTGCTGGTCGCCAAGGACAAGCTCAGCAAGATGTGGGTGCTGCGCCGCATCCTGATGCAGATGGGCACGATCGACGCGATGGAATTCCTG
>JANYEY010000092.1 GCA_025359685.1 Sphingomonadaceae bacterium | reverse complement strand
GCAGGCGATCAGCAGCTTGTCGGTGGTCTGAGCGTGGAGCGCGAACGCGTGCGCGTCGCCGTCCTTGTACTTGAAATCCTTGTCGAGCGGTTCGTGGCCAGAGGCTCCGCGCACCCAGCCCTTGGCCGAGAGGATCACCGTCACCGGGGCCTTCTCGATCATCGCGTCCATGCTGAATTCGACCGTCGGCGCGGCTTCGGCGATGGTGGTGCGGCGGCGGCCGAGTGCGGTGTCCTCGGCGTAATCCTTGCGCAGAGTTGCTAGGTCGCGCTTGATCCGGGTGCGCTGGCGCGCCGGATTTTCGAGCAGCTTGTTGAGCTCGTCCTGCTCGCCCCGCAGCGTATCGAGCTCGCGCCGCAGTTCCATTTCCTCCAGCCGCCGCAACGACCGCAGCCGCATGTTGAGGATCGCCTCGGCCTGGCGGTCGTTCAATTCGAACTCGGCCATCATCAGCACCTTGGGCTCATCCTCGGTGCGGATGATCTCGATGATCCGGTCAAGGTTGAGGAAGGCGATGATGTAGCCTTCGAGCAGTTCCAGCCGCGCCGCGATCTTGTCGAGCCGGTGCTGGCTGCGGCGGATCAGGATGTCGATCTGGCTCTTGAGCCATTCCTGCAGCAGCAGCTTGAGATTGAGCACGCCGGGGGTGCGCGTCTCATCGAGCACATTGAGGTTAAGCCCGAACCGGGTCTCCAGATCGGTCAGCTTGAACAGGCTCTGCTTGAGCAGTTCCGGGTCGACGTTGCGGCTCTTGGGCACGAACACCAGCCGGATCGCTTCGTCGCTCTCGTCGCGGATGTCTTCGAGGATCGGGAGCTTCTTGTCGGCGATCAGCTGCGCGACCTGTTCGATCAGCTTGCCCTTGGCGAGCATGTAGGGGATTTCGCTGATCACCAGCTGCCACTGGCCGCCGGGCAGCTTTTCGATGCCACTATCTTCCCACGAGCCATCCGCTTGCCGCCCGGTAGAAAACCGCCCGCGCACCCGGATTGCGCCGCGCCCGGTCTCATAAGCCTGGCTGATCGCGGCGGGGCTATCGACGACCACCCCGCCGGTGGCGAAGTCGGGGCCCTGGAACACTTGCATCAGCTCGGCATGTTCGGCGGTGGGGTTGTCGATCAGCAGCAGCGCCGCGTCGATCACCTCGGCCACGTTGTGGCTGGGGATGTTGGTCGCCATGCCCACCGCGATCCCGCTCGACCCGTTGGCGAGCAGGTTGGGGAAAATGCCGGGGAAGATCTCGGGCTCTTCCTCCTCGCCGTTGTAAGTCGGGATGAAGTTGACCGTGCCTTCGTCCAGCCCGGCCATCAACTGGATCGCGGTCTTGGTCAGGCGGGCTTCGGTATAGCGATAGGCGGCGGCGTTATCGCCATCGATATTGCCGAAATTGCCTTGGCCCTCGACCAGCGGATAGCGCAGCGAAAACGGCTGCGCGAGCCGCACCATCGCATCGTAAACCGACTGGTCGCCGTGCGGGTGATACTTGCCGATCACATCGCCGACCACGCGCGCCGATTTCTTGAAGGCGTCGGTCGGGTTGAGCTTCAATTGCCGCATCGCCCACAGCAGGCGGCGGTGGACTGGCTTCAGCCCATCACGCAGATCGGGCAGCGAGCGCGCGGTGATCGTGGAGAGGGCATAGATCAGGTAGCGTTCGGACAGCGCGCTATCGAACGGTGCATCGACGATGGCATCGAAGGGATCGGGTTCAGTGGTCTCGGTGGTCATTGTCCAAGCGCCCTAGCAACGGGGCGAGCAGCGCGGAAGGCCGGAACGGCTTTTTCCGCCGTTCGTTTGCAGCATGATCCCCTACAAAAACCGGAGTTTTCCAGTATGACCAAGCGCGTCCTCATCCTTGCCGCCGACGGCTTCGAACAATCCGAACTGATGGACCCCAAGGCCGCGCTTGAAGCGGCCGGGTTCGAGACCGTGGTCGCCAGTTCCAAGGGCGGCGAGATCAAGGGCTGGAAAGACAAGAACTGGGGCGAGAGTGTGCCGGTTGACGCCCTGATCGCCGACATGAACGCTGCTGACTTCGACGCACTGCTGCTCCCCGGCGGACAGATGAACCCGGATATTCTGCGCATGGACGAAGCTGCGGTCGATCTGGTCGAGGACTTCAACGATGCGGGCAAACCGATCGCTGCGATCTGCCACGGTCCATGGATGCTGGTCGAAGCGGATGTGGTCGAAGGCCGCACCGTCACCTCGTGGCCCTCGGTTCGCACCGACCTCACCAATGCCGGTGCAAACGTGGTCGATCAGGAAGTGGCGATCGACGGCAATCTGATCACCAGCCGCAAGCCCGATGATATCCCGGCGTTCTCCAAAGCGCTGATCGACGCGCTCGCCTGAATAAGCCCGACGTGCGGCGGTGTTCAGCGCCGCCGCATGTCGTGGCTGTCACGGGGGATCTGTACTTCCAGGCCATCGAGTTCTGAAGTGAGTTCGATCTGACACGAAAGCCGGCTGGTCGGGCGGACCCCGGCGGCGAGGTCGAGCAGGTCTTCCTCGTCGTCGCTGGCGCGGGGGAGCTTGGTGAACCATTCGCGCACCACGATCACGTGGCATGTCGAGCAGGCCATTTGCCCCTCGCAGGTGCCTTCCAATGGCATCCCTGTGGCCTGCCCGAGGCGGAGCAGGTTGTCGCCCACCGCGGCATCGGTGGTGACGCGGAGGTCATTCGCGGTGATGAAGGTGACCTTGACCATCAGACCCCCTGCGCCTGAGCCGCAGCATCGATCGCGCGGCAGGCAATCTCGATCTCCTCGCGCGTGGTGTAGCGGCCAAAGCCGATGCGGATCGAATTGCGCGCCTCGTGCGGTTCAAGCCCGATCGCGCTCAGCACCCGGCTCGGCGCGCCGGTGCCGCTGCCGCAAGCCGATCCCGCTGAAATCGCCACATTGCGGCAATCGCTGAGCAGCCGCGGGAAGTTGAGCCCTTCGAGCCGCAGGTTGAGATTGCCCGGCCAGCGCGCGGCCTCGCTGCCGTTGACCGTCCAGCGCGACAGGATCGAGCGGGCCAGTTCGGCGAGCCCGGAGAGATGCTGAAAATCGCCATCCATCCGCTCCTTCGCCAAAGCCGCCGCTGCGCCGAAGCCTGCGCAGAGCGACGGGCTGAGCGTGCCCGAGCGCAAACCGCTTTCTTGCCCGCCGCCTTCGATCCACGGCGCGATTTTGATCCCACTCCGCACCCACAGCGCGCCGATCCCTTTGGGCCCGTAGAGCTTGTGCGCGGTGATCGCGATCAGGTCTGCACCTTCGGGCGGAGCAAGCTTGCCTGCGCCTTGCACTGCATCGCACAGGAACAGCGCGCCCATTTCGTGCGCACGCTCTGCCAAGCGAGCGACCGGCTGGATCGTACCAATCTCATTGTTGACCTGCATCACCGCGACCAGGCCGGTGCCCTCGGCGATCTCGACTTCGGGATCGACCAGACCGGCGGCGCTGACTGCCAGCTCCTGCGTCGGCGCGCCGGTCGCCAGCACTGCATTGACCACTGCGGAATGCTCGACCGCCGAATAGGCAATCGGCCCGCGATCGACAGCGCGGATCGCCTGGTTGAGCGCCTCGGTCGCGCCGCTGGTGAACACCACCCGGCCGCCCTTGGGGAGCAGGCCCGCAACCTGTTCGCGCGCTACCTCCACCGCCGCCGCCGCCGCGCGTCCGGCCTTGTGCATCGAATGCGGGTTGGCAAAGCCCATCCCCTCGGGCCCGCCCAACCACGGCAGCATCGCCGCGCGCGCCTCGGGCGCAAGCGGGGTGGTTGCCTGGTGATCAAGATAGATGAATTGAGCGGCCATGTTCGCAATCGTTGCTTTTCGGGGCTTTGTTTCTATATAGCGCCTGCTTCCCGATCCTAGTCCAAAGCGGTCCGGCATCCGAGATTTCTCGGCAAGCCGCGCCACGGGCCAGCCAGAACAGGTCCTTGAGCCAATGCCATCAGTTATCTTTCCCGGTCCCGAAGGTCGCCTCGAAGGCCGTTTCCAGCCCGCTTCGCGCCCGCGCGCGCCCGTTGCGATGATCCTGCATCCGCACCCGCAGGCAGGCGGCACGATGAACGAGCGCATCACCATGGCGCTCTACAAGACCTTTCAGGCGCGCGGCTTTGCCACGCTACGCTTCAACTTCCGCGGCGTGGGCCGCAGCCAGGGCAGCTTTGACAACGGGATTGGCGAGCTGTCCGATGCCGCTGCCGCGCTCGATTGGGTCCAGTCGATCCACCCAGAAGCGTCGACCACCTGGGTTGCGGGGGCGAGCTTTGGCGCGCTGATCGGGATGCAGTTGCTAATGCGCCGCCCGGAAATCCGCGGTTTCATCTCGATCGCCCCGCCGGCCAATATGTACGATTTCAGCTTCCTCGCCCCCTGCCCCGCATCGGGCATCATCATCCAGGGCGTGGCCGATACGGTGGTGACCCCCAATTCGGTCCAGAAGCTGGTCGACAAGCTGCGCACCCAGCGCCACATCACGATCCATCACGAAGAAATCCCCCGCGCGAACCACTTCTTCGAAAACGAGATGGGCGACCTGATGGGCTCGGTCGACAATTACCTCGACATGCGGCTCTCGCCCGATTGCCCGATCAGGTAACTACTTCAATTCCTGCTGCGCTGGGGCGGTGCCGTTTCCCGACGGCACCACCCAGATCGCCACGTTGGCCAATAGAACGATCGCCAGCACGAGCATCAGCCAGACCTGCTTCGAGGTCCCGCGCTGCCGCCAAAGGTATACCGCACCAAGCAGCATCGCGATAGCGGTCAGCATCAGGATCGAAAGGACAGTTCCGCTGTCCATCAGTGGGCCAGCTTGCCCGCCATGCCGATGATTTCGTCAAGCGCATTGCCGCCGCCGCTCGTCTGACCAGCACCAAGCAACGATCCCAGCACGCCGCCGAGCATCCCGCCCATGCCGCTGCTGGGCTGCGACGACTGCCCTCCGCCAAGCACCGAACCCAGCACCGATCCAAGGATTCCGCCCAGCCCGCCGCCCTGCGCCTGGCCGGACTGCGAATTCGCACTGTGCGAAAGATAGCCGGCCACCAGCATCGCCAGGATTGGCAACATCTTCTTGAGCAGCGCTGGATCGATCCCGGTCTGGCTTGAAGCATGCGTTGCCACGGTGCGGCTGACGTCTTTCGACCCGAAAATCTGGCCCAGCACGTCGTTGCCCTTGTCGACATCGGTCGGCTCTGGCCCGAGCACATTGCCGGCCAGCGATGCACCGCCTAGCCCGCCGAGCATGCCGATCAGGCTGCCGAGCCCGCCTTCGCCGCCGCCAGCATTGTCCGCATGCTTGCTGAAGCCGCCGACCACCGCGGGAAGCAGCGCTGCGGCGCCCTGCTCGGCCACTTCGGGGGAGACGCCGAGCTGGCTGGCAATGGCAGCAATGCCGCCGCTCTGCTGAAGCATCGAAATGAGATCTGTAGCGCCCATGAATTTCCCTCCCGCGGCCGAAACGGCCGTTCCTCACCCAGACTAACGACGCTTGCGGAGCTATACCAGTGGCTTGTCGGCCTACTGATTGACAGCACGCCGCCCGCCCAGCAGTCTGCGGCGATGCACAGCCAGATCACCACCACTCGCCGCCAGACCTTGTCCATGCTCGGCGCCGGCGGCGCTGCGCTGGCGCTCAATGCGTGCCAACCGCGGCTTGCTGCCATTCCGGCCGGCAGTGCGGACGCATATCTTGAAGGCGTGGCCTGGCAATTGCTGGCGCTGCAACCGGAAGGCGCGACGTCGCTGGGCGTGGATTCCGACGTGCACGCTGGCCTGCGCCGCGAGCTGGGTGACCGCTCCGCTGCCGGACAGGCCAGATTGGCCGCAGCGCTCAAGGCCGCGCTGCGCGGGGCCAACGGTTTTGCGCCCGACGCGCTCGAACCGGCAACACGGACCAGCTTGGCGGTGGTCAAGAGCGCTTTCTCCGTCGCGCTCGATGGGTTCGCCCTGCCTTACGGCGATGTCGCAGTCGGCGGCTGGCGCAATACGCCTTACACGGTGATCCAGAACGTCGGCGCCTATCTCGATACGCCCCGCTTCCTCGACAGCGATCATCCGGTCCGCGATGCCGCCGATGCCGAGGCATACCTCAGCCGCCTCGCCCAGTACTCCGCGCAACTTGATGGCGAGACCGCGCGGATTGCGTCAGCGCGGCGGATGGGGATGATCCCGCCCGCGATCCTGCTGGACAAGACGATCCGCCAGCTCGGCATCGCGCTGGCCGACGCGCGCGGCGGCGGTGATCTGGTCGGATCGCTGGTTAAGCGCACTCCGGCGATCCCCGGTGATTGGGACCGGCGTGCGCGGGCAATCGCAACTGGCCCGGTGACCGGGGCGCTCGAACGCCAACTCGCCGAGATCACCGCGCAGCGCGCTCTGGCCAAGGATGCCGATGGCTCGACCCCGGGCCTGTGGGCGCGTCCACTTGGCGACGAATGGTACGCCTGGGCCCTGCGCGCCAGCATCACCACCCGCCGCACACCCGATGAAGTCCATGCGCTCGGTATGGCCGCGCTGCAGGAGCTGCACGGCCGGATGGACCCGATCCTGCGCAAGCTGGGCTTCACCAGCGGCACCGTGGGCGAGCGCATGACTGCGCTGGGCAAGGACCCGCGCTTCAAGTTCAGCAATGACGACAAGGGCCGCGCCGAAATCATCGCACTGATGCAGGACAAGATCGCCTTCATCCGCACCAAATTGCCACTCGCTTTCCGCACGCTGGTCAAGGGCAACCTCGAAATCCGCCGTCTGCCGCCTGCCGAAGAAGCTGGCGCACCGGGGGCCTATGGCGGTGCGGGATCGAAGGACGGCAGCATCCCCGGCAAGATCTGGCTTAACCTTGGCGATACTGACCGGCACAGCCGTTATTCGCTGGCAACACTGGCGTTCCACGAGGGCATTCCGGGTCATGTCTGGCAGGGTGAATATGCCAACCAGCTGCCGCTGATCCGCTCGATCCTGGCCTTCAACGCCTATTCCGAAGGCTGGGCGCTCTATGCCGAAACGCTCGGCGATGAACTGGGCGCTTACGATGGCGACCCGGTCGGGCAGCTTGGCTACCTCCAGTCGATCGCCTTCCGGGCGTGCCGGATGGTGGTCGATACCGGGCTGCACGCCAAACGCTGGAGCCGCGACAAGGCGATCACGTGGTTCTCGGAGACCAACGGCTCGGGCCTTGCCGAAGTCACTCCCGAGGTGGACCGCTATTGCTCATGGCCGGGACAGGCCTGCGGTTACAAGATGGGCCACAGCGAAATCCTCGCCCAGCGCGAACGGGCCAAGGCGGCGCTCGGCGCGGCGTATGACCTGCGCGATTTCGATCAGGCGGTGGTCGAAGGCGGCAATGTTCCGCTCGATGTGCTGGGTGACAATATTACGCGCTATATTGCTCTAAAATCGGGAAGCTAGCCGCGCAATAACCCCTTCAACTACCGTTCAGAAGTGCTAGGCCAGTGCCCAACAGGAAACGCGGCCCGAGATCTTCGAGTCGCGCCAATTGGAGGAATAATTTCATGTCGATTTTCAGCTCGATCAAGGATGCCATCTTCGGCCACAAAGCCGCGGCCGCAACTCCGCCCGCCGACGCCCCGGCAATCCCGATGGCCGAAGCCGCGCCTGCCCCGGTCGCTGCTGCCCCGATCGATGTCGCAGCCTCGCTCGGCGCGATGCAAGGCGCTGACAGCCTCAACTGGCGCACTTCGGTGGTCGACCTGATGAAGCTGGTCGGGATCGACGCGTCGTACGAAAACCGCAAGTCGCTTGCGCACGAACTCGGCAATGCTGACTATGCGGGTTCGGCCGAAGACAACATCGCTCTGCAGAAGCAGGTGATGAAGGCGCTCGCCGACAACGGTGGGATGGTGCCTGCGTCACTGCTCGACTGAGCATTTTACGATAACAAGATCAAACAGCCCGGCCACTTAATAGTGCGCCGGGCTTTTTGTTCCTTTGGCATCTTCAAGTTGCATCGGCCAAATAATCCCGCCATCAAGTATTGCGGCGCGCGTTGAGGGGGTAAAATGAAATATATTAAATTGATCGCTCTGGCTTCGCTCGCGATCTCGGCGCCTGCACTCGCCGACTGGCAGCCGACCAAATGGGGCATGACGACCGCTGAGGTTATCAAGGCGACCGGGAACCGGGCCAAACCGAATACTGACAGCGATGCGGAAAGCGATGAACTCTTGACGATGCCTTACACCCAGGCGGGCTTGCATTTCACCGCATATTTTGAGTTCGACGAAGATACCAAGCTGCTGACCGGGGTCAAACTGGAGGCAGAAAACAGCGACTGCGAAAATGCGTTCAAAATGCTCAAGTCGAGCTATGGCGCGCCTACCACCAGCGCTCAGGGCATGGCCGGAGATATGGACAGATGGCAGGATATCGGCGGGTCAACCCGGGTTATGGCAGTCGCTCTCCCGTTGCGCTCCAAAGCCAACTATTGTTTGATAACGTTTCGCCCGCTGCCCCCAGCTAAGCCTGCGCGATCCTGAAATTGGATGTGCAACTGGCCGTAGCAACGGGTACAGTGCTCGCCGGCAACAGCGGCATGACCACGGCCGAACTGCGCGGCTGAGCATAGTGCCCAAACCTGCAAAAAAGGGCCGTGACGCACCTCGCGTCACGGCCCTTTTTGTATTTGCGGCTGAAGGCTACTTCTTGCCGAACAGCCCAGCTGCCATGCCGGCAAGATCGTTGAGCGGGTTGCCGTCGCCGTCCTTGTCGAGGCTGCCGAGCAGGCCCGAGGCCATCGGGCTGTCCTTGAGCATCTGGGCGTACTGGCCCAGCGAACCTTCGCCGCCGATCTGATCGACGATCTGGCTCAGCACGCCCGCGTCGAGCCCGGTCTTGGCCGCAGCGCCCTGGATCGTGTCGCCGGGTTCCTCATGGCTCTGACCCAGCGCAGCGATTGCCTTTTCGGCCATGTCGGGCGAAATACCGAGCTTGCTCGCAAGGTTGCCGACGTCGGCGTGCTCGCTGACCTGGCCCATGATGCTGTCGAAAATACCCATGCTATGAAAACTCCTGAGTGCAGAAAGCGCCAATCTAAGCCCCGCAGCGGGGCGTGGGAAGTTAAATCGGGGCAATATCGGGCGCGACCCACTCGCGCCGCGCTGCCACCGAAAATAGCGTCTCACGCGAATAATGCTTCAATGGCCAGTTCCGTTCCGCCAGCGGGCTCGTAAGCAAAGCATTGACCGCGCCGAGCAGGTCCGCCGGGCGCGCGCCAGCGAGGAAGTGCCGCACCCCACGGATGTAGAGCTGGGTCAGTGTCTCGTGATAGCCTTGGGTATCGTCATTCACCCCGCCGACCGCCTCGTTGTAACTGCGGATGATAGCGGGGAGCTCTTCTTCCGGAAGAATGTCTGTGCGTTCCATCAGGAACCAGGTGCAGGCGGCCAAGTGTGCCTCATGCGTCCACTCGGCCTTGGGCAAGGTGCGCGCAAGGAGGCCCTCCCCCACATGGCGGATGGCCGCTGCGCTGGCAAAGGGGCGGGCCGAAAACTCAGTCATTGGAACAACTCCGGGATTTATGTCTCCCGGAGCTTTATCCGGGCTTTCAGGCGGCCTTGGGAGCCGATTGCCGCACGCCTTCATCGACGTAGGCATCGAACTGGGCGAAGTTCTCGACAAACTTGCTGACCAGCTCTTGCGCGGTTTGATCGTAAGCTTGCGGATCGGCCCAGGCACCGCGCGGATCGAGCAGCTTGCTGTCGACGCCGGGTACGGCCACCGGCACTTCGAAACCGAAGTTCGGGTCTTTGCGGAATTCTGCGTTGTTGAGGCTGCCGTCGAGCGCGGCGTTAAGCAGCGCGCGGGTCGCCTTGATCGGCATGCGGTTGATGCCGGGATCGGTCGCACGCCCGCCGGACCAGCCGGTGTTGACCAGCCAGCACTGCGCCCCGCCTTCGGCGATGCGCTTCTTCAGCAAGTTCCCGTAGACACTGGGATGGCGCGGCATGAAGGCGGCGCCGAAGCAGGTCGAGAAAGTAGCTTCAGGTTCAGTCACGCCGATCTCGGTGCCGGCCACTTTAGCGGTGTAGCCCGAGAGGAAGTAGTACATCGCTTGGTCGGCGGTCAGCCGGGCGATCGGGGGCAGCACGCCAAAAGCATCGGCGGTCAGCATGATCACGTTCGACGGTGCCGGGCCGAGGTTTTTTTCGCTGGTGTTCGGGATGAACTCGATCGGATAGGCACCGCGGGTGTTCTCGGTCTTGCTCGCGCCGGTGAAGTCGAGCTCGCGCGTGTCCTCGTCGATCGTCACGTTTTCCAGGATCGTGCCGAACATCTTGGTGGTCGCGTAAATCTCGGGCTCGCCTTCAGCCGAGAGGTTTATCATTTTGGCGTAACAGCCGCCTTCGAAGTTGAAGACTGCCTGGTCCGACCAGCCGTGCTCATCATCGCCAATCAGCGTGCGGCTGGCGTCGGCTGAAAGCGTGGTCTTGCCGGTGCCCGACAGGCCGAAGAAGATCGCGCTGGTGCCGTCGGCACCGATGTTAGCTGAACAATGCATCGGCATCACGCCCTGCGCCGGGAGCAGGAAGTTCAGCAGCCCGAACACGCCTTTCTTCATCTCGCCCGAATATTCGGTGTTGCCGATCAGGATCAGCTTTTCTGTGAAGTTGACCGCGATCACGGTATCGCTGCGGCAGCCGTGGCGCTCCGGATTGGACTTGAAGCTGGGCAGGTTGATGATCGTGTATTCGGGCGCGAAACTGGCGAGCTCTTCCGCCGTCGGCCGCACCAGCAAAGTGCGAACGAACAGGCTGTGCCAGGCCATTTCGGTGATCACGCGCACGTTGACGCGGTATTGGGGCTGGCTGCCGCCGAACAGGTCGGCCACGTAGAGCTCGCTGTGATCCTTAACCGCGGCGAGGAAATCGGCCTTCAAGTTAGCCCAGTGCTCAACCGTCATCGGCTGGTTGATCGGGCCCCAGTTGATCGGCTCTTCAGTCACCGCATCGCGGACCACGAATTTGTCCTTCACGCTGCGCCCGGTGAACTTGCCGGTATCGACCAGCAGTGCGCCGTCCTTGGTCAGCTTGCCTTCGCCCCGCTTCAGCGCGTGCTCAACCAGCGGCGCGGTGCCGAGATTGGCGAACACCGTTGCCGAAGTTTCGATGCCCTGAGCGGCGAGCGAATGGGTGAGCGAAGCGGTCAAAGCAATCTCCGTCAGTATGAAGCTGCCACGCATGAGCGCAGCCAGCCTGTCCCCGCATACGAATGCGCCGGACGTCTTCGGCGCGCATAGTCGCTACGGGTGATTCCGTCAAATATGCTCGCGCGCAATGTTTTCTATTGTGAAATCAACATAATAGTTAGCAAGTCAGGCAAGATTGCGCTGTCTGATGATCCGGGGTAACCCCGTGGTCCCGTCAGTCTGGCACCAAACCGCGAAGCGCAGCACCATGGCCGACAGTCCTTCAATATCCCCGCAGGGCGCCGCGCCGCAAGTGATCGCGCTGGTCGACGACGACCGCAACATCCTGACCACGGTTTCGATCGGGCTGCAGGCCGAGGGGTTTATCACCCGGGTCTATTCCGACGGGGTGGTGGCGCTGAAGGCGTTGCTGGACAACCCACCTGACCTGGCGGTGTGCGATATCAAGATGCCGAGCATGGACGGTCTGCAGCTGCTGCAAAAGCTGCGCGAGAAAAGCGCATTGCCGGTCATCTTCCTGACCAGCAAGGATGAGGAACCGGACGAGGCGCTGGGCCTGGCGCTGGGCGCAGACGACTATATCACCAAGCCGTTCAGCCAGCGCCTGCTCGTCGCCCGCATTCGTGCGATCCTGCGCCGCAGCGAGCTTGCGCGGAGCGATGCGGTGGCCGAGGCCGAGGAACTCCCAGCCGACCGCCTGACTCGCGGCCGGCTCGAAATGGACCCATCGCGGCACCAGGTCACCTGGCAGGACAAACCGGTTTCGCTGACCGTCACCGAGTTCCTGCTGCTTGAAGCACTCGCGCTGCGTCCCGGCGTGATCAAAAACCGCAACCAGTTGATGGACGCGGCCTATTCGGACGACGTTTTCGTCGACGACCGCACCATCGACAGCCACATCAAGCGCTTGCGCCGCAAGTTCAGGGCGATCGACCCGCAATTCTCGGCCATCGAAACGCTTTACGGCGCCGGCTATTCGTTCACCGATGCCTGACAGCGAGCAACTGCCGGTCCGCCAGCGGCGGCTTTACTGGACGCGGCGGACTTCGCTCACGGCGCGGATCCTGGCGGTCAACATCATCGCGCTGGGGCTGATGGCGGGCAGCCTGTTTTACCTCGATTCCTACCGCAAGCAGCTGGTTGGCGAACGGTTCAAGCTGGCCACTGCCGAAGCGCAGATTGCCGCCGCTGGCCTCGCTGCCGCCACGCCGCGAGATCGCGCCGCAATCCTTGGGCAAATCGGGACCGATCAGCGCTTGCGCCTGCGGCTTTACCAGCCGGACGGCAGGTTGCTGCTCGACAGCTTCCAGGTGGCCAAGCCAAGTTTTGTGCTCAACGATCCTGCGGACGATCCCTGGTACCTCAACGTGGCGCGGCAGCTCGACCGTTCGATGAATTGGGTTCTGGGTTCAGAGCCGATCCCGTATTACCGAGAACCCGCGGTGGATGCCGCGACCAATTGGCCCGAACTTGCCGATGCCAGCCGCGCGCACGGGACGATCGTCACAGAGCGCGCGGCGCCAGATGAGAGCCCGGTGATCACCGCCGCCACACCGGTAGGCAACACCGGGCATCTGCTGCTGACCACCCGCAACGCCCCCGACATCACCCAGTCAGTGCGCGATGCCCGCCAGACACTGGCGATCGTACTGGCGGTGACATTTCTGATCTCGATCCAGCTTTCGCTGTTTCTCGCGCGCACGATCGTCAAGCCGCTGCGCGCGTTGGTCCGCGCCGCGGTCCGCGTCCGGCTGGGCCGTGACCGCGCAGTCGAGGTTCCGCGTCTGCCCGACCGGCGCGACGAGATCGGCCTGCTCGCGCGCGCCCTGTCCGACATGACCGGCGCGCTGCGCAACCGGATCGACGCGGTCGAGACCTTTGCCGCAGACGTTGCGCACGAGATCAAGAACCCGCTCGCCAGCTTGCGCAGCGCGCTTGAAAGCCTCGACAAGGTCAAGGATGAAGGGCTCCGCGATGAATTGACCAAAATCGCCGCGCACGATGTCCAGCGGATCGACCGGCTGGTGACCGACATTGCAGAAGCCAGCCGGATTGATGCCGAGCTCAGCCGAACCCAGTTCGACGAGATCGACCTCATGACGCTGGCCGAAGCGCTCGTCAGAGCCCGGGCCGAGCGCGGCGATGCGGCCGCGTGCGAAGTGCGGGTCGAGCCACAGGATGCCGGACCGTGGATTGTTCCGGGCGATGCGGCGCGGCTGGAACGTGTGCTCGTCAACCTGCTCGACAATGCCTGCTCATTCTCGCCGCCCGGCGGCTCCGTGGTCATGGAAGTGACGCGGCATCCCGAGCATGTCGAGCTGACCGTGACCGATGACGGCCCGGGTATCCCGCCCGAAGCCCGCGAGAAGATCTTTGACCGGTTCCATTCGCTGCGGCCCGAGAGCGAGCAATTCGGCAACCATTCGGGACTGGGTTTGGCCATCGCGCGAACCATTGCCGTGGCCCACGACGGCTCGCTGATTGCGACCGACCGGCCCGATGGCAAGCCCGGTGCTTGCCTGGTGCTCGAGTTGCCGACCATCGAAGAGGACGATGGATGAACTCCGCGCTGGTTCAGGCCAGTTGCGTCGCGATCGATGGCCGCGCGCTGCTGATCGAGGGGCCGCCCGGATCGGGCAAGTCGAACCTTGCCTTGGCGCTGATCGATCGCGGCGCAGTCCTGATCGGCGACGATGGCGTGCACCTGGAGGCGAAGGATGGTCAGCTTTACGCATCACCTCCGCCGAATATTGCCGGACTGGTCGAAGTGCGAAATCTGGGGCTCCTTACTTTTCCGACCACCGCGCATGTGCCCGTCGCGTTAGCCGTGCGCCTCGATGCCGCAGCAGAGCGCTTCATCGATTCACCGGACACAGTCGTGATGTGCGACGTGCGACTTCCGCTGATCCGGCTGTGGCCCGATACGCCGCTGCTTGCGGTAAAGGCCGAACTGGCACTGCGTACATACGGATTGAGCTGACCGCGCCTTCGGCTTGGGGGACAGTCATCCGCCGCGCTCTTCACATTGCGCTCATCCAGCGCCATCTATGGCATTCCCAGATGGCAGAATCACCAACCTCGGCCCCGCAACGCCTGCTGCTTGTCACCGGCCTACTCGGTGCGGGCAAGACGACCGCGCTCAAGGTGCTCGAGGACCTGGGCTGGGAAGTGATCGATAATTTCCCTGTCCGCTTGCTCGGCCGCCTGATCGATAGCGCCGATGCGCCGGCAGCGGATACGCCGCTCGCCATCGGCTTTGATTCGCGCACCCGCGGCTTCGATCCCAACAAGGTTATCGGTCTGGTCAAGAAGCTGGCCGACCGTCCCGACCTTGAGATCACCACGCTGTTCCTCGACTGCGCCGGGTCCGAACTTGAACGGCGCTACAACGAAACGCGCCGGCGCCATCCGCTGGCGCAGGACCTGCCCGCCGCCAGCGGCATATCGGCCGAGCGCGAAGTGATGGAACCTCTGCGGCGGTGGGCCGATCTGGTCATCTCGACCACCCAGTTTACCAGCAACGACCTGCAACAGGCGATCCGCGAACGCTTTGGCGAAAGCACCGCGCAGGGCATGACTGTATCGGTCAGCAGCTTTGGTTTTGCCCGCGGGATGCCGCCGATTGCCGATCTGGTGTTCGACATGCGCTTCCTCGACAATCCCCACTGGGACCCGGCGTTGCGCCCTCAGACCGGGCACGATCCAGCAGTGGCAAACCATATTCGCCAGGACCCGGCGTGGCACGAGGCCTTTGCACGGTTCCGCGATCTCGTGCTGCTGCTGCTGCCGCGCTACCAGGCGCAGGGCAAGGCTTACGTTAACATTGCCTTTGGCTGCACCGGCGGGCGACATCGTTCGGTCTTTGCCGCCGAACAGCTTGCTGCAGCGCTGACCGAAGCTGGCTACAATCCCGGCGTCCTCCACCGCAACCTGTCGGCCCGCGCGGCCGATCTGATCGAGGGCAGGCCCGACCCGGCCCACGGAAGGGATTGACCGCGATGCCCGCAGTCGTCATGGCCCGGCGCCACCGCCAGACGCGAGTCGCCTGCCTGCGGGGATGGAGCAATATCCGGACATGATCGGCCTTATCCTGGTTACGCACGGCAAGCTGGCAGACGAATTCGTCGCCGCGATGACTCACGTCGTCGGCAAGCAGGAAGCCGTGGTCGCGATAAGCATCGGCCCTGAGGACAACATGGAGCAGCGCCGCGCCGACATCGGCAGGGCTGTGGAGCGCGTTAACAGCGGCGCCGGCGTGATCATCCTGACCGACCTGTTCGGTGGCACCCCATCGAACCTCGCGATCTCGCTGATGCAGAAGGACAAAGTCGAGGTTATCGCCGGGATCAATTTGCCGATGCTAATCCGCCTCGCCAAAGCGCGCGGCTCGATGCCGCTGGGCAAGGCCGTGATCGCCGCGCGCGATGCCGGGCGCAATTACATCACGATCGCATCGGAATTCCTGGGCCAGGACGCCTGACACGGGCTGCATATTTGGGGGTGCAATGAGCGAACACCGGGAAACTGTCGAAATCGTCAACAACCGGGGCCTGCACGCGCGCGCCAGCGCCAAGTTCGTCAATGCGGTCGCCAAGCTGGGCGATGGGCTGCGGGTGAAGGTTGAAAAGGACGGCAACGACGCCGAAGGTGCCTCGATCCTCGGTCTGATGATGCTCGGCGCGGCCAAGGGCGATACCATCGATATCATCGTTGAAGGTGAAGGTGCGGATCTGGCGCTGCTCAAGCTGGTCGGCCTGGTCAAGGACGGCTTCGGCGAAGATTGATGCCGCAGCGCCGCCTGATCACCGGATTTTCCAACCCCACAGTCAAATTTCTGCGCAGCTTGCGTGAAAAGAAGCATCGCAAGGCTTCGGGCAAGTTCCTGGCCGAAGGGCTGCGCTTGCTGACCGATGCGCGAGCCAGCGGGCGGCTGCCGGAAGTGCTGGTCATGGCCACGGGCCGCGACCCTCATCCGTTGCTCGAAGCGCTTGAGGACGATGTTCTGACGGCAGGTGGTGAAGTACTGGAAATGGGCGCTGACCTGCTCAGCAAAGTCACCGGCAAGGACAATCCGCAGGCGGTGGCCGGGGTCTTTGCCGAATTCGATACCTCGCTCACCGCGCTTGACCGGAACAGCGCGAAGATCTGGTTGGTCGCGCAGGCCCTGCGCGATCCGGGCAATCTGGGCACGATGCTGCGCACGGGCGATGCGGTGGGCGCGGGCGGGCTGATCCTGATCGATGACTGCGCGGATCCATTCTCGGTCGAGGCGGTGCGCGCCAGCATGGGTGCCGTGTTTACCCAAGGCATTGCGCAAGCCCGCTGGGAGGAATTCCTGCCGTGGCTGCGCAGCGGTGCTGGCCAGTTGGTGGCGGCCAGCCTGCGCGATGCCGTTCCTTACCGTGCTGCGCCGTATGCTTCGCCGTGCTTCCTGCTGGTGGGTAACGAATCGCGCGGGCTGCCCGAGGATTGCGAAGCGGCCTGCGACCTGCGCGTGACTATGCCGATGAAGGGCCGCGCCGACAGCCTCAACGCGGCGGTCGCGGGTGCTGTGCTGGCTTACGAAGCGCTCGCCGCGCTGGATTAGCGCCGTTCAGGCGGCAATCAGGTGGTGCGTGGCAGGTTGCCCGGCATGACCAAACGCAACGCTTTGATCGCCCTCGGCACTGTTGCCCTTCCTCTGCTCGCCGCCTGCACCACCGCCGGTGCAGCCCCAACAGCAATAGCTGGAACGACCTGGTCGTTCGTCAGTATCGATGGCCAGAAGCCGGTGTCGGGCCGGGCGGCGATCACCCTTGAGGTTCAATCGATCTCCGCCGATGCGGGTTGCAACGGGATGGGCAGCAACCTGCAAATCACCCCGGACCGGTTGATGGTCGGGCCGATCATCTCGACCCAGATGTTTTGCGATGGGGTGATGGAACAAGAGCGCGCAGTCGGCAAATTGCTGGGAGCTTCCCCGCAATACAAGGTTGAGGGCGACACGCTGACCCTTACCGCACCGGGCCATTCGGCCAAGTTGGTGCGCAAGCGTTAAGGCCTATTCGGCGGCTTCGGGCTCGCCGGCATTGTCGTGCAGCAGCAAGCCCGTTTCGGCCACGTCGGCATGGCGCGGCAGGCTGTCGATCGGGGACACTTCCTCGATCTCGCGCTTGCCGATCGCAATGCCCTTGTCCTTTAGTCGGCGGCCCGACGTGAGCACGTTGCGTTCGAAACTGCCGACGAAATCGTTGTACTTGCGGACCGCGCGGTCAAGCCCTGCGCCAACCCCTTTGAGATGATCGGCAGCGACTGCCAGCCGGTCATACAATTCCGCCCCGGCCTTGCCGATCTCGATCGCTTCGCGCGCCAGCTGATCCTGCTGCCAGACCATCGCGACGGTCCGGGCAATCGCCACCAGATTGGTAGGCGTGGCGAGCAAGACTTTGTTGTGGAATGCAAAGTCCCACAGGTCGGGATCGCTTTCGAGCGCGGCGGCAACGAAGTGTTCACCCGGCACGAACATCACCACGTAGTCCGGCGCTTCGTCGAACTGGCTCTGGTAGCTTTTCGCGCCGAGCGTCTGGACGTGCCCGCGCATCGAGCGGGCGTGGAGATCGAGGTTGCGCTTGCGGGTCTCATCATCGCCTGCCTCGAACGCCGCCTGATAGGCGTTGAGCGACACCTTGGCGTCGATCACCAGCATCTTCTGACCCGGAATCCGCACGATCGCGTCGGGGCGCAGACGGCCGTCCTCCGTATCGAGCGAGTGTTCCAGATTGAAATCGGTATGCTGCGACAAGCCGCATTGTTCTAGCACGTTCTGCAGCGCACGTTCACCCCAGCGGCCGCGCGCTTTGGGCGCATTGGTGAGTGAATTGCCAAGCCGCGCCGCCTCGCGCCGGACCTCTTCCTGGCCCTTGCGCACTTCCTCGATCACCCCGGCAAGCTGGCTGAAACCTTCGACCCGCTGCTTTTCGAGCGTGGTGACCTGTTCCTCGTAAGCCTTGAGCCGCTGGTCGACCGGGGCAAGCAGCGCCTTCAGCCGCTCCGCGCTCTTTTCTTCGGATTGGGTCATCCGTTCCTGAGCGCGGTTCAGCAGCGTTTCCTGCGCCTGGGCGAGGATCTTCGCGCCCGCCGCGGCGAATTCGGCTTTCAGGTTTTCCTGCGCAGTGAGCAGTCCGGCCTTCTGATCATCGAAATTGGCCGCGTTGGCCTTCAGCGTTGCCAGTTCGATTTGTGATTCGCCGAGCTCTGCGATTGCCTTGCGAAACTGCGCGTCGCTTTCGCGCGCCTCCGTCTCGCTTGCAGTCAGCCGCGTGCGCAGGTCTGCAGCTGGCCGCGACCCGAACAGCCAGCCAAGCGCCAGCCCCCCTGCAAGCGCGAATACAATGACGACGAGCGATGCAAGACTACCGGACATGGCAACAGATTATACGGAACGGAGCAAGAACGCCAGCCCTGGCCACCTGATTGTCGCCGTTTTGGATCGGTCACGCCGCCTTGCGCAGCTTTTCGAGCTTCTTGAGCGCCATCTGCCGCTTCAGGCGGCTGAGATGGTCGATGAACAGGATGCCTTCGAGGTGGTCCATCTCGTGCTGCAGGCAGGTGGCCAGCAGGCCGTCGATCGCTTCTTCGTGAACCGTGCCGTCAAGATCCTGCCAGCGCGCGCGAATTTGCGCGGGGCGTTCGACGTCGGCGTAGATTTCGGGGACCGACAGGCAGCCCTCGGAATAGACCGCGTGCTCCTCGGAAGGATCGAGGATCTCGGGGTTGATGAACACCCGCGGTTCCTTCTTGAGCGGCTGGTGCGAGTGGCTGTGCCCGCCGTGTGCGGTGCATTCCTCAGGCGCGGCGTCCTCGTCCTCGGGCTGAAGATCGATCGTCAGCACGCGCAGCGGCACGCCGACCTGCACCGCAGCGAGGCCGATGCCGGGGGCTTCGTACATCGTCTCGAACATATCGGCGACCAGCGCGCGCAGATCGTCATCGAACTCGGTGACAGGCGCGGAGATCTGCTTGAGGCGCGGATCGGGGACTTCGAGGATTTCGCGTAAGGCCATGAAGGGCCAGATAGTGGCGATGCGAGCCGTTCGCAAGCCGGGACGAAGCGATCAGTGTGATCGGAACCACGCTGGGCCGAGGGCGTTTCTCTTTGTGAAGGAGTCGCGCAATGAACAAGCAGAGCAACTCGATCGTCGAACTCGAAACCAGGTTCTGGCAAACGTTGAAAGACAAGGATGCCAAAGCCGCCGGGGCGATGATCGCCGAGGACAGTCTTGCTAGCGGTTCACAAGGGACAATGCGGATGAACCCCGACAAATTCGAGGAACTGACCCGTGACAACAAGTGGGCGCTTGAAACGTTCGAGTTTAGCGATGTTGAGGTGATTTTCCCCAGCGATGACGTGGCGGTGATCGCCTACACAGTGCACCAGACCGGGACGATCCATGACGGGCCGATGGATCTGACCTGTGCCGACACCTCAACCTGGGTGCGCCGCGGTGACGATTGGAAATGCGCGCTGCACAGCGAGGCCATTATGATCGACGCGACGAAAAAATAGCCCGCAATCGGCTATCCCATCGGCCTCCGCGCGCGCAGAGCCTGCGCCAAAGTGCCCTCGTCGAGGTAATCGAGCTCGCCTCCGACTGGCAGGCCATGCGCCAGCTGGGTCAGGCGAATCGGATAGCTTTCGAGCCGCTCAGCGATGTAATGCGCGGTGGTCTGCCCTTCGAGCGTGGCGTTCATCGCCAGCACTACCTCGTCGATCCCGCCTTGGTTGACGCGCTCGATCAGCTTGCCGATGGTGAGGTCTTCGGGCCGCACCCCGTCGAGCGCCGAAAGCCGCCCGCCAAGCACGTGATAACGTCCGGCGAACAGCCGCGAACGGTCGAGTGCCCACAGATCTGCCACATCCTCGACCACGCAAAGCGAGCGCTGGTCGCGGCGCGGGTCGGCGCAGATGCCGCATGGGTCGGACGTATCGACATTGCCGCAGGTCTGGCATTCGACCAGCCCATCGCGGACCGCATCCAGCGCTTCAAGCAGCTGCACCAGCGCGCCCTCACGCCGCTTGATCAGCCACAGCACCGCGCGCCGCGCCGAGCGGGGGCCAAGCCCGGGCAGGCGCGCCAGCGCGGCGGTCAGCGTTTCGATCTCTTGCGATGCCATCGCGCCCCAGATAGGGCCGGACCTCACGAAAGGCAAAGCCACCGATGCGCGTTGTGTTCATGGGAACCCCGACTTTCGCCGTGCCGGCACTGCAGGCGCTGGTCGAGGCGGGGCATGAGGTGGTGGCCGCCTACACTCAGCCGCCGCGCCCGGCGGGCCGGGGCAAGCAGTTGATGCCATCGCCCGTGCAGCGCGAGGCCGAGCGGTTGGGCATTGAAGTCCGCTCCCCCCGCACCCTGCGCGATTTGGAAGCGCAGGCGGACTTTGCCGCGCTGGAGGCCGACATCGCGGTGGTCGCCGCCTATGGCCTGATCCTGCCGCAACCGGTGCTCGATGCGCCGATGCACGGCTGCTTCAACATCCACGCCTCGCTGTTGCCGCGCTGGCGCGGGGCGGCACCGATTCACCGTGCGATCCTGGCGGGAGACCCGGTTACGGGCGTGACGATCATGCAGATGGAAGCCGGGCTTGACACAGGTCCGATGCTCGCGGCCGCGCGCACTCCGGTCGAGGACAAGACCAGCGGCGAACTCACCGCCGAACTCGCCGAAATCGGCGCGCGGCTGCTGATCGAGGTGCTGGCCGACCTGCCCGGACACACCCCCACCCCGCAGCCCGACCTTGGCGTCACCTATGCGGCCAAGATCGACAAGGCCGAGACCCGGATCGACTTCACCCGCGCCGCTGAACAGATCGAACGCCAGGTCCGCGCCTTCGCGCCGGCACCGGGGGCCTGGTTCGAGCTGGACGGCGAGCGCTACCGCATCCTCGCCGCGAAAGTGGTTGCGCGCGAAGGTGCGGCCGGGACCACGCTCGACGACCAGCTGACGATAGCCTGCGGCCATGGCGCTTTGGTCCCAACCACGATCCAGCGCGCGGGGCGGCCAGCGATGAGCGTGACGGAACTGCTGCGCGGCCGCACGGTCGCTCCGGGAACTCAGCTCGCTTGACCCGCTTCGCGCTCACCATCGAATTCAACGGCACGCCGTTTATGGGGCTGCAGCGCCAGCCGAACGGGCCAACCGTGCAGGGCGCGATCGAGGCCGCCATTCTTGCAGTCACTGGCGAGGCGGCCACCCTCCACGGTGCGGGCCGCACCGACGCCGGGGTCCATGCGCTTGGCATGCGGGTGCACTTCGATATTGACAAGGTGATCACCCCGTTCCGCTTGATGCAGGCGTTGAATGCCCTGATCCGCCCCGCCCCGATTGCCGTGCTGGCTTCCATGGAAGTGGCGGGCGACTGGCACGCGCGGTTTTCCTGCACCGGGCGCGAGTACCTCTACCGCATCGCCAATCGCCGCGCGCCGTTGACGCTGGAGCTGAACCGCGCGTGGCACTTGACCCAGCATCTGGATGCAGACCTGATGCACCGCGCCGCGCAAATGCTGGTCGGGAGCCACGACTTCACCACTTTCCGTTCGGCGCATTGCCAGTCGGCCAGTCCGGTCAAGACGCTCGACCGGCTCGATGTCCGCCGCGAGGGCAACCAAGTGCTAATCGAAGCCTCCGCGCGCAGTTTCCTGCACCATCAGGTCCGCTCGATGGTCGGCTGCGTGGCCATGGTCGGCAATGGCAAGTGGAGCGAGCAGGACCTTGCCGATGCGCTCGAAGCGCGCGACCGCCAGCGGCTCGGCTTCAATGCGCCCCCGCACGGCCTATATTTCGCGCGGGCGCTTTACCCCGGCGAATGAATGCCTAAGTTGCAATCTGCAACGCCACAACGGCGCAACAGATTCGGAGAGAACGATGGCATATACCGGCAAGCAGCTCACCACCCAGCTCGACGCTGACGGCACGCTGACGCTCCAGCTGAACGACAAGACCTGGGACGAGCCCAAGCCGGGCCAGGTACTGGTCAAGGTTGAGGCCAGCCCAATCAATCCATCGGATCTCGGACTGCTGCTCGCCTCAGCAGACACAGAGAACGCCCAGTATTCGCCCGGCAAGATCGTGGCAAAAATGCCCGATAACGCGACCCGCGCGATGAAATCACGCCACGGTATGGCGATGCCGGCCGGTAACGAAGCCGCCGGCACAGTCGTCGCCGCCGGTGATGGCGCCGAGGCTTTGCTGGGCAAGCGCGTCGCCTGCGTTCCCGGCTCCGCTTACGCCAACTACGCTTATGCTGACGCTGCAATGTGCATGCCGGTTGAGGCAAGCGCGGCGCAGGCCGCCTCAAGCTTCGTCAATCCGATGACCGCACTGGGCTTTGTCGAAACGATGAAGCTCGAAGGCTTCACCGGCATCGTCCACGCCGCTGCGGCATCGAACCTAGGCCAGATGCTGGTCAAGATCTGCCTCGAAGACGGCGTGCCCTTGGTCAACATCGTGCGCAGCGAAGATCAGGTCGCGCTGCTCAAGGATCTAGGCGCAACCCACGTGCTCAACATGACCGACGCCGATTTCATGCCCAAGCTGATCGATGCGATTGCCGAGACCAAGGCCATGTTGGGGTTCGATCCGATCGGCGGCGGCACGCTCGCTGGCCAGATCCTGACCGCGATGGAAGCCGCTGCCAGCCGCGGTGCTGCGTTCAGCCGTTATGGCTCGAGCGAGGCCAAGAAGGTCTACATTTACGGCGCGCTCGATCTTGGACCGACGATCCTCAACCGCGCATTTGGCCTCACCTGGGACCTTGCAGGCTGGCTGCTCACCCCGTTCATGGGCAAGGCCGGGATGGAAGTGGTCGGCCGCATGCGCGCGCGCGTTGCCAAGGACCTGACGACGACTTTTGCCAGCTATTACAAGGCCGAAGTCAGCCTTGAAGGTATGCTCACCAAGAAAGCGGTCAGCGAATACAACGCGCGCCGGACCGGCGAGAAGTATCTGGTGGTGCCAGCAGACTGAGAAATCGGGAACCGCAGCGCCGGAAAATCGTTTTGAGGGGAGCCACGCAAATGCGCGCGGCTCCCCTTTCGAAAATGAGGACCCAGCGCCATGGCGACCGCCGCGAAACCTGCCGACCAGAACTTTACCGACGTCGCGACCCTGCGCGCGCAGGCGCGTAAGCACATCGAAGACGGTGCGGTCACCAAAACCTATCCCGCCGACCGTGAGATGATTGTCGGCAAGCTGCAGGAATCGCTCGCGACCGAATGGGTCTGCGTGCTGCGCTATCTGCGGCATTACCACACCGCCACCGGCCTGGTGTCCGAACCGATCAAGGCGCACTTCCTCGAACATGCCAATGCCGAGCAAGCGCATGCGATGATGTTGGCCGAGCGGATCGTGCAGCTTGGCGGTGAGCCTGACCTCAACCCCGATCACCTGACCAAGCTGAGCCACGCCGAATATCGCGAGGGCAAGACGCTCAAGGACATGGTCAAAGAAGACCTGGTCGCCGAACGGATTGCGATCGATTCGTACCGCGAGCTGATCGACTATGTCGGCGACCGCGACACCACCACCAAAAAGCTGCTGATGCACATCCTCGAGCAGGAGGAAGAGCATGCGGACGAGTTTTCGGATCTGCTTGACGGGTGGGAGGGCGAATAAGCCCCAGCCATTGCTCGTGTCGTGGTGGCCTTAAGGGGCCTATCAGGTCACTTCTTGTCGAACCCGCGGAACCAGGCGAACACTTTGTCGGTTCCGCGGCTTTCGGCATTGCGCCAGCTGACGGCGTCCTTCTTGCCATTGAGCAGTTTGCCATCGCCGCGCAGCACGAACATTGCCGGGGTGCTCTTCAGGTCTTTGACCCCGAGCCGCTTGACCAGATCGAGATTGCGACCTTCACCCGATTGCGGGCGGCCAACGTCAATGAAGGTCACTTCGAAGCGGCTGCCAAATTCGGTCCTGAACGCGTCAGAGCCCAGCACCTCGCCCAGCGCGCGACTGTCATGGCACCAGTCGGCGCCGAACACGATGACCGCGCGGGCATTGTCGGCAGCAGCCTTGGCCAGCGCCTGGTCATATACCTTCGCCGCGTCAGCCCCGACCGGGTAGTACAGCTTGTGCGGCTGCGGCGCAGCGGCAGGTTCCGGCGCGGGCGTGACAGTGGCCTGCCCTGCACCGAGCGCCAGCAGCACCGAGCCCGCAAGCTTCAGCATCATGCCTTCGCCACAACGCTTTCGGGCAGGTCAGTCCCAAACACCCGCTGGTAGTATTCCGCGACCATCATCCGCTCGGTCTCGTCGCACTTGTTGAGGAACGAGAGGCGGAAGGCAAATCCCGGATCCTTGAAGATCGCGGTGTTCTGCGCCCAGGTCATCACAGTGCGCGGGCTCATCACGGTGCTGATATCGCCATTGATGAAGCCTTGGCGGGTCAGGTCGGCGACCTTGACCATGTTGCTGACCAATTCCGCCGAAGCACCGTCGGCCTTGCCCAGCACGATTTCGCATTCGACCGCAGCGGGCAGATAATTCAGCCCGACAACGATGTTCCAGCGGTCCATCTGGCCCTGGTTGATCGCCTGGGTGCCATGATAAAGCCCGCTGGTGTCGCCAAGGCCGACGGTGTTGGCAGTGGCAAACAGTCGGAAGAACGGATTGGGCCGGATCACGCGGTTCTGGTCCAGCAAAGTGAGCTTGCCCTCGGTTTCGAGCACGCGCTGGATCACGAACATCACATCAGGCCGGCCGGCATCGTATTCGTCGAACACCAGCGCGACCGGGTGCTGCAGCGCCCACGGCAGCAAGCCTTCGCGAAATTCGGTGATTTGCAGCCCGTCACGCAGGACGATCGCATCGCGGCCGATGAGGTCGATGCGGCTGATATGCGCATCGAGATTGATGCGGATGCACGGCCAGTTGAGCCGGGCGGCAACCTGTTCGATGTGGGTGGATTTGCCGGTGCCGTGATAGCCCTGCACCATCACGCGGCGGTTGTGGGCAAAGCCCGCGAGGATCGCCAGCGTGGTATCGGGATCGAACACATAGCTGCCGTCGGTATCGGGCACGCGTTCATCGGCTTCGGAAAAAGCCGGGACCATCATGTCGATGTCGATCCCGAACAGATCGCGCACCGTGACCTGACGGTCTGGTGCGGGGAGGATGGTGTCCGAGGCGGTGCCGGGCTGCGTGTTGGGAATATCGGTCATGACGCTGCTTCGCCTATACGCGCGCGAACGGCGGTGCAACACTGTTTGCGCAGCGAATTAAGCGGCCGGTTGAATTTTGCCCGGCGGGACGCTTCAGGCAACCTTGACGGCTCCAAAATCGGTGGCGCGGCAGGCCCGATCGCGTCCGTCGGCCTTGGCCCGGTACAGCGCGGTATCGGCGAGGCGATAAAGCCGTTTCCAGTCTTCCTCGGTGGTTACCCTGCCATCGACAAAGCCGATGCTGACCGTGACTTTCCAGTTCATCGGCATCGCGCGCTGGCGGACCGCGTCAAGCAACAGATCAGGTGGGCACTGGGCCTGCGCGCGGCGCGGCACCAGCAGCGCAAACTCCTCGCCGCCAAGCCGCACAGCCAAGCTGCCCTCAGGCCTACACTCCTGGATCGCATTGCTCACTTCGCGCAGCACGTCATCGCCAGCAGCGTGCCCGATCCGGTCATTGATCGCCTTGAAATGATCGATGTCGATCAAGAACAGCCGATGCTCGTCCTCCCTGCCGATGGCATGCTGGATGAACGCGCGGCGATTGAGCAAGCCGGTGAGCGGATCGGAATTGGCGAGGCGCAGGGCGAGCTGTTCGCTGGCCATGGCCTGATCGCGTTCGGAGTAAAGGTCGCGCATGCGTGCCACGATCAGCATGGTCGAAAGCAGGGATTCGATCGAAAGGGCGATCAAGTTGCCATTGTCGAGCCAGAAGCTGTAATCCAGCAGGCCCATGCCATAGGCCACCCGGGCAAGGGTCACCACGACCGGAGCCGACCAAGCCACGATGAACATGCCCAGGTTGCGCGCCTTCGCTCGCCAGGCCGCGTGGATGATCGGAATTACCAGGAGCAATGCAGCTGCGCCTGAGATGAAATAGAAGCGGTCAAGCCAGTACCCCTGCCATGGCGCCAGGACGGCAAATGCAATGGCACTGATCAAGGCTGTTGCGCACAGTACCGAAGCAATTTGGCGCAACTTTGGCTGGAAGATCTTCTCACCGAAGTAGTCGAACATGAAACGGATCGCGGCAACGGCGGCAAGGGCCAGAAAGAGATAGTTGAGGCGGTGCCGGTCGTTGTTGGCGAGCGAGGGGATCACCAGCATCGCAATGCTCGACGAGGTGAAGGTATAGGCCATGAGCGCGCCGACCATCGCCGCGTAGGTCAGTTGAAAACGGTGCTTCAACACAGACCAAAGCGAGAGACTATAGGCCAGCAACGCCAGCGACAGTCCGCCGAACGCAGCGTAAAGCGCTACCAGCCACGATTGCAGCCGGTAGCTTTCGCTCGCGGGCATTAGCTGCGCGCCGATCACCACGCCGCGCCAGTTCGCGCTGTCCTGCACTTCGATACGGATCCCGCTGAGCGCTGCTGCGCGGGCAGGCACCGGAAATTCAAAAATGGCCCCCATCGTCATATAGGGCCGCGAATTTCGCGAGTTAAAGGCCAGTTCGGAGCGAGTGCCGTCAGCGTATTGGAAGATCACGCGCTCCGCATTCTGCCAGACGCTTGAGGTGCGCAGCACCAGTGGATCAGCGGTACGCGACAGTACCGGCGCGAAACGCAAGTCGACTGCAAAGTCCCCGCGACCGAAACGGTTCTGCGCCTTGCCGCAATCAAACGCCGCGGGATCGCCAGCCTTGGCCAATGGGGCCAGGCAGGTTTCCACCGGAATACTGGCATGCGCCAGCGCAGGCGCGGCCAACGCAACCATAAGTGTAGCGAAAAATCGCAGTAATTGGCGCCCGATACTTGACATCTTTGGCGGCGATACGGGCCTTGGGCAAATTTACCGTTAATTTCGTGTTGCTCTTGTCAGCATACCAACTGGTCGGTATGCTGACTGCATGATCCCGAATCACCCCTTCCGCCCTGCCCCCCTGACTGCGCGCGACAAATTGCTCGAAGCGGGCGTGAAGCTTGTTCGGCAGCATGGGTTTTCTGCAACTTCGGTGGACCAACTGTGCGGTGAAGCGGGGGTTACCAAGGGCGCCTTCTTTCACCACTTCGTCTCAAAGGAAGCGCTTGGTGTGGCGCTGGCAGATTATTGGTCGAGCTCGACCGGACAGTTTTTTGCCGCCGCGCGGTTTCACCAGCATGCCGATCCGCTTGATCGCGTGCTGGGCTACATTGATTTGCGGATCGCGCTGATTTCGGGTCCGGTAGAAAGCTTCAGCTGTGTTGCCGGAACCATGGTGCAGGAAGCTTTCCGATCAAGCGATTCAATCCGTTCTGTGTGCAATTCCAGTATCTTGGGCAATGCCGCAGCTTTGGAAGATGATCTGGCCGCAGCCCTTGCCCGGTCCGGCGCAAGCGGGGTAACGGCAGCTTCGCTGTCGCGTCACATTCAGGCCGTAATCCAGGGCGCATTCATCATGGCCAAGGCCGCAGGTGCCGCGGATGCCGCCGCCGCAGCGCGCGAGCACTTGATGCATTTGCGCCGCTATCTCGAACTCCTCCTTGCTGGCGAGACGATCCATGCCAATTGATCCCAAGTCTCCGATTGAAGTCACCGCTTTTGGCTGGGTGCCGGACTTTGCCCGCGGCCAAGTGCGAGATCTGCGCGTGCGCTGGGCGCTGGAGGAACTGGGGATGGCCTATCGGACACGCCTGCTGATGGGTGCGCGCCCGGCGAGCTATTACCGCGAACAGCCGTGGGGGCAGGTGCCGGTCTTCAAGGAAGGTCCAGTCGAACTGTTCGAATGCGGAGCCATTGCACTGCACATTGCCGAGAAAGACGAGACGCTGCTGCCCGCAAGCGAGGTGGGCCGCAAGCGCGCCATCGCCTGGCTGTTTGCGGCGCTCAACAGTATCGACGGGCCGGCCATGGCTTATGTTTCGGCAGCATTCTTCCACGCCGACCAGTCCTGGTCGGCGGGCGCCTCTGCCGCCTTTGGCGAGCAGCTGGCGCAGCGGCTGGCGCGGCTGGGTGACTGGCTTGGCGACAAGGAATGGCTGGAAGATCGCTTCACCGTGGGTGACCTGATGATGGTCGCCACCATTCGCGGGCCCGCCATCCTTGAGCGGGCACCGGACAACGTCGTGGCCTATGTTCAGCGCGGCGAAGCCCGGCCGGCGTTCCAGCGGGCGCTGGCGGCGCAGCTCGCCGATTTCGCAAGCGAGCCGACCTGACCATTTCGGCGAAGGAGAAGGCACATGCCCCAGATGATTTTCGTGAATCTGCCGGTGACCGATCTGGCCAAATCGATCGCATTCTACGCAGCGCTGGGTTTCACCCAGAATCCGCAGTTCAGCGATCAAAGCGGTGCCTGCATGGTGCTGTCCGAAACGATCCACGTGATGCTGCTGACCCACGCCAAGTGGCAGGGCTTTACCACCCGCCCGATCTGCCCGGCTGGATCGAGCGAAGTTTCGCTCGCGATCACTGTCGAGAGCAGGGCCGAGGTCGACCGATTGGTCGAAGCGGGTGGGGCGCACGGCGGCGGCGTCGATCTGAACCCATCTGAAGATCACGGCTTCATGTACCAACGCACGATCGCCGATCCCGACGGGCACATCTGGGAACCGTTCTGGATGGACCCGGCGGCCGCCGCTGGCGAACCCGCCGTGGCGGATGCAGCATCGTGAGCCAGCTCGCACTGCGCCGCACTGGCTTGGCGCTGACCGGGCTGGTCGTGCTGTTCCTGGCGATGGACGCGGGCGGCAAGCTATTTGCCCCCGCCATGATGATCGCCAACAGTCCGCCGCTGGGCCTGCCCAACGATCCGGCGTTTCACCAGATGCTGGGCGCGATCCTGGCACTGTGCCTGGCGCTGTTCGTCATTCCCCGCACCGCCGTGCTGGGGGCAATCCTGCTCACCGGCTACCTCGGCGGCGCGGTGGCGAGCCATTTGCGGGTTGGCAGTCCCCTGCTCGGCTTCACCCTGTTCGGAGTCTATCTTGGGATTGTCGTCTGGGCGGCACTGTGGTGCCGCCTGCCCGCGCTGCGCGCGCTGATCCCCCTGCGCAAAGGAGTTTGACCATGAGCTATATCGACGGATTCGTGATTGCGGTTCCCACCGCCAACAAACAGAAATTCATCGATCATGCCCGGATGGCCGATGGGATGTTCATCGAAGAGGGCGCGCTCCGCGTGGTCGAATGCTGGGGCGATGACGTTCCCGAAGGCAAGGTCACCGATTTCCGCATGGCGGTAAAAGCCGAGACCGATGAAATCGTGGCGTTCAGCTGGATCGAATGGCCCGACAAAGCGACGCGCGATGCCTGCTTTGCCAAAATGATGGACCCGGCGAACACCGATCCGCGGATCGACATGGCCACGAACACGCCACCATTCGATGGCAAGCGGATGATTTTTGGCGGCTTCACCCCGGTGGTCGATTTGAAAGCCTGAGGAGAGAGATGATGAGCACCCTGCAAGGCAGCTGGATCTGGTACGAACTGATGAGCCCCGATCCCGAAGGGTCGAAGGCATTCTACGAAGCGGTGATCGGGTGCGCGATGACCACCGGGCATGGGACAAGCAACACCGACTACGGCTTCATCACCGCGCCCGACGGCGCGATGATTGGCGGCATACTGCGGCTCAGCGCCGATATGCAGCAACACGGGGCAAAGCCGTGCTGGCTTGGCTACATCGGCGTGGACGATGTCGATGCCAGCGCCCGGGCGATCGAGGCCGCAGGCGGTAAAGTCCTGATGCCACCCTGGAACGTAGCGATGGCCGGCCGCGTCGCACTGGTTGCCGATTGCTGCGGGGCCCCGTTTTACATCATGACCCCCACTCCGCCCCCCGGCGGCGGGACAAGCACTGCTTTCGCCGCGCTGCCAAATCCGGGCCATTGCGGCTGGAACGAGCTGTTGGCCGACGATGCCGCCAAGGCCATCGCCTTCTACACCGGGCAATTCGGCTGGACCCTGCCCGAACCGATGGACATGGGACCGATGGGCAAATACCAGTTCATCGCGCACGACGGCGTGACGGTCGGCGCGATCATGGGCAAGCCGCCGCAAGTGCCGGTTTCGGCCTGGGCGCCCTATTTCTGGGTAACCAGCATTGACGCCGCGCTGGCCGCAGTGACCGCCAATGGTGGCACCGTGATAAAAGGACCGCAACAGGTTCCCGGCGATCTATGGGTGATCCAGGGCACCGATCCGCAAGGCGCAGTATTCAGCCTGACCGGGCACAAGTGAGCGCGCCCGAACCGACGCATCTGCTGCGCTGCACATGCGGCGCGGTAGAATGCGTAGGCCGAGGCAAGCCCATCAGCACTGCTGTATGCTACTGCGATGACTGCCAAGCAGCCGGGCTCCAGATCGAAGCATTGCCGGGTGCAGCACCGGTCCTCGATCCGGACGGCGGTACCGCGCTCACCCTGTTCCGGGCCAATCGCTTCGTTGTAGTGCGCGGGGCTGAAAAGCTGGTTCCGCACAAATTAAGAGCCGACACTATCACCAGCCGCATGGTCGCGAGCTGCTGCAACACCGCGATGCTCCTCTCGTTCGACAAGGGTCCGCATTGGGTTTCGGTCTTGTGCAACCGCTTTGCGGGCGACCAGCCGCCGATCCAGTTCCGCCACATGACCAAATACCGCACCAGTCACCTGCCTTACCCCGACGAGATAAGGACCTATTCGAAGTTCCCGGTACGGTTTCTCGGGCTGGTCCTGCGGGATCGGATCGCGATGGCACTGGGCCGTTGACTCTCTAACTATGTTCTAGTTATGTTCTAATTTTTGCGAGGAGTGCCCGATGGCCGACTACACATTGTTCACCAACCCGATGTCACGCGGTCAGATTGCGCGCTGGGCACTGCACGAAGCGGGGGTCGAGTACGATCAGGTGCTGGTCGACTGGGCGGAAAAACCGGCTGAGCTGATTTCCGCCAACACGATGGGCAAGGTCCCGACGCTGATCCACTGCAGCGAAACCGGGGAACGCGTGATCACCGAATGCGCGGCGATTTGCGCTTACCTTGCCGAGGTCGAGCCCGAGGGCAAACTGCTCCCCAGCGATGCTGAGTTGGCCGACTATTACCGCTGGATGTTCTTTGCCGCAGGCCCGGTCGAGCAAGCGATTGTCGGCCGCTCGATGGGCTGGGAAGTGCCCAAGGAGCGCGAGGGCATGGTCGGCTTCGGCAGCTTAGAACGCGTGCTCGATACGCTCGATGACCACTTCAGCAATCATAACTTCGTCTGCGGCCCGCGCTTCACGATGGCCGATGTCTATGTCGGGAGCCAGATTGACTGGGGGCTCAATTTCGGATCGATCCCGCCGCGCGAGAGCTTCGTTGCCTATGCCGAACGGATCCAGGCGCGCGATGCCTACAAGGCTGCCAAGGCGATCGATAACCAGCTGATCCAGGATGCCAAGAAATGACCGCCGCCAAGAACACCCTGTGCCTGTGGTACGATAAGGAAGCCGAGGAAGCCGCGCGCTTCTATGCCGCCGTCTTCCCGGACAGCGAGGTCAAGGCCATCCACACTGCGCCGGGTGACTATCCGGCGGGCAAGGCCGGCGGTGTCCTGACGGTCGATTTCACCGTCTGCGGCATTCCCTGCATGGGCCTTAACGGCGGCGACTACGCCAAGCATAGCGAGGCTTTCTCGTTCCAGATCGCGACCGATAACCAGGAAGAAACCGATCGCTACTGGAATGCCATCGTCGGCAATGGCGGCAGCGAAAGCGAGTGCGGCTGGTGCAAGGACAAGTGGGGCCTCAGCTGGCAGATCACCCCACGCGCGCTGACCGATGCCATGGCTGAAGGCGGCGCGACCGCCCAGGCCGCGTTCGGCGCGATGATGACCATGAAGAAGATCGATGTCGCCATGATCGAGGCGGCGGTCGCCGCGGCCAAGTCCGGTGCCTAAGATCGAATCCGAACTTGATCGCCGCCGCCGCATAGCAGAAGGAGCCTGGTGATGCTGGCGCTCTATGGACATCTGTTCTCAAGCTACACCTGGAAGGCGCTGATCCCGCTTTACGCGAACGGCACCCACTTCGAATTTCGCGCGCTCGATCAGGATCATCCGGACCACGGCGCATTCGTGGCCGCCGCCAGTCCGCAAGGGCTGTTCCCGGTGCTGGTCGACGGCGCTGAAACAGTGATTGAGGCGAGTTCGATCATCGAATACCTGCACCTCCACCATCGCGGCCCGGCCATGCTATTGCCGGACGATCCAGCCGATGCAATCCGCACGCGGACGATCGATCGGTTGTTCGACAATTATGTGATGGGGATCATGCAGCAATCGGTGTTCGAAGCGATCCGCACCTGCGGCAACCCCGATCCCGAAGTGCTCGCCGCGGTCGCCGCGAAGCTCGATCGCAGCTATGCCTGGATCGACAACTGGCTCGCCAGATACCCCATGACCGGCCGGATCACGCTGATCGAATGCGCCGCGGCACCCAGCCTGTTCTACGCCGACTGGGTCCACCAGATCCCCGATCAATTCGCTCGCCTACGTGCATACCGCGCGCATCTGCTCGCCCTGCCGCCGGTCAAGCGGTGTGTCGACGATGCCCGCCAATTCCGCCATTACTTCCCGCTCGGCGCGCCCGACCGGGATTGAGGAGAACACTGCAATGTACGAACTGTCCGTCACCCGCCTGATCGATGCGGCGCCCGACAAGGTCTGGCAGGTCATGACGACCCGCACCAACGAATGGTGGTGCCCCAAGCCGTGGCGCGCCGAAGTCAACTGGGGGCCCCGCATTCCCGGCGGCAGGACGCACACCACGATGTACGGACCAGACGGCGAAAAGAACGAACATCCCGGCTTCATCCTCGCTTGGGATGAAGGGCGGCGCATTTCGGTAACCGATGCGATCGACGGTGACCTTGAACCGTCCGGGCCGTTCATGCTCGGCATCTGGGAAATCGCGCCCGAAAGCAGCGGCACCCGCTACACCGGGCGCGCCCGGCACTGGACGCGCGAAAGCATGGCACATCACAAGGAAATGGGCTTTGAAGAAGGCTGGGGCGTGATGGCCGACCAGTTCAAAGCGCTGTGCGAAGCAGGGTGAGCGGAACTCGCCAAGTCTGGCTTTGGGCGTGGCTTATCTGTGGCGTGCTCGATGCGCTGTGGGCGATCATGCTGACCGTGGTGCGCGGCGGCAAGTTGGCGGAGGTGTGGCTGTTCGTCGCTTCGGGTCCGTTTGGGGATGGCGCCCTCGATTGGGGCCGGCTGGGCGTGCTGGCGGGCCTGGCCGTGCATTTCGCGCTGATGGCCGTGATGGCTGGAACCGGGCTGTGGCTGGCGCGCAACACCATGCTGGGTCAGGTGGCGGCATGGAAGGCAGGAACGCAGTACGGGCTGGTGCTGTATTTCGTAATGTACGGACTGGTCCTGCCACGGCGCTTCGGGATCCCCTTCCCCGATCCTGACCGGTTCAGGGTCGCGCTCGGCCTGTTTCCGCATATCTTCCTGATCGGGCTGCCGATGTTTTATTTGTTCAAGCGAACGCCGCGGCTTTCCTGAGCAGCTGATAAGCCTCCACCACCAACTGAAGGCGCGCTTCATGACTGCGGTCGCCGCCGTTGCGATCAGGGTGGAGCGTGCGGACGAGGTCGGTGTAGCGCATCCGTAGCGCCCGCCGGTCCGCATCGAGCGGTAGGCCCAGCGTCGCCAATGCTGTGCGCTCGTGCGATGTGACCAGCCGCCCGTCATCACGCTGCGCCGGTTTGCGCGCCCGTGCCCGGCCGCTGATCGCTTCTAGCGGGTCAGAGAAATCAGCCCAGCGCGGCGCGGCATCGATCCCGGCGGCGGGCGAAAAGGCCCTGGCCTGCCGGTCCCAGCCATGCACCGGGTGCTGCGCGGCAAGGATTTCGTCAGGACTCATGCCGGCAAACCAATTATACCCTGCGTTGAATTCGCGAACATGATCAAGGCAGTACCAGCGGTAATCGCCCGGCCCGTCAAACCCGGATGTGCGTTCCCCAGGGGCGCGGAACTCTCCTGCTTCGTGGCAGCCTGGCGCCTGGCAGTCGCGCCCTGCACCAGCGCTGCGTCCATGGAATCGGTCGTGCTTCACCCCTTCCACATGGCGATTGATCGTCTAGAAGGGAACCAATGTCAGGTTTGCTCGCCCTTGAAATCGAACGCTTGCTCAACGCGGCCTTTGCTCCGACCCAGCTTGCCGTGATCAACGACAGTGCGCGCCATAGCGGACACGCGGGCGATGACGGTTCGGGAGAATCCCATTTCACCATCGAAATCGAAAGCACCGTCTTTGCCGGGCTATCACGCCTGGACCGCCAGCGCAGGATCAATCACGAGCTGGGCGACATTCCGGGCCAGCGCGTCCATGCTCTCGCGATCAAGGCCCGGGCTCCGGGCGAATAGGAGGCTACCATGCCCGCAGTTTTTTCAAGTTTCGGCCTGTTCATCGGTTTCATCGTGGTGCTGCTCGCGCTCAAGAGCTTCGGCATCAATCAGGAATATCAGCGCGGGGTAGTATTTCGCCTCGGCCGGCTCAAGGAAACCAAGGGCCCCGGTTGGTTCTGGCTGATCCCGCTGATCGAACGGGTGGTAAAGATTGATCTGCGCGTCATCACCTTTGCGCTGGCGACGCAGGAAACCGTGACCCGCGATGGCGTGGCGGTGAAGATCAACGCGGTATTGTGGTTCCGCGCGGTCGATGCGGCCAAGGTCGTCACCACGGTGATGGACTGGACCAGCGCGGTGATTCAGGCCGCCGAAACCGGCCTGCGCGATGCCATCGGCCAGAGCGAGCTCGACCTGATCCTTAAGGACCGCACCTCGATCAACGCGCGGTTGCTCGAACTGCTCGGCACGACGGTCCAGCAATGGGGCGTCGCGGTTGATGCGGTCGAGATCAAGGACCTCGACATTCCCGAACAGATGCAGCGCGCGATCGCCCGCGAAGCCGAGGCGATCCGCGAAAAGCGCGCGCGGATCATCAAGGCCGAGGGTGAGAACGAGGCTTCGGCCAAGCTCGCCGAAGCCGCCAAGACGATCGGCGAAGTCCCCGGCGCGCTTGAATTGCGCCGCCTCCAGACGCTGAGCGAGATCGGGGTCGAACACAACTCCACCATCATCGCGATGTTCCCGACCGAACTGCTGGCCGCAGCCAAGCAGCTAACCGACAAGGGCGGCAAGGGTTGAGCCATGCCGATTGAAGCGACCATCCACCCGGTAACTCACGATCTCGGCGCGTTCCAGGTGCGCCGCGCCTTGCCCTCACCGCAGCGGATCATGGTTGGACCATTCATCTTCGTCGACCAGTTCGGCCCGGCACACCTGCCGCCAGGACAAGCGATGGACGTCCGCCCGCACCCGCACATTGGGCTCGCCACGGTAACGTGGTTGTTCGAGGGCGCGATCGATCACCGCGACTCTATCGGTTCGTTCGCGAGCATCCGTCCGGGGCAGGTCAACCTCATGACCGCCGGGCGCGGTATCGTCCATTCCGAGCGCTCACCACAAACCGAGCGCGCCGACGGACCGCACCTTTACGGGATGCAGACCTGGCTTGCGCTGCCCGATGGCCAGGAAGAGATCGCGCCTGCCTTCGAAAGTCTCGCCGACTTGCCGCTGATCGAAGACAATCGCGTTTCGGCCCGGGTGGTCATGGGCTCGCTGTGGGGACGAACCGCGCCGACCACCCAGCACGCCGCGACGATCTATGCCGAAATCGTGCTAGCGCCCGGAGGGACAATCCCGATCGATGCCGAGGCCGACGAACGTGCGGTGATGCTGGTTGGCGGCGAAGCGGCAATCGATGGGACGGAGCTTGAACTCTATTCGCTGGTGGTGCTCGCTCCGGGCTATGCGGCAAAGCTTGGCTCGACGCTCGGCGGGCGTGTCATGCTGCTGGGCGGTGAAGCGTTCAAGACGCCGCGCCACGTCTGGTGGAACTTCGTCTCCAGCTCGCGCGAGCGGATCAACCAGGCCAAGAGCGACTGGCGCAGCGGCGCTTTCGGCACCGTGGCGGGGGATAGCGATGAATATATCCCGATCCCCGAAGTGCCGCTGACCAACAGCGATTAGAGATACATTCCGGGAGAACAACGAATGACATTTGCAGGACAGGCCGCGTGGATCACCGGCGCATCATCGGGGATCGGTGCAGCACTGGCGCGAGGCCTTGCCGCGCAAGGCGCGCGGGTGGTGCTTTCGGGCCGCAACGTGGCGGCGCTCGATGCGGTGGCGGCCGATTGCCCGCAAGCGCTGGTGCTGCCGTTCGAGACGACCGATTTCGCCGCAATCGGCCCGGCGGCCGAGCAAGCCTGGGGCTGGGCCGGCGGCATCGACCTGTTGGTCAACAATGCCGGAATTTCGCAGCGCAGTTTGGCGCAGGAGACCGACTTTGCGGTTTACCAGCAAATCGTCGCGATTGACCTGCTCGCCCCGATCGCGCTGACTCAGGCGGTGTTGCCGCTGATGGTAGCGCGCGGCTCTGGGCGGATCGCGATGATTTCCAGCATCGCGGGCAAGGTCGGGGTGCCGATGCGCACCGCCTATTGCGCGGCCAAGTTCGGCCTCGCGGGATATGGCGATGCGCTGCGCGCCGAAGTCGCTCATCTTGGGCTGCAGGTTCACAATATTTACCCCGGATCGGTCGCGACCGATGTTTCGCGCAACGCGCTCACCGCCGATGGCGGCAAGCGCGGGGTCAGTGACAAGGTGATCGACAATGGGATCAAGCCCGCAGTCGCAGTGGCGCAGATGCTGGAAGAGATGCTCGCCGGAAATCGCGAGATCATCGTGGCCGAGGGCGCGGAAAAGACGATGGGCGAAGCCCGCCGCACCCCTGACGCGCTGCTTGACCAGATCGGCGCGTTCATGGCCGCAGGCTACGTGGCGCGCATGAACGATGGGGCCGAATGATGGAGCAGGTGCGGGTCAAGCTGGCCAACGGGATCGAGCTCGACGTGGTCGACGCCGGCCCGCGCGATGCCCCGGCGCTCATTTTCCTCCACGGATTTCCGGATAGTCACCGCACCTGGCGCCACCAGATCACGCACCTTTCGGATCGTTACCGCTGCATCGCGCCTGACCAGCGCGGCTATCGCGGATCATCCAAGCCTAAGGGCATCGAGAACTATACGCCAGACAAGATGATCGGCGATGTGTTTCTGCTGGCCGATGCGCTGAGGATTGATCGGTTCACCGTGATCGGCCACGACTGGGGCGGCGCAATCGCCTGGGGCGTGGCGATTACCGGGCAGATGAATGGCCGCGTGCCTCGTGCAGTCATCCTCAACGCCCCGCATCCGGTGCTGTTTCCTGAACTGCTCTACACCAATCGAGTGCAGCGCCAGGCGAGCCAGTATTTCCGCATTTTCCGCGATCCGGCCAGCGATGCTCTGGTCGAACAGTTCGGGCTGGTCGGGGTTCTGCTGAAGGCTTTCGGGGCACCGGCCGAAAACCCGAAGATGGAACCGGAAGAACGCGCCGCGCTGCTCGCCGACTGCGAGAACCGCGAGGCGGCCATCGCCATGCTCAACTGGTACCGCGCCAGCCCGGTCGCGGTGCTCGACATGGATGCGCCGTTCGAAGTGCCCGAAGACTGGCAGCGTTTCCCCCTGCCCCAGCAGACCATCCCGACGCTGGTAGTCTGGGCGATGGACGATCTCGCGCTGCCCCCTGAAAACCTCGACGGCCTGGACGATCTGATCGACGATCTGACGATCGTGCGGGTGCCCGGCGCGGGCCATTTTGTGCAGTGGGAAGAGCACCAGGCGGTCAACGCCGCGCTCGACCAGTTCCTGACCCGTACCGATGGCGACTGAACCGCGGCGCGGCGGAATGGGCGCCGCGGTGGTCGCCGCGGCGCAGGCGGCGCGGCGCTCGCTGCTGCGCAACCACGGCGGCGGCCATGCTCCTGTCAGCAACCTCGAACTGTTCTTCGACCTCGTCTATGTGTTTGCGATCACGCAGATTTCGGGCTTCGTTCACCACCACCTTGACCCCGTCGGACTGATCGAAGGCGCCCTGCTGTTCCTCGCGGTGTGGTGGGCATGGATGTATACCACTTGGGCGGCGAACTGGCTCAACCCGGAACGGATCCCGGTGAGGCTGCTGCTGCTAGCATTGATGTTCTTGAGCCTGGCCATGGCCGTGGCCCTGCCGCGCGCTTTTGGCGACAGGGGCTTGGTGTTCGCCGCATCCTACGTTGCCCTGCAGGTCGGGCGCAGCACCGTTGTGGCGCTGATGTTTCGCAGCGAAGACGCGCACAACACCGTCAACATGTGGCGGATCACAATCTGGTTTTCCTCGTCTAGCCTGTTCTGGATCTATGGCGGCATCGCCGGGCACACCATGCAGCTGGTCTGCTGGGCCGCGGCGCTCGCCATCGAATATGCCGGTCCCATTGCGCTGTTCAGGGTACCCTGGCTCGGTCACTCGACGCTTAGTGACTGGAACATATCCGGCAGCCACATGGCCGAGCGCTGCTCGCTGTTCATCATCATTGCGCTGGGCGAAGGAATCGTTGTGACCGGCGCCAGCTTTGCCGGCTTGCCAATGGAGTTGGGCCGGGTCGCAGCGCTGGTGGTCGCGTTTTTCGGCTCGGCGCTGATGTGGTGGCTGTACTTCGATCTGGGTGCCGAACGCGGCGCGCGGATGATCGCCGGACATGCCCAGGCGGGCAGGATGGCGCGCAACGCCTATACCTATCTGCACATGCCGATCGTGCTGGGCATCGTGATCTGTGCGGTGGCCGATGCGCTGCTGCTGGAAGAATGGGACCATCCAGCCTCGCGCACATTCGTCGCGGTTCAGGGCGGCGGGCTGCTGTTGTTCCTGATCGGGGTCGGTCTGTTCAAGAGTTCGGCCAATTCGCTCGGCAACTTCCCCTTCTCGCACCTCATTGCGACAGTGTTGATTGTGCCACTGGGGCTGTGGAACTGGTGGCTGCCGATGACCCCCTCCGGGCTTTCGCTAGCCTGCACGCTGGTGCTGCTGCTCACCGCTTATCAGGAATGGATATCGTACCACGGCGGCTGGGTCGAGCGCTGGGAGGCACGCGGCTGGCGCATCGGCACCTGGGCGCGGGTCCGCAACGAACGTCGCCGCGAACGCCGTCTGGCGCGCGAGGCGGCGCGGGAACTAGGCCGTTAGATCGTCCGGTCGCTGCCAAGCCAGCCAAGCCACGCCCCGTGCGGGTGCGCGCGGGTGACAACCACGCCTTGCTCCCCGCCCGGCCAGTAACGCACCACCATCTCATGGATGTGCATCACCCGGTTGGCCTCCAGCGCCACCCAGACGAGCGGCCGTTCAGGCGTGGCACGCGCACCCGCTGCTTCCATCGCAGCGGTGACCCGGGCCTGCTGGTCTTCGGGCACATATTGCCAGACGATCGAATGCATCAGCATCCGGGTGGTCCCGGCCTCTTGCGGCCGCGCCAGTTCAGCCTCGACGAAATCTGCGGCGTTCATCCGGACGAGATCGGGCGAGCGCTTCGTGGCCTCGATAATGGCGGCTTCCATCCGTTCGAACCGGACAGTGTGTTCGGGCCAGATGTAGGCCTTGAGCCGGGTCGCCTGTTCGGGGTCGGTCAGATCAACCGGAGCCACATCGCAGCCGCGGGTCGAGACAATTTCGATCTTCCGGTCCGGCGGCGCATCGCCTTGCCATTCGGGCTGGAAGCGGATCGCACCGGGCTCCGGCCCGACCTCCACCCCGCCCAGGTCGTAGCGATAACGATCAAGCATCAGGTTGATCCCTGCGCTCGAACCGATCTCCAGGCATTCGAAGCGCGGCGGCAGACCCTGATCGGCCAGCCACAGCATCGCCGCGATGAAGTTGGCCGAACGCCCGGCTTCGTTGGTCTGCGGTGGACCGTCAAGCCACGGAAGCAGTTCGGGTTCATGGCGGCGGATTGCGGCGGCAATTATGGCCGTGTCGTCGCTGCCCGGCTGGTTGGTGTAGATATCCGCCAGCGCCGGTTCGGACCACTTCAGGTGCAGCGAATGGATCCCGCCCGCGATCCGCAGCGGCACGGCATCGGCGAGCGGCGCACCTGGCCAATTGCGAATCCGGTCGAGCAGTTCGCCGGTTTCGCTGCTCTCGATCAGGTCGCGCAGGGCCGCAACGACGCGGGCCGTGACCGCTGCCCCCGACGAGGTGCAATAGGCCACTTGATTGTCAAAGGCCGCAGCGACAATGCCCGGGCCGCTAGCGTTGATATCGATGAATTTATAAGGCTCGGTCATAGCCGTCCCTCCTGCTGCTTATTGTTGCAGATGCGAATGGCATGCGCCTTTTTGTTGCGCTGCACAAGATACCTGCCGCAGGGGTTCTTGCCCTTTTTGCCCCCGCACCCTAAGGCCCGCGTCCTATGCCGCAGCCGCTGATCTTCGCCGTACCCAAGGGCCGCATCCTCGATGAAGCGCTGCCGCTGATGGCGCGCGCCGGGGTAGTGCCCGAGGCCGCGTTTCACGACAAGAGCAACCGTGCACTGTCGTTCGGCTGTAAGGGCAGTGATATGCGAATAATCCGCGTTCGCGCGTTCGATGTGGCGACTTTCGTTGCTCACGGCGCGGCTTCGGTCGGGATTGTCGGTTCCGATGTGGTCGAGGAATTCGCTTACCCCGATCTTTACGCGCCGGTCGATCTCGACATCGGCCATTGCCGGCTTTCAGTTGCGCAGCCGGCCGGGCAGCAGTCCGCCAGCGGTCATTCAAGCCACCTGCGCGTCGCCAGCAAATACCCTAACCTGACCCGCCGCCACTTTGAGCGGCAAGGGATCCAGGCCGAAGTGGTCAAATTGAACGGCGCGATGGAGCTGGCGCCGGGCCTCGGCCTCGCCAGCCGGATCGTCGATCTAGTGTCCTCGGGTCAGACGCTCAAGGACAATGGTCTGGCTGAAACCGCGACGATCCTGCAGATCACCGCGCGCCTGATCGTCAACCGCGCTGCGCTCAAGACCGACGAACGTGTCGCGGCGCTGGTCGAACGTTTCCGCGCGCTTGTCAGCGAAGCGAAGGCGGCCTGATGCTCCGCCTCAATTCCAGCGATCCCGGTTTCGAGACCGCCTTCCGCCGCCTCGTCGCCGACCGGCGCGAGAGCGACGAGCATGTCGCGCGCGATGTCTCGGTGATCCTCAGCGACGTCAAAAATCGCGGCGATGCGGCGGTGATCGACTGCACTGCCAAGTTCGACAAGCACACGCTGGCGGATGACTCTTCGTGGCAGGTCTCGCTCGATCTGTGCCGTGAGGCATTCGATGGTTTGAAGCCTGACTTGCGCGCTGCGCTCGAACTTGCCGCACAGCGCATCCGCGCCTTCCACGAAAAGCAGCTCCCCAAGAACCGCGAGGAGACTGACGAGGTCGGCGTCCGGATGGGTGCACGCTGGCGGGCGGTCGATGCAGCAGGACTCTACGTGCCGGGTGGCCGCGCGGCCTATCCCTCGTCGCTGCTGATGAATGCAATTCCCGCCAAGGTTGCCGGGGTCGAGCGGCTGGTGGTGGCAACCCCAACGCCCAAGGGCGAAGTGAACCAGCTGGTCCTGGCGGCCGCGCATCTGGCCGGGGTGGACGAAGTCTGGCGCATCGGCGGCGCGCAAGCAGTAGCCGCGCTGGCGTATGGTACCGAGCGGATCAAGCCGGTCGACGTCGTGGTCGGCCCGGGCAATGCCTGGGTCGCCGAAGCCAAGCGCCAGCTTTACGGCGTGGTCGGGATCGACATGGTTGCGGGCCCGAGCGAAATCCTGCTGATCGCTGACGGACAGAATGATCCCGAATGGGCCGCCGCCGACCTGCTCAGCCAGGCCGAGCATGATCCCGCTGCGCAATCGATCATGATCACCGACGATCCGGTTTTTGCCGACAATGTCGCCGACCGGATCGGGGTCGAACTGGCAATGCTGCCGAGCGCCCGCGTGGCCAGCGAAAGCTGGAAGAACTATGGCGTGATCATCGAAGTTGCGAGCCTCGACGAAGCGCCTGCCCTCGCCAACGCACTCGCTGCCGAACACGTCCAGCTGTCGGTCGAGGCCCCGGAAAAGCTGTTCAAGCAGATCCGCCACGCCGGTTCGGTATTCCTCGGGCGGATGACTCCTGAGGCGGTCGGGGACTATGTCGCCGGGCCCAACCACGTACTTCCCACCGGCCGCCGCGCGCGGTTTTCTTCGGGGCTGTCGGTGCTCGATTTCATGAAGCGGACCAGCTTCATCCAGCTTGACGAGGATGCCCTCAAGGCGATCGGTCCTGCCGCTATCCAGCTGGCAGAGGCCGAGGGCCTCCCGGCCCACGCCCGTTCGATCGAAGTGAGACTTGGTATATGAAGGCGCGTTCAAAGGCCCGCTCAGCCGCGCGGCTCGCCGCCGTGCAGGCACTTTATCAGCTCGACATGGAAGCAACGGCGATGGCCCAGTTGCTTGATGAATTCCACCGCCACCGGCTCGGTGCGGAGATCGAGGGCGACCAATATGCGCAGGCCGAAGTCGCGTTCTTCGACGACGTGGTCCAAGGCGTAAGCGCGCGCCGCGACGAGATCGACCTCTTGCTGGCGGACAAGCTGGCGACCGGCTGGAAGCTCGAACGGCTCGACAAGACGCTGCTCCAGGTCCTGCGCGCCGGGACCTTCGAACTGCTCGCCCGCGCCGATGTGCCGATCGGCACAGTCATCACCGAATATGTCGACGTAGCTCACGCCTTTTTCGAACCGCGCGAAGCCAAATTCGTCAACGGATTGCTCGACGCGGTGGCCAAGGTGGTGCGCAGCTGAGCGCCGAGAGCGCCTTCATTTCAGCATTGCGCGCCCTGGCCACGCATCCGGCAGCGCGCGGCCTGAACGATGACTGCGCAGTGCTTGAGCTCGGCTCCGAAACCTTGGTCCTCACCCACGACGCAATGGCTGAGGGTGTGCATTTCCTGCGTGGTCAAGATCCCGCCGACGTGGCGTGGAAGCTGGTTGCCACCAACCTTTCCGACCTTGCCGCCAAAGGCGCTGAGCCAGTGGGCGTGCTGCTTGGCTACCAGCTTGGGACAAACGACGACCGGTTTGTAGCAGGCCTTGCCGAAGTGCTGGCGTGCTACAATGTGCCGCTGCTGGGCGGGGACACTATCGCAGCAAGCAGCGCGCAGGTCCTCGGACTGACTGCATTGGGCCGCGCGACTTATCAACCGGCGCCTTCGCGCAGCGGGGCGCAGGCGGGTGACGAATTGTGGATCACCGGACCCGTGGGCGCCGCCATGCTGGGCCTCGAAGCGCTCAGGAACGGTCATGGCGAGAGTCTGGCATACCGCCGCCCGGCCGCGCTTCTGGCCGAAGGGCGTGCCCTCGCCCCGCTGGTCAGCGCAATGATGGACGTGTCCGACGGGCTGCTGCTCGATGCCAGCCGCATGGCCGCAGCTTCGGACGTGACGATCGACATTGACCGCAGTGCGGTGCCGATCGCCACCCCCGAAGACAGGCGTGACGAGGCCCTGCGCTGGGGCGAGGATTACCAGCTATTGTTCACCGCACCGCCCGGCAGCACGTTCCTGGTGCCCGTGCACCGCATCGGGCAAGTTCACACGCGGGGCCCAGCGGCACTTCTGCTCGATGGCAAGGTGCCCACCGGCAAGCTGGGGTACCAGCACGGTTCATAGCTCTGCACAACGCGCCGCAACGGCGTTGCATTGCGCCGAATCCGCCCTATAGCTTGCCCGCCGCCCCGCTTTGCGGGGCTTTGGTTATGAACAGCAACAATTAGGGGGAGCGTCCCGTGAATCTTGTCACGATCGCAATTATTCTGGGACTGACAGCCATCGTTTATGGCTTCGTCACCAGCCGGCAGGTGCTTAGCGCATCAGCTGGCAATGCAAAGATGCAAGAGATTGCAGCAGCCATTCAAGAGGGCGCACAGGCCTATCTGAAGCGCCAATACACCACCATCGCCATCGTTGGCGTGGTGGTTGCAGTGATCGTCGCTGTGTTCCTCGGCAAGATCTCCGCGATCGGCTTTCTGATCGGTGCGATCCTGTCGGGCGTCGCGGGCTTCATCGGGATGAACATCTCGGTCCGGTCGAACGTGCGCACCGCTGCGGCGGCGCAAGTCGGGCTGCAGAATGGCCTGACGCTGGCATTCCGTGCAGGTGCAATCACCGGCATGCTGGTGGCCGGGCTCGCGCTGCTCGCGATCGCGGTGTTCTATTATTACCTCGTCTATGTCGCAGGTTACACCGTCGGCCAGGATGACCGTACCGTGGTCCAGGCGCTTACCGCGCTAGCCTTTGGCGCTTCGCTGATCTCGATCTTCGCGCGTCTCGGCGGCGGGATCTTCACCAAAGCTGCCGACGTCGGCGCTGACCTTGTCGGCAAGGTCGAAGCGGGTATCCCCGAGGACGATCCCCGCAACCCGGCGGTTATCGCCGATAACGTGGGCGACAATGTCGGCGATTGCGCCGGTATGGCCGCCGACTTGTTCGAAACCTATGTCGTCACTGTCGGTGCGACCATGGTGCTGACCGCACTGCTGCTTAAGGGCGCGGAAAACCTGATGGCGCTGATGGCGCTGCCGCTGCTGATCGGCGGCGTCTGCATCGTTACCTCGATCATCGGCACTTACTTTGTCCGTCTCGGTGGCGGTAAAAACATCATGGGCGCGATGTACAAGGGCTTCCTCGTCACCGCCGTCCTGTCGGTCGGAGCGATCTTCTGGGCGATGGATTTTGCCCTTCACGATCTCAAAGCCGATATTGGCACTCTCGCCAACGGCAATGCCTATACCGGCATGGACCTGTTCTATTGCGCGTTCCTCGGCCTTGTCATCACCGGGCTGATCATCTGGATCACCGAGTATTACACCGGCACCAACTACCGCCCGGTCCGCTCGATCGCCAAGGCTTCGGAAACCGGCCACGGCACCAATGTGATCCAGGGTCTGGCGATTTCGATGGAATCGACTGCGCTGCCCACCTTGGTGATCTGCGCTGGCATCATCATCGCCTTCAAGCTCGCGGGCCTGATGGGGATTGCCTATGCAGCTACCGCAATGCTGGCGCTGGCCGGTATGGTCGTGGCGCTCGACGCATATGGTCCGGTGACCGACAACGCCGGCGGCATTGCCGAAATGGCGGGTCTCGATGACGATGTGCGCCAGAAGACTGACGCGCTCGACGCGGTCGGCAACACCACCAAGGCTGTGACCAAGGGCTATGCGATCGGATCGGCCGGCCTCGCCGCGCTGGTGCTGTTCGCCGCCTATACGACCGACCTCAAGGAGTTCTTCCCGGATCTGAACGTCAGCTTCAGCCTGGAAAACCCCTATGTCATCGTTGGCCTGCTGCTCGGCGCCCTGCTCCCGTACCTGTTCGGTTCGATGGGCATGACCGCGGTTGGTCGCGCTGCTGGTGAAGTGGTCAAGGATGTTCGCGACCAGTTCAAGAACGATCCGGGCATCATGACCTTCGAGTCCAAGCCCGACTACGCCCGCACCGTCGATCTCGTCACCAAGGCGGCGATCCGCGAAATGATCGTGCCGTCGCTGCTGCCAGTGCTCGCCCCGATCGTGGTCTATTTCGTGATCACTGCGGTGGCGGGTCAGGCCGAGGGCTTTGCCGCGCTTGGCGCGCTGCTGCTGGGCGTGATCGTGGGCGGCCTGTTCGTCGCGATCTCGATGACCTCGGGCGGCGGCGCCTGGGATAACGCCAAGAAGTTCATCGAAGACGGCCACCACGGCGGCAAGGGCTCTGAAGCCCACAAGGCTGCGGTGACCGGCGACACGGTGGGCGACCCCTACAAGGATACGGCCGGTCCTGCGGTCAATCCGATGATCAAGATCACCAACATCGTCGCCCTGCTTCTGCTCGCTGCGCTTTACGCCGCGCGCTGATCCGGCAGGTCCGACACGAAACCACCCCGTCCGGCCCCCTTTCGAGGATTGGCCGGGCGGGGTTTTCGTTAGCCATTCCTTGGCGTTTCGGCGCTAGACCCTCCACCCGGCGGATGTCCCGCCGCGGTGGAGGCTGAGGCGCTTGGCCAGTAGCGCGATTGCAGAAACGGACCTTGCAGTCCAGGCGCCAGCACCCGGCGCGCCGTGCCCGCTCGACTTGCGGGCAGTGAGCTGGCGCGAACTGGACACGCCCGGCGCGCGCCTGGCCTGGGATGCCCTCGCCGCCTGCACCGCCGAACCCAATCCCTTCCATGAGAGCTGGTACCTTCTAGCCGCACTGCGCGCTTTCGATCCGGACGGCCAGATCAGCATCCTGCGCTTCGAAGCCGGTAGGGAGCTCGCCGGGTTGCTGCCTGTGCAAAGCTCAAGGCGCTATTATCACCGACCGATTCCCCACCTTGCCAGCTGGGTCCATCCCAACTGTTTTCTTGGCGCGCCACTGGTCGCGCGCGGTCTGGAGCGGGAATTCTGGCGGGCACTACTCAAATGGACAGACGAGAACGCTGGCGCAGCACTCTTCCTCCATCTCTCGCAGATGCCGCTGTCCGGGCCGCTTTACGAGGCCCTGCGGGCGGTGCTGGCCGAGCAGGACCGCCTCGCAGCCACGGTTCACCGCGAAGACCGCGCGATGCTCGCTTCCGACCTTACTCCCGAGGCCTATTTCGAGGCCTCGCTCTCGGGCAAGAAGCGCAAAGAGCTGCGCCGCCAGTTCAACCGGCTGGCCGAACTCGGCGAGGTCAGCATGACCCGCACCACCGGGGATGGGCACCTCGCGCGGTGGATCGAAGACTTCCTCGCGCTCGAGCATTCGGGCTGGAAGGGCACCAATGGCTCAGCCATCGCCTCGCACCAGACCACCACGCGGATGTTCAAGGAAGCGCTGTTCGGCGCCGCCACCTCAGGCCGGCTGGAGCGCTTGACGCTGATCCTGGATGGCGAGCCGATCGCGATGCTCGCCAATTTCGTCACCCCGCCCGGTGCCTTCAGCTACAAGACCGCCTTCGACGAGCGCTACGCCCGCTACTCGCCTGGGGTGCTGGTTCAGCGCGAGAACCTCGAACTGTTGGGCAAGCCGGGGATCGACTGGTGCGATAGCTGCGCTTCTGCCGATCACCCGATGATCGACCACATCTGGCGCGAACGCCGCCCAATCGGCCGCCTGTCGATCGCGATCGGTGGAAAGGTGCGCCGGACGCTGTTTGCGCTGCTGGTGAAGGCCGAACTGCGGCGCAATCCGGCAGGGCTGGCGCCAATCGCTTAACCGGACAGCTAAATCGCCGTTGACGCGTCTTCAATCGCAACGCAAAGCCCCGGCATGGAACCCGAACTTACTCCCGAACGGCTCGTTTCCGGCCTAGTCAAACTGCTCGAGGTGAAGCCCCAAGGCGATGACCACTTCGTCGGCCGCAAGAAGCGCGGCGGGCAGGGCCGCGTGTTCGGCGGGCAGGTGATCGCGCAGGCGCTGTGCGCTGCTGAATTGACCGTCGATCCGGCGCGCCCGGCGCATTCGCTCCACGCCTATTTCCTGCGCGGCGGGAGCGAGGAGCACGAGACCGACTACAAGGTTGAGCGCGATTTCGACGGCGGCAGCTTTTCTAACCGCCGCGTCGTCGCCAGCCAGCAAGGCCGCCCGATCTTCAGCATGACCGCGTCGTTCCAGAAGCACGAGGAAGGGCTGCACCACGTCGATGCCGAAATGCCCGAGGTGCCGGGGCCCGAAGAACTCGAGCCCGAAGCTGACGTTCGCCGCCGGTTTGCCGAACAGGCCCGTCCCGAAGCGCGGCACCACTTTTTCGCCCCGCGCCCGGTTGAAATGCGCGCGGTCGAAGGCCGCCACTGGATGAACCCGGTCGCCGCGCCGCCGCGCTCGCACTCATGGTTCAAGGCGGTCGCGCCGCTGCCCGACGACCCGCGCATCCACCGCGCGATCCTCGCCTTCGCCAGCGACATGACCCTGCTCGGCACCTGCGCACTGCCCCACGGCCTCAGCTGGGCCCGCGGCGAAGTGGTCAGCGCCAGCCTCGACCACGCGGTGTGGTTCCACGAACCATTCCGCGCCGACGAATGGCTGCTCTACGCCACCGATAGCCCGTGGAGCGGTGGCGGCCGCGGCTTCAACCGCGGGCGGGTATTCACCCAGAACGGCCGCTTGGTCGCGAGCGTCGCGCAAGAAGGGATGATCCGGAAGGTTGTGCCGAAGGTCTGAGCCACGGCGCAGTCCATAAGCCTTGGACCGCTTGGACCACAGTCCTAAGCCGAAAAAACGGAACTGTTACCATGCTGGCTGACGTGCCACTTTGTGCAGTTGAGAACAGCGACGATTTGAAAGAGCGGCGGGCATCCTAACAGCCCGCCGCAGTGTAGGAAAACAGACGGGCAGAAGGCCCGCAAGCATAGGGAGCGAGCCACCGATGAACGATACCGCCGAACTGACCATTGCGGGCACCTGCACTGACCGATTCACTGCAGTGCGCGATGCCTTCTTGGCAAACTTCGCGCAGAACGACGAGATCGGTGCGTCGTTCGCGGTGACAATGAACGGTGAAATAGTAGTCGATCTCCACGGCGGCTGGGCCGATCCGGCGCGAACCCGGCCGTGGACCGCCGATACGGTGGTCAATGTCTGGTCGACCACCAAGGGCGTTCACGCGACGTGCTTTGCGATGGCGGCAGATCGCGGGCTGTTTTCCTATGACCAGCCGGTGGCTGATTTCTGGCCTGAATTCACCGCTAACGGCAAGGCGGCGGTGACGATCGGACAATTGCTGTCGCACCAGGCCGGGCTATGCGGCTTCACCACTGCGGCGAGCGAACCCGAGCTGCTCGAACCCGACGCTGCAGCGCGGCTCGCGGCGCAGGCCCCGTTATGGGAGCCGGGCAGCGCCAGCGGCTATCACGCGCTGTCGATCGGCATCCTCGGTACAGAACTGTTCCGCCGCATCGAAGGGCGACCGATCAAGCAATTCGTCGCTGAAGAGATCGTCGGACCGCTCGAAGTCGATTTCACCGTGGGGCTGCCCGCAGGACAGGAACACCGCTGCGCCGAACTGGTCCCGCCGCCGGCCTCGCCGGTCGATCCCGCCAGTTTCACTCCGCCGCAGATCGCCGCACTGGGCAATCCGCCGCTGCGCGCCGGTTTCGCCATGACCCCCGAATGGCGCGCCGCCGATCTCGCCTCAGCCAATGGCCACGGCACCGCTCGGGCCCTGGCGAGCATTTACGCCAAGCTGATCGCGCCCGAAGGCGGGCTGGTCTCACCTGGAACGCTGGCCTTGGCGACCGCCCAGCAGATCCGCAATGTCGACCTCGTCCTCGGCATCGAATGCGACTGGGCCGCCGGTTTCCTGCGTAATTCAAGCGGTGTGTTCGGCCCGGTCGAGGCGACCTTCGGCCACACCGGCTGGGGCGGCTCGTTCGCCTTCGCCGACCCCGAAAAAGGCCTGACTGTCGCTTACACAATGAACCGCATGGACGCGAATTTGCGGGATGACGCACGGGCGAAGGCGCTGATCGGGGCGGTTTACGCATCCCTTTGAACGCGCTTCGCAAGACTCAAAAGCTTACCGCGCCATTGCCGAAACTTGCATTGTCAGGGACGCTACGAGTCCGCTGGGTTGCCAATCGTAAGTGATCGACCCGCCGAGCGGCCGCGAAAGGTTGGTCTGGACCATGCGGCTGCCAAAGCCGCTCAGTTTGGGCTCTGCTGGAACTTCGGGGCCACCGGTTTCGGCCCAGACAATCGTCAGCGTATCGTCATCGCTGACCCCGGAAATATCCAGGGCACCGGAAATGCTCGAAAGCGCGCCGTGCTTGGCAGAGTTCGTAGCGAGTTCGTGAAAAATCATCGCAAGTGCTGTGGCGGATTTTTCGCCAACGCCCATTCTCGGAACCGCGACGCGAATCCGCCCGCTGAAAGCACCTTGGGCGTCGTACGGCGACACCAGAACGCTTAGCAAATCACCCAGAAGCGCGGTCGTTCCCTGCGTGCCGGGAAGCGGCCTGACCATGTCATGGGCGCGTCCCAAGGCCGACAACCGGCGAATAAGTTCATCCGCCATGTCCTCGACAGATTTCGCCGAGCGGGACGTGTATGCGGTCAAGCTTGACGCAATCGTGAGCAGGTTCTTGACCCGATGGCTCATTTCGCCGGCCAGCAACTCGCTGCCTTCTTCGGCTTGCTTCCGGCCGGTTACGTCAAGGAACACGCCAAACATGGTGCGATCGATGATGCCAACATCTGCGCCTTGGCCCCGCGCCGAAACCCAGCGAATTTCATCGTGCACAATTATGCGGAAGTCGATTTCGTAAGAACCGTCCGCTGAACGCGTCGCCTGAAAGGCGGCTCTGACCCTGTCGCGGTCTGCGGGGTGAATGTTGGCCGACAGGTCTTCAAACCGGACTGACTGCGCATACGGCACATCCCAGAGCTCATACCCGCGCTCATCCATGTGAAAGGCATCGTCATCGACATTCCACGACCACAGTGCAACGCACGCTGCTTTCACCGCCAGTCGGAGGTGCGGTTCGCTCCATTGCTCCGTCACAGCGCGAACCAAGGCATGAGGATATGTCTCTCAAAATACGGGCGGAATGAGCTAATAGGCTAACCAGCTATGGACCGGCATCTGGCCTGAATCAACACCGCTGAACTTACCCTCCCGGATGGTAGAAGTCATACACCGTCTGCGCCACCGCCGCGCTTACGCCCGGGGCGTGTTGCAGGTCTTCCAGACTCGCCGCCCGGACCTTGCTCGCGGTGCCGAAGTGCAGCAGCATCGCGCGTTTCCGCGCCGGGCCGATGCCCGGAATCTCGTCCAAGGGTGACGCCGTAATCGCGCGGCTGCGCTTGTCGCGGTGGGCGCCGATGGCAAAGCGGTGGACCTCATCGCGCAAGCGCTGGAGGTGGAACAGCAAAGGCGCGTTTTCGGGGAGCATTTTGTCGCGCCCGTCGGCGAAGTGGAACACCTCGCGGCCTTCTCTGCCGTGACCGGGGCCTTTGGCGATGGCGATCAGCGGCACGTCCTCGATCCCTAGCTCTTCAAGCGCGTCCTTGACCGCCGACATCTGGCCCTTGCCGCCGTCGATCAGGACGAGGTCGGGCCACATGCCGTTATCGCGGTCCGGGTCTTCCTCTTGCGCGCGCGCGAACCGCCGCCCGAACACCTCGCGCATCATCCCGAAATCATCGTTGGTCTGCGCGGTTTTGATGTTCCACTTGCGGTACTGGCCCTTGATGAACCCGTCGGGCCCGGCGACGATCATCGCGCCGAGCGCCGCAGTGCCCTGGATATGGCTGTTATCGTAAACCTCGATGCGGCTCGGCGGTTCGGCCAGTTCGAGGAATTCGGCCAGTTCGCGGTTGAGCTTGCTCTTCGCCCCGCTCTCGGCCTGGCGGCGTTCCAGCGCCTCTTCGGCATTGCGAGTGGCCTGCCGGACCAGTTGCAAGCGGTCACCGCGCTGGGGGACCAGGATCTCGACTTTGGCGCCCGCCGCTACCGCCAGCGCCTCCGCCAGCAGCTCGGCCTCGGGCAGCTTGCGGTCGAGCAGGATCGTGCGCGGCGGCGGCACTTCCTCGTAGAACTGGGCGAGGAAGCTGGTCATCACCTCCTCCTCAGTCAGCCCGTCGGTGTGGCTCGGGAAGAATGCGCGGTGGCCCCAGTTCTGACCGCCGCGGATGAAGAACGCCTGCACCCCGAACTGGCCGTTGCGGCAGGCGACCGCGAAGATGTCGGCGCTGCCCAGCCCTTCGGCGTTGATCGCCTGGCTGCCCTGGATAAAGGTCGCCGCGCGCAGCCGGTCGCGCAGCATCGCGGCGCGTTCAAAATCGAGCGCAGTCGCGGCCTCTTCCATTTGCCCGCCCAGCTTGGCCTGCACTGCGCTGCTCTTGCCGCCGAGGAAGTCCTTGGCCTCGCCGACTAGCTCGGCATAGCCCGCCGCGTCGATCCGCCCGACACACGGGGCCGAGCAGCGCTTGATCTGGTAAAGCAGGCACGGCCGGTCGCGGCGGCTGAAGAAGCTGTCGGTGCAAGACCGCAGCAGGAACAGTTTCTGCAGCGCATTGATCGTGGTGTTGACCGATCCGGCACTCGCAAACGGCCCGTAATAATTGCCCTTGGCCCGCCGCGCGCCGCGGTGCTTGCTGATCCGCGGGAAATCATGATCGGCGCGCAGCAGAATGAACGGGAAGCTTTTGTCATCGCGCAGCAGCACGTTGTAGGGCGGGCGGAAGCGCTTGATCAGCTGCGCTTCAAGCAGCAGCGCCTCAGCTTCCGAATTGGTGGTGACGATGGTCATCGCCCGGGTCTGGCTGACCATGCGTTTGAGCCGCAGCGGGAGCCGCTCGACCTGAAGATAGTTCGCCACGCGGTTTTTCAGCGCGCGCGCCTTGCCCACATAAAGCACATCGCCGCGCGCATCGAGCATGCGGTAAACCCCGGGCTTGGGCCGCAGCGTTTCCTGCACCTCGCGGATCGCGGCAATCCCGGTCTCAAGGTCCGGCTGGCTGCCCTTCATCGTGTAGGTCGCCTTGTCCTCATGGAACCGGTCGGAACCGTTAGGCAAATCGGGGCGGCCGGCTTTGGTCATATGTGCAGCGATACAGCCCTCGGCGAGGGCACGGAAGCCGCTTGTTGACGGCATGTCGCTTTGTGTTACGCTGCACCGCACAAGTCCGGAATATATCGGGCAAAGCGTGGGAGAGTGATGGATTGAGACAGCTCCAGGGCATGGATGCATCGTTTGTTGCGCTGGAAACGCGCAACTCCCCCATGCACATCGGCTCGATTCTGATCTACAATCCGGAAACCGCCCCCGGAGGGTTCGTTCGCTACAAGGATATCCTCCGCTTCTTCGCCAGCCGGATGCAGCTGTCCAAGACCATGCGCCAGCGCCTCGTGAAAGTGCCGTTCGACCTCGATTATCCGTACTGGATCGAGGACAAGGACTTCGATCTTGAATACCACGTCCGCCACCTCGCGCTGCCCAAGCCCGGCGATTGGCGCCAGTTGTGCATCCAGGCTGCACGGATTTTCGCGCGCCCGCTCGATCTGACCCGCCCGCCGTGGGAATTCACCGTTATCGAGGGGCTCGACAATATTCCTGGTGTCGCCCCGGGCAGCTTCGCGATGGTCACCAAGGTCCACCACGCGGCAATCGACGGGATGTCTGGTATCGACCTGATGGAAGCGCTCCACACGCTCGATCCGCATGCCCCGCCGCCCAATGAGCCCGATACCTGGGTAGGCGAAGATCCGCCCAATTTCGCCGAGCTCATGACCAAGAGCTGGATGAACAACCTCGCCAATCCGGCGCGCCAGATCGACGTGGCGGCCAAGGCGATGCCGGGGCTGGCGCGGACGATCAAGGGTCTGATCAGCAAGGATTTCAAGCTCCACGGCGAAATGCTCGCCCCGCGCACGCGGTTCAACGCTTCGCTATCGCCCAACCGGGTGGTTGAGGGGCGCAGCGTGCCGCTCGCCGATATCAAGATGATCCGCCAAGCGGTTGCCGGGGCCAAGGTCAACGACGTATTCCTCGCCATCGTCGGCGGAGCGATGCGCAAGTATCTGCTGAGCAAGGACGACCTGCCTGACCGCACGTTGACCGCGATGGCGCCGATCTCGGTGCGTGGCAGCGATGAAAAGGGCGACATGGGCAACCAGGTCGCGGCGATGATCGCCCCGCTTGGCACGCATCTGGCGGATCCGCTCGAACGGCTGGCTTATGTCAATTCGCAGACGGTCAATTCAAAGGCGATGACCGACGCGATCGGCGCCCGCAACATGACCGAGATGAGCAAGGTCAGCCCCGCGCTGTTCATGGCGCTGGGCGCGCAGCTCTATACCCGGCTGGGGCTGGCTGACCGGATGGGTCCGCCGTTTACCACCGTGGTCACCAACGTCCCCGGCCCGCCGGTACCGATCTATTCGACCGGGGCGCGGCTTGAAAGCATGATGGGGCTCGTTTGCCTGACTGATGGAATGGGGCTGGGCCACGTGGTCCAAAGCTACGTCAAGGAGGCGACAATCGCCTTCACCGCCGACCGCAAGCTGATGCCCGATCCGGAATTTTACGCAGACTGCATTCAGGAAAGCTTCGACGAACTGCGCGATGCTGCTCGTGCCGCACTGGCAGAGACGCCGCCTGCAGCTGCGCCGGTCAAGGAACCAAAACCGGCACAACCGGTTACTTCGACAACCAAGGCTAAGCCTGCAGGCAAAAAGAAATCAGCCGACAAACCTCGAAAGGCCGCGAAGAAATGACTGCAACCACCGCCGCACGCGATGCGCTTGAAATCGAAGCGCGCCCGCCCCACCGGCTGCTGGCGCTGGCCGAAGGGCGCGCGGTGTTCGAACTTGCCGCTTTCATCGCCACCCGTCCGATCCTCGGCCTGCTGCCCAAAGGCGATGGCCACCCGGTGCTAGTGCTGCCCGGTTTCATGGCTTCAGACAGCTCGACCAAACCGATGCGCCGCCTGCTCGATGACCTGGGTTACGCCAGCTATGGCTGGGATCTTGGCCGCAACGTCCGCGTCGATTTGCAGCGCGTCCACGAAATGGAAGCCCTGCTGCTCAAGATCCACCAGGAAAGCGGCCGCAAGGTTTCGATCATCGGCTGGAGCCTGGGCGGAGTGTTCGCGCGCGAACTCGCCAAGCTGCAACCGCAAGCGGTCCGTCAGGTGATCTCGCTGGGCAGCCCGATCCATGACGACCGGCGCCATACCAACGCCTCGCGGCTGTTCGAATACTTCAACGGCAAGGACCCCGAACCGGTCAAGCAGGGCCATTTCACCGGCCTCGAAAAGGCCCCGCTGGTGCCAACCACGTCGATCCTGACCAAGACCGACGGGATCGTCCACTGGCGCGGTTCGGTGCAGCATCCGCAGGCTGACAACAGCCAGACCGAGAATATTGAGGTCGTGGCCAGCCATGTCGGGCTGGGGGTAAATCCCAGCGTGATGGTCGCACTCGCTGATCGGTTGAAGCAGCCCGAAGGCGCATGGAAGCCCTTCGCCCCGCGCCTGTCACAGCGCTGGATGTTCCCGAAGTCACGCTTGCACTAGGGTTCCCCTAGTAAGCGCGGCCATCCACCTGAACGTTGCGGATCTGACCGCTGGCATCGACCGAACAGGTGAAGTTGCCGCCTTCGCCGGTGCGTCCTTCAACCCGCCAACCATCGCCATCGCGGTTGATCGTCTCGACACTGACTTTGCGGCCCGAACCGCGCGACACTTCGTTGCTGCAGCGGTTCACGGCGCTGTCGACGCTGCCGTTCTGCTGCCATTGCTGGTCGTTGTCATTGCCGTAATTGCTGCCCGGGCGCTGACCCGGATAACCGCCGCGGTAGCCGTCATCGCGGCTGTCGCGCTTGCTCTTGCTCGCCGCGCTGGCGATTGCGGCAATTCCGCCGATGATCAGCACGCCGGCGATTACGTCGCCCGCGTCAATGTGATCATGGTGGCGGTGACCGCCCCAACCGCCACCCCAGCCCTGTGCGGCTGCAGGCGTTGCCGCCAGCGAGGCGGCGGCGGCTACTGCAACTACGCTCGCGAAACGCGATTTCTTGCCAATCATCGATCTGCCCTCCCGCGGACCAGCGCGCCACGCGCGGTCCGCCTTGCCGATACGACTAGGCGGCCCAGACTTTCCCAAGCCTGAACCGCCCGTCGGTGACCTCAATGGCGCGGATCAGAACCCGCGGATGCCGTCGATGTCGAGATCGGTGTTCCGATTCTGTTCGTACTTGCACTTGAACGAACCGCTGTCGTAGCCGCGCAGGTTATCGTTGTAGCCGCGCAGGTTATCGTTGTAGCCGCGATAGTCGCCGCCCCAACCCTCGCCGTAGCGGTTGTTGCCGCCGCGGTTCCAGCCGCCCTGAACCGCGATGCGGCCCTTGACCTGAAAGCCATAACGCGTGTCCTTGACCTCACGAATGTCGGTCACGTCCGCGCGCATACCGCGGCTCGAGGCATAACGCTCGGCTGCAGCAACGCACTGCTCAACCGCCTGGCGCGGGTTCACCCGGTACTGGTAGCGATCGTAACCGTTGCCGTTGTAGCCGCCGTTGTTATAACCGTTGTTGTTGTAGCCGCCGTTGTCGTAGCTGTTGTTGTAACCGGCCCGGCCATAGGCATAGTCGTTGTTATAGCTGCGGTTGTTCTTGCTCGCGGCCGAAGCAACCGCCGCAATCCCGCCGATGATCAACGCGCCGGCGATCACGTCACCGGCAGAAATGCCGTCGCGGTCGCGGTGGTCGGCAAATGCCGGAGTGGCCGAAGAAGCAACCATCGCGCCAGCCGCGATGGTTCCGAGCAGGGCTTTGGAAACTGTCTTCGTGGTCTTCATCCTTTGCATGCCCCGGCGGTTCTGCCCGGGCTTGTTGAGGACGTTCTACCGATTCGGCGCTGGCACGAGCCTGAACTGTCGTGACAGGAACTGTTCATAAAATGGGCTGCTTTTCTGAACGGGAGTTTGCACGATGTTAACCATGCGCGGACTAGTTCAGGCGATATGGATTGGCTGACACATCAGATCCCCGTTTTTGGAGCCGCACTTGCTGTGGTTGTGGTGGAGCGGCTCGCCCGCGCGCCGCGCACCGACTGGCTGATCAACCTGGCGGCCTGGGCAATCTACCTCCTCGCCGGCATTACTGTCGTTCAGTTGGTCAGAGGCTGGCAGGGCGCGTCGTTGCTCGACGTGGCTCAACTTCCCGGCTGGCTGGCGGTGGTACTGTTCATTCTGGTGTACGATCTGGCCGAATACATGTTCCACCGGATGCAGCACAAAATCCCATTGCTGTGGGCGATGCATTCGCTGCATCATTCCGATCCGGAGATGTCCGCGTTGACGACGTCACGGCATTTCTGGGCCGAACCCCTGTTCAAGACGATCACAGTCTGGTCGGTTGCGGCGATGATCATCACGCCGACCCCGGCCGCGATCGCGGTCTATGCGACGCTCAGCCTGTGGAACTTCATCACCCATTCGCGGCTCAAGATCGATCTTGGCCGCTGGTCATGGCTGATCAACAGTCCAGCTTACCATCGTCGTCATCATTCCAGCCAACCCGCCCATTTCAACAGCAACTTTGCCGCACTGTTTCCGATCTGGGACGTCATCTCAGGCAGCTATCACCGGCCCGATGGCTTTCCCCCTACCGGGCTTGAGGTGCAACCGCGCAGCGTCAGCCAGCTGTTGCTCTGGCCGCTCTATTACTACCGCAACGCCGACTAGTTCGGCGTTCCCAGCCCAGTCCACCGGGCCAGGAATGCCAGCGTATCGGCACCTTCCGCAACCACCTTGTTGGTCGGCTTGCCCGCCCCGTGACCGGCGCGGGTTTCGATGCGGATCAGGTGCGGTTTGCCAGCCGGATCGGCGGCTTGCAGCGCGGCGGTGTATTTGAAGCTGTGCCCCGGCACTACGCGGTCATCGGTATCGGCGGTCGTCACCAGCATCGCCGGATAGGCCACGCCGGGCTTGATGTTGTGGTACGGCGAATAGGCGCGCAGCACCCGCCAGTCGGCCTCCTTTGCCGGATAGCCATAATCGTCCACCCAGTATCGCCCGGCGGTGAAGCGGTCGAAGCGCAGCATGTCCATCACGCCCACTTGCGCATTGGCCGCTGCGAACAGGTCAGGCCGCTGGTTGACCACGGCGCCGATCAGCAGTCCGCCGTTGGAGCCGCCTTGTACCGCTAGCCCGGCCTTGGGGGTGATGCCTTGCGCGATCAGGTATTCACCCGCCGCGATGAAATCATCGAACACGTTCTGCTTGTTGTTTAGCCGCCCGGCATCGTGCCAAGCTTTGCCGTATTCGCCGCCGCCGCGCAGGTTGGCCATGGCAAAGGCCCCGCCGGCTTCAAGCCAGGCCATGCGCGTCGCCGAAAAGGCCGGGGTCAGCGAGATATCGAACCCGCCGTAGCCATAGAGCAGCGTTGGCACCGGCTTGTTGGCCGCGGCCACGTCCTTGCGCCGGACCAGGAACATCGGGATCTTGGTCCCGTCCTTTGACGGGTAAAAGCGCTGTTCGATCACGTAGTTGCCGGGATCGAAGGTCAGTTTGGGCTGCGCGAACGACGTGCTCTTGCCGGTTGACGTATCGTAGCGATAGATCGCGCTCGGCTGATTGAAGCTGGTGAAGCTGTAGAACGTCTCGGAATCGCCGGGCTCGCCAGTGAAGCCGGAGGCAGTGCCGATCGCGCTAAGCTCGATGTGCTGCACCGGCCTGCCGTCAAGCGTGACCGCCTCGGCGGTCGAAGCTGCGTCTTTCAGGTATGACAGGATGATCCGGTTCCCGACGATCCGCGCGCGTTCGAGCGTTTCGGCGCGTTCGGGGACGAGCTCCTCAAACAGCAGCGACTTCGCTGCCAGGTTTACTCGCACCACCTTGAGCTTCGGCGCGCCCTTGTTGGTTACGAAGTAAAGCGTGTCGCCCATCCCCTCGATCGGGGTCCAGTCATTTTCCAGATCGCCGATCAAGGTCTGCACCGCCCAGCCCTTCTTGCCGCCGAGGCGGATCAGATGGACCATGTTGCGATTGTCGGTGCCGCGGGTCGAGGTGATGATCGCCCAGCGGCCGTCGTGAGTGACCCCGGCACCGTGGCCTAGGTCGGGATCGTTCGGCGTCGAATAGACCAGCTCATCCGAACTTTGCGGCGTGCCAACGCGGTGAAAGCGCACTTCCTGATTCTTGTTGAGCTGCTGGAATGCCTGCCCTTCAACTGGAGCGGGGAAGCGCGAATAGAGAAAGCCCTTGTCGCCGATCCACGAAATGCCGGTAAACTTGGCCCACTTGATCTCGTCGCTCAGCACCTTGCCGGTGGCCGTATCGAGCGTGCGGATGATCCGCCAGTCGGTCCCGCCGTCCTGCACTGAGTAGGCGAGGTACTTGCCGGTCTTCGAAGGCTCCCACGCATCTAACGCGGTGGCGCCGTCCTTGGCCCAGCCATTGGGATCGATCAGCAGCCGCGGCGCTCCGCTCAACCCTTGCCGCACGAACAGCTGCGCCTGATTCTGCAACCCGGAATTGCGCGTATAGAAATAGAATTTGCCCGCCTTCTGCGGCAGCCCAAAGCGCTCGTAGTCCATCAGCGCCTTGATCCGCTGCCCGAACCACGCGCGCTGCCCCAGCGTGCCGAGATACTGCTGAGTCACCGCGTTCTCGCGGCTCACCCAGTCGGCCACATCCGTATCGGTGCGGGCGTCGTTCTCCAGCCAGCGATAAGGATCGGCTACTTTCTCGCCGAATTGCTGTTCGATCAGGTCCTGCTTGCGGGTTTGCGGGTAAGTAAGCTTCATCGTTTCAGCCGTTGCTGCAGCGGCGGTCAGGCCCAAGACCAGCCCCGCCAGAAGTTTCATTCGACGCTGCAAGGCGCTTCCCCCAAATGCAAAAGACGGCGGTCAGGGTAGAACCTGCCGCCGCCTTTGCAATTCGTCGTTCGACGAATGTCAGGAATTATTCTGCGTCGTCAGAGAAGACCGGACCCGAATCCTGGCCCTTGGCCGCAACGTCGCGATCGACCAGTTCGATCACCGCCATCGGCGAGGCATCGCCGGCGCGGATGCCGGCCTTGATCACGCGGGTGTAGCCGCCTTCGCGGGTGGCATAGCGCGCGGCCAGCACGTCGAACAGCTTCACCAGCTGCGTATCGTCAAGCATGCGGGCATGCGCGAGACGGCGGTTTGAAAGCCCGCCATGCTTCGCCAGCGTGATCAGCTTTTCCACGTAAGGGCGCAGCTCGCGCGCCTTGGGCAGCGTGGTTGTGATCTGTTCATGCTTGACCAGCGCGGCCGCCATATTGCGCAAGAGCGCCTTGCGGTGCGAGGAAGTGCGGTTGAGCTTACGCCCGCCCATTTTGTGACGCATGTTAAAGTCCTTCGTTCGTTAGGGGCCCGTATCAGGTAGCCCGTACCAGGCGCCGAAGCGGCGGCGCCGTTCCGTGATTAACCCAGCAGTTCCTGCTCGAGCTTCTTGGCCATCTCTTCGATGTTCTCAGGCGGCCAGCCGGGGATATCCATGCCGAGGCGCAGACCCATCGAGCTGAGCACTTCCTTGATCTCGTTGAGCGACTTGCGGCCGAAGTTCGGCGTGCGCAGCATCTCGGCTTCGGTCTTCTGGACCAGATCGCCGATGTAGATGATGTTGTCGTTCTTGAGGCAGTTGGCGCTGCGTACCGACAGTTCCAGCTCGTCGACCTTCTTGAGCAGGTAACGGTTGAGCTGGTTGGTATCGCCTTCTTCGGCGGGTGCAGCGGCCATACCGATCATCGGCGAACCACCCACCGGCATCGCATCTTCGAAGTGCACGAACAGCGAGAGCTGATCCTGCAGAATCCGCGCTGCATAAGCTACGGCGTCTTCGGGGCTGATCGTGCCGTCGGTTTCGATCGTCAAGCTAAGCTTGTCGTAGTCGAGCTCCTGTCCGATGCGGGCATTATCGACCTTGTAGCTGACCTGGCGAACCGGCGAATAAAGCGAATCAACCGGGATCAGGCCAATCGGTGCGTCGATCGGACGGTTGCCGACGGCGGGAACGTAGCCCTTGCCGCTATCGGCGGTCAGTTCCATGTTGAGGATCGCACCTTCATCGAGGTGGCAGATCACGAGATCCTTGTTCATCACCTCGATGTCGCCCGAAACGGCGATGTCGCCGGCGGTGACTTCGCCCGGGCCGGTCACCGAAAGCTGCAGGCGCTTGGGGCCTTCGCCCTGCATACGCAGTGCGATCTGCTTCACGTTGAGCACGATGTCGGTCACGTCTTCACGCACGCCAGCAAGCGAGCTGAATTCGTGCAGCACGTTTTCCATCTTGATCGAAGTGATCGCCGCGCCCTGGAGCGAGGAGAGCAGAACCCGGCGCAGCGCGTTGCCGAGCGTCAGGCCAAAGCCCCGCTCAAGCGGCTCGGCGACGAAAGTCGCGCGGCGCTTGGCATCGTTGCCGGCCTTCACTTCAAGGCTGTTAGGCTTCTTAAGTTCCTGCCAGTTTTTGATATTGACGGTCATGGACTTCCCCTTGGGGTTTGTTCTGGCGGGAACGGCCGTGGTTTCTGTTCACAAAAACCGGCGGCCGATCCGAATTGCGGCGAGCTACCCCGCCGCGAACGGGTGATCAGACGCGGCGGCGCTTTGAAGGCCGGACCCCGTTGTGCGGGATCGGGGTAACGTCGCGGATCGAAGTGATCGTGAAGCCGACCGCGGCGAGTGCCCGCAGCGCGCTTTCGCGGCCCGAGCCCGGGCCCTTCACTTCGACTTCGAGCGTCCGCACGCCGTGTTCGGCGGCCTTTTTGCCGGCGTCGTCAGCAGCAACCTGGGCTGCATACGGCGTCGATTTGCGGCTGCCCTTGAACCCCATCGTGCCGGCGCTAGACCAGCTGATCGCATTGCCCTGCGCATCGGTGATGGTGATCATGGTATTGTTGAAGCTGGCATTCACATGAGCGATGCCGCTCGAGATATTCTTCCGCTCCCGCTTCTTAATGCGCTGGGGTTCGCGTGCCATGGTATCTATCCTGTCAAATAAGCAAAGGGACGGCGGTGGACCTCACGGGCCGGTGGGCCCGCTCGTCCTGAGCCTGTCGAAGATTACTTCTTCTTGCCGGCGATCGGCTTGGCCTTGCCCTTGCGGGTGCGGGCGTTGGTGTGCGTGCGCTGACCGCGGACCGGCAGGCCCTTACGGTGACGCAACCCGCGATAGCAGGCCAAATCCATCAAACGCTTGATGTTCATCGACGTATCACGCCGCAGATCGCCTTCGACCATATGCTCTGCGTCGATCGTTTCGCGAATGTGCAGAACTTCTTGATCGGACAGGTCAGATACGCGCCGGGCAGGATCAATCCCCACCTTGGCGGCAATCTGCTTGGCCTTGAACGGACCGATACCATGAATGTAGGTCAGCGCGATAACTACGCGCTTGTTGGTGGGGATGTTTACCCCGGCAATACGAGCCACTTAATTCTCCATGCTCCACAGGCGAATACGGCTAACCGCAAACCCTATCTCAACGCCTCAACCCGCGAAAAACGGCAAAAAGCCCGGCTGGCGAGCACTAGGGCCTACGCCTTCCGGACTTACCCCGTAATTCGGTTGAGCGGCGCGCTTAGGGCGATTCGCGGATCATGTCAACGCTTCGCCAAGCGCAAGGCAAAGACGTGCTTCGGATCGATCCTGGCACGCTGCACTTGCTTGGCAAGACTACCCTTCCCCGCCCAAATGTCAAAGGCTGCCCGCCGCGTTGAGCGCTCAGCCCGGCGTGGCCGACGCTGCTGGCGCGGCTGCTTCGAACAGCTTGGCAAGCCCGGAGAGCTGCTGGCCGAGCACTCCGTCCACAGCAGGTGCGATCTCCTCGGACTTCATCCGCATATAGCCACCGACGACATATTCCATTTCGATCCGCGTGCCGGTTTCGGTCTTCTTCAATTCGATCGTCAACGTGCCATTTAGCGCTTCACCCTGCAGCGGACCCAGCCCGCCCGACATGCGCAGCAGGCCGCGCTGCGGATCGGCAAAGATCACATGCATATGTTCTACGCTTCCGATGCGCTGATCTGCCGGGGCATCGGCAGGCTTTGGCAGCTTCTCGCAAAAGCAGCCAGTGGCCTGCGCGTCGAGATAGAGGTTAGCCGCATCGTGCGACCAGGTGTGGTCGCTCGACCACCACTTCGCTGGGGCAATCAGCGCTTTCCAGACTGCTTGCTGGTCAGCTGAAACCTCGACTGATTGCTTGATCACGAAACCGGCGTCTGACTGGGCCACGACTTCAGCCCGGACGGGCACGGCAGGCGTGGCCAGCAGCAGCGCGGCGAACAGGGCAGTTGTGCGGATCATTGGTCCCCCCGGATTGGCTTGCCGGGTGAGAGTTACCCGATCGGTCAGGAAGCAATAATCGTTTCGATCGCCGCTGTCACATGTTCGATGTCGGCCATACCGTCGACCCGGGCGACAATCCCGCGCGCTTCGTAGATCGGCAGGATCGGCGCGGTCTTGGCGCGGTATTCGGCCATGCGGGTCCGCACGGTATCTTCGTTGTCGTCTGGGCGGCGCTTGAATTCGTGGCTGCCGCAACGGTCGCAGGTTCCGGGCATTTTGGGTTGCTCAAACTTGTCGTGGTAACCCTTGCCGCAATTGGCACAGGTATAGCGCCCGCAAATGCGCTCAACCAGCGCGTCCTCGTTCACTTCAAGCTCGATCACATGCGCAAGTTTGCGCTGGCGACCGGCCAGGATTCCGTCGAGCGCTTGAGCTTGCGCCGCAGTGCGCGGGTAACCGTCGAAGATTGCGCCTTGACCCGGTGCCAGTGAATCGAGCTCCTCACCGATCAGCGCGGAGACGATATCGTCCGAAACCAGCTCACCCCGATCCATGACCGCCTTGGCCGCAAGACCGACTGGCGTTCCGGCCTTAACAGCAGCGCGCAACATGTCGCCCGTCGAAAGCTGCTTCATGCCGTGCGCAGCGACAAGCCGCTGCGCCTGAGTACCCTTGCCCGCCCCGGGCGGTCCAAGCAGGATGATGTCCACTTACCGTCCCCCGAGCTTGCGCTTAGCGCATGCGGCCTTTGAGCTTGGCCTTCTTGATCAGATCACCATACTGGTGCGCCAACAGGTGCGACTGGATCTGCGTGATCGTATCGACCGTCACGTTGACCACGATCAGCCAGCTGGTGCCGCCAGCAAAGAAGAAACGCAGCCCGGTCTGTTCCATCACCACTTCGGGGATGACGCAGACGATGGTGATGTAGGCGGCGCCGATCACCGTGATGCGGGTCAACACATAATCCAGATAGGTCGCGGTATTCTTGCCCGGGCGGATGCCGGGAATGAAGCCGCCGTTGCGCTTGAGGTTCTCCGACGTTTCTTCCGGATTGAACACCACCGCGGTGTAGAAGAAGCAGAAGAACACGATCAGCAGCGCATAGAGGATCATATACACCGGCTTGCCATGGCCGAGGTACTGGTTGAGCCCGATGATGAATGAGCCAGCGGTGGAATCAGGAGACATCGAGCTGCTGGCGAACTGGCTGATGGTCAGCGGGAGCAGCAACAGCGAACTGGCGAAGATCGGCGGAATGACGCCCGCAGTGTTGATCTTCAGCGGCAAGTGGCTGCGATCGGCCTGCATCATGCCGTTCTGGCTGGCACGCTTGGGATACTGGATCAGCAAGCGCCGGGTGGCGCGTTCCATGAAGCAGATGAACAGGATCATCGCGATGACCATGCCGATCATGATGGCCACGGTAATGCCGCCGATGCCGCCGGTGCTGTACTGGCTGAACATGTTGGAGAAGAACACCGGCATCTGCGCGACGATCCCGGCCATGATGATCAGCGAGGTGCCGTTGCCGATCCCGCGGCTGGTGATCTGTTCGCCCAGCCACAGCAAGAACATCGTCCCGCCAACCAGCGAGATCAGGCCGGCGCCGTAGAACAGCAAGCCCGGATCGATCGCAAAGCCCTGAACGTCGGCGTTACGCAGCGCGGCATAACCCTGCAGAAGGCTGAGCAGCACCGCGCCATAGCGGCTGTACTGGTTAAGCTTGCGCCGACCGCTTTCGCCTTCCTTCTTCAGGCTGGCGAGCGAGGGATGCAGCGACGAAGCGAGCTGCACCACGATCGAGGCGGTGATGTACGGCATCACGCCGAGCGAGATGAGGCTGTAATTGGCCAGCGCGCCGCCAGAGAACATGTTGAAGAAATCGAGGATGCCGCCCGAACTCTTTTCCATGAACGCGCGCAGCTTCAACGGGTCGATACCGGGCAGCGGCACAAAGCTCAGGAAGCGGAAGACGATCAGCGCACCGATGGTGAACCAGATCCGCTTCTTCAGCTCGGTCGCCTTGGAGAAATTGGCGAGACTGAGATTGCTCGCGATATTGTCCGCGCGTGATGCCATCGGAATGAAATGCCTTGCTGTCGGTCCGCCCCGGACCGCTCATGTGCCCCCATATAGGGACGAAGCGGCGAAGTCGAACCCCCCAAACGCACATTCCCCGCCCCGGCTTTCGCCGGGACGGGAATGCACGCAAACGCGTTACTTAGCGATCTTGGCGGCCTTGGCAGTCTTGTTGACTTCGCGGCGCGCGGTCTTCTTTTCATGCTCGCTGGCAACCGCCTCGGGCAGATCGACCGAGCCGCCGGCCTTTTCGACCGCAGCCTTGGCACCGGCCGAAACACCGTCGACCAGGAACTTGACCTTGGCCGTCAGTTCACCCTTGCCGAGCAGACGCACGCCGTCCTTGCCGCCGCGCGCGAGACCAGCAGCCTTGAGCGCTGCGTGATCGATCACGGCCTTGGCATCAAGCTTGCCGGCGTCGAGCGCCTTCTGGATCAGGCCGAGGTTAACTTCGGCAAAGTCCTTGGCGAACTTGTTGTTGAAGCCGCGCTTCGGGATCCGCATGTGGAGCGGCATCTGGCCGCCTTCGAACCCATTGATGCTGACGCCCGAACGTGCCTTGGCACCCTTTTGGCCGCGGCCAGCAGTCTTGCCCTTGCCCGAGCCGATGCCGCGTCCAACGCGCATGCGGGACTTGCGGGCACCCTGGTTGTCACGAATTTCAGTAAGTTTCATGTGTTGCACTCGCTTTCGCTTTTAGTCGCGCTGTAATGAACAGTCCGGACCGGGCCGGGCTGCAATGGATGGTCAGTCAACCACGGCTACCATGTGCGGCAGCTTGGCAATCGCGCCGCGCACTTCGGCTGTGTCCTGCAATTCAACCACACGGTTCATCTTCCCCAGCCCGAGGCCGATCAGAATCGCCTTCTGGCTGGCCGGACGGCGGATCGGCGACCCGATCTGCTTGATGCGAATGGTCTTCTTGGCTTCTTTCGCCATGATCTTACTCCGTAATCGCGTCAGCGGCGGCCTCAGCCTCCGCAACGCTTGCGCCGCCGCGACCCAGCAGATCGGCGACCTTCTTGCCCCGGCGCTGTGCCACCGACTTCGGCGAAGTCTGCTCAGTCAGGGCATCGAACGTGGCGCGGATCATGTTGTAAGGGTTGGACGAGCCGACCGACTTGGTCACCACGTCGGCAACACCCAGGCTTTCGAACACGGCGCGCATCGGGCCACCCGCGATGATCCCGGTCCCGGCCGGAGCCGTGCGCAGGTTCACCTTGCCAGCACCGAAACGGCCCTTGCCGTCGTGATGCAGCGTGCGGCCTTCCTTAAGCGGCACACGGACCATCGCGCGCTTGGCAGCGGCAGTCGCCTTGGTGATCGCTTCAGGAACTTCGCGGGCCTTGCCCTTGCCGAACCCGGCGCGGCCCTTGCCGTCACCGACCACGACCAGTGCTGCAAAGCCAAAGCGCTTGCCGCCCTTTACGGTCTTCGAGACGCGGTTGATGTGGACCAGCTTCTCGATCAGTTCTTCGCCGCCGTCATCGCTACCGCCGCGGCCGCCACGGTCGTTGCCGCCGCGTCCACCACGGTTACGGTCATTGCCGCCGCCCGGGCCGCCACGGCCGCGATTGCCGCCGCCGCTGTTGCCGCCACCGCCACCGCGATTGCCGCCGCCGCGCGGTTCACGCGCTTCGACTGCAGGTTCGGCGCCTTGCGGATGCTCGGCTGCGATTGGCGTTTCAGCCACTGCTTCGTTGTTGGTTTCGTCAGCCATTGTCAGAACTCCAGCCCGCCTTCGCGGGCGGCATCGGCCAGCGCCTTGACGCGGCCATGGAACAGGAACCCGCCGCGATCGAACACGACAGTGCTAACGCCGGCCTTGACCGCCGCTTCAGCCA